>CAZVVA010000029.1:0-23917 GCA_964630455.1 uncultured Candidatus Sumerlaeota bacterium
CAATTGGAAGATCATCACTTCCCCGCGGCTCATGGTGTCGGTAAGCATAGGGTACCTGGTTTTCATTGGTCCCTGCCGTCAATATCCGCGGAATCAAGAACAATTGCTAGTGAATTTCGTGCTCTGTCCCGAAAATGCGCCAAAAAAATTTCTACAGCTGTTAAAAAAGAGAATTACAAATCTGGGAGAAAGTGCGCTGATTTGAGATATTTGTGTCCAACCCTTCGACAGATAGCCAAAATGTGTCGAGAAATGCCGCGGTTTTCGACAAATTGTTCGGAACATGTCGATAAATTCGACCCAATTAGGCAATATGTTGAAAAAATCGGTAGATTTCGACGTTTTTCTAATGGTTCTGAAGATGTTGACAAATCAGGCACTCAGCACCTCCAGAAGCGCAGGATGCTTGTAGATTATTTGGCGGCCCCGCTTTTCGCTGACCAGAATGCCGATATTCTCCAAAGCTCTAAGGTATTCGGCGGCGGTCTGGCGCTTGGCTATTCCGGCGTCAACCAGGAATTTGATTTTGCAGTAAGGTTGGATAAAAATGATCTCGATTAGCTCTTTTGAGTAAACCTTGCGCGGCAACTCCACCCGGCAACTTTCGCATGTCTGCTCGAACAAATCGCGAATAGCAAGTATGCGGCTAGTGGTCCATTTGGCTGTTTCCTCCACGGCGGTAAGCATGTAGAGAAGCCAGTTTTCCCAGTCTTTCTCTTCCGTGACCGCGCGGAGCCTGTCGTAATATTCCTGCTTGTTCTTAATGATGTGGCGGCTATGGTAAAGCACTGGGATACGGATTAAGTTTTCTTCAATCATATAAAGGACGTTGAGTATGCGGCCGGTTCGACCATTACCGTCGGTGAAAGGGTGGATCGCCTCTAACTGATAATGAATAACGGCCATTTTGATCAATGGATCAAGAGCGTCACGGGAAAGAAGGTAATTCTCCAAGTTCTCCAGTTTTTCACCAATCAATGAAGCTCCGATAGGGGGCGTATAGATGACGGCCCGGGTGACCGGATTGCCGATGGCAACACGCTCTTCAGTACGAAACGAGACCGGCTGGTTACGAATAATGCTGCACAGATCTTGGATTACAGACAGTGTTAGCTTCTGATTCTTCAATACATCGAAGCCGTGATGTACGGCGGTTCGATAACGCAGCACTTCCTTGGTAGCGGGGTCAACATTTCCACTCTCGTCTATTGCAGCACGGAAGAGCTTGTCCTGGGTGGTCACTATATTCTCAATCTCCGAGCTGAGCTGAGCTTCCTTAAGAGGAATGGCGTTGATCAGCATCGATTGATTGGGTATCAAATCGCCCGCACCTTTTAACTCAGCTAAGGATTTGTTCGCCGCAATACACTTCCTAAGAACCGGTCTTGTTTCTAATTCCTGCTGAGGTGGCAGCAATGGCAGATCATTGTAGGGTTCTAGTGGGTTGTAAACCATAGCCGATCTCTTTCAAATTCTCTCGAATTTCTTTTTCCAAATCCACAAGGGCCTTGTGGGCACGTCTGCATATTGGAGAGCCAAGTGCCGCACCCGGCGACATAATCTATTATTAATAGCACAAGTATCCCCGCTACCTGTGACATTTGCCGAAAAGTCTACAAATACCCTGCCTTTGCGGTCAATTAATTTCGTTATCTTACCGAGCCCTCCGGCGGTGTGAGTCCCCCTCCTGGGCAAGTTGGATGGAGCATCTAAGAAGAAGGTGTCTTACGAAGCTTCGCGCCCAATTTCTTAAACAGTGAGCGCCAGGTATCGCGGATTCCCAACTGATCAACGCTTTTTGCGATGAGCATTTCTATATCCTGTTTTTTAGCCGACAATTCGTGCTTGGAGGTGACCAGCTTGGTAAAAGTACTAAACAGCAATTGGAAGATCATCACTTCCCCGCGGCTCATGGTGTCGGTAAGCATAGGGTACTTAGTCTTCATAAATTTCCAGCCATCAATATCTTCTGGATCAAGAACAATCCCTCTCATGTCGCTCTCGGTAATGATCCCTTTGCTAATTGCGTCCTGCCAGAACTTGGTTCCGGGGAAGATTCGCAATATGCCGCCATCCACGTGAGAAAATTTCTCAAGATTCTCGAGAACAAACTGGCAATTGAGGTAGGCGTCATCAACAGTCTCGCCGGGGGTGCCAATGATAAACGACGCATTAATGGGTATGTCATACTTATGAAGCAGTTCAACTGCGCGGCGATTGATCTCCACACTCACACCACGCTTTCCAAGACTTTTCAACACCTTGTCTGACATAGATTCCAGGCCGATAAACAGCTGGGTAGTGTTAATTGATTTCATTGATTCACACATTTCTTCGTCTATGTTATTAGCCCGGCCGGTAAGATGAAATGTGAGATGCCTATCACTCAGTCCGCAGGATACAATAAATTCGCAGACTTTACGAAATCGCTTTTTGTCATTCAGAAACAGATCGTCCACAAACTCCACCCGCTTCGGATGATACTTTTCCACCACCTCTGAGATTTCTCTGATGAGATAATCGGCCGAGAAATTCCGGATCGTTCTCCCCCAGTGAATCACCGAGGAGCAGAAGGCACAATCGTAGGGGCAGCCACGAGAACTGATGAAACTTACGTTACCTTCTTTGAGACCCGAGCTTGCTTCGAACAGCGCTCGATCCGGAAATGGGTGTGAATCCAGAGGACGAATAAGCTCCCTGCGCGCGGTAATTTCCACTGCTTCGCCATTGTGGAAAGTGATGCCGTTAATCTTTCTCAAGTCTGCGACCGCGGTTGTATTATTCTGGAGTGCACGAATAAGTTCGACAAAGGTCATTTCTCCTTCGCCTAGTACGCCGACGTCAAAGCTGTCAGGGAGCGACTCTGGAAGTGCCGTAATATGCGTCCCGCCAAGAACCGTGAAGGAGCCGAATTCGTCTTTTGCACGACGGGCCAGACGAGCAGCTTCGCCAAAATTGTAGGTAACTGCAGAGACTCCGACCAGCTCGGGACGTCCATCAAGGAGCTCTTTCTCGTTCCGCGCCAGGTGTATCTCGACGTCAGAGACATTTGCTTTAATATAACTGGAGAGATAGCCGAGTCCGAGTGGCTGATCCCCTTGCCAGATATCAATAAATTCAGGGATAATAGCCTGAATTAGACCGACGCGCATGATGTTATCTTTTCCGCGATTAGCGCCAGAACGGAAGAAAGCGCCTATCGAGTAATTATTTTAATCAAGCACCGCCACAGAGGCACAAAGACACAGAGACGAGCGTTATGTTTTTTTCTGCCTCAGGTAGGCGTGGATGAAGGGATCGAGGTGACCATTCATGACTCGCTGCACGCTGCTAATCTCAGTGTTCGTGCGGTGGTCTTTGACCAGCGTATAGGGTTGAAATACGTAGGAACGAATCTGGCTTCCCCACGCGATGTCTTTCTTTTCTCCTTCCTTCGTGGCTTGTTCCTCTCGCTGCTTTTCTAAGTAATACTGGTAGAGACGCGAACGCAGCACCTTCATCGCCATGGCACGGTTCTTGTGCTGGGATCGCTCGTTCTGGCATTGCACAACGGTCCGCGTAGGGAGATGCGTGATGCGCACTGCGGAGTCGGTGACGTTGACATGCTGGCCGCCCGCACCGCTAGAGCGAAACGTGTCGATCCGCAGGTCGCTTTCCTTGATTTCCACTTCAATATCTTCATCTACTTCCGGTGAAGCGAAAACCGAGGCGAAAGAGGTGTGGCGGCGCTTGTTTGCATCAAAAGGCGAAATGCGCACCAGCCGGTGCACTCCGCTCTCAGCCTTCAGATACCCGTAAGCATAGTCGCCCTGCACGAGAATCGTGGCGCTCTTGATGCCAGCTTCGTCGCCCGGCTGGAGGTCCACCAGCCGTGTTTCGTAGCCCTTGTCTTCGCACCAGCGCACATACATGCGCATCAGCATGTTGGCCCAGTCGCACGACTCGGTGCCGCCTGCGCCGGGATGAATGTATAGGTAGCAGTTGTTGATATCCGTCTCAGCGTTGAGAAGGGTGCGGAGCTCGAGGTCATCTACCTGGTGATCGAGAGAGTCGGTGATCTGTTCGAGGGATTGGAGATCAGCAGCGTGCTCGACATCATCCGAGAGGAGGCCGGCAAGTTCGAGATTTTCTGCGATTTCGTGGTGGAGCCGGTTCCACGGTTCGATTACAGTCTGGAGGGATTTGATCTGCTTAAGTGTATCTTGCGCACGCCTGGTATCGGTCCAGAAGTCGGGCACGGCACTTTTCTGTTGGAGCTGCTGGAGGGATTGTTCTTTGCCAGAGAGGTCAAAGATAGTCTCGCATCTGGAGGACTCGGCGCTGGAGTTCCCGAAGCCGGGCAATCAGATCTTCACGCATGGTGCGTCACGCTCCTTGCGAGTTGGATGTGCTGGAGGAAGACACAGATGGCGGTGCCTGAGGCTTTGTGGTTCGCGCTGATGCAGACTGGAAGCAACTTCGCACGGCCCAGCCCGCAGCACCTGCCACCAGCATCACGCACAAAACAATAAATATATCACCATAGCGCATATAGAAAGTCAAGCCGTCTTGTGCGCGAATTGTCGAGACAAAGGCATTGCGGGCATAGAGCGGCAGGCTCGTGATGGTCCGGCCTGTTGGCGTGATAATGCGCGAGATTCCGGTATTAGCGCAGCGCACCAGGAAGCGGCGGCTTTCAATGGCGCGAAACTGGGCGAGTGAGTCGTGCTGGTACGGCCCCGCTGAACGGCTGAACCAGGCGTCGTTAGTGATCACAACCAGGAATTGAGCGCCATTGCGCACAAGGCGGCGCGCAAGATAGGCAAAGCTCGACTCGAAGCAGATTATGGCACCAAAGCGCAGGCCTTCGCATGTGAAAATCGTGGATTCCGTGCCCTCCTGAAAGCTCCCGACCTGTATGATCATCTCTTGAAAGTAAGGAATAGCGTCGAAGAACGGCACGTGTTCGCCAAAGGGGACAAGCTGAATTTTATTGTAGACATTCGAGCTGAGACCGGTATGGCGGTCAATCAACCAGGCGCTGTTATAGGCTTCGATGTCAACAGCCTCCTGGTAATTATTCGCGGGACGGCCTGTGGCGTCGAGAGGGGTTGCATTGTCTGCGCCGAAGAAGAGCGAGGCCTCGAGACGCACGGCAAGAGATTCCAGGTAGCGATGCAGCGGAGCATCCTGTGCGAATGCAAGCTCAGTGATCGCGGTTTCCGGCAATACAAAAAGCTCAATGCCTTTGCCCTGATTTGCTTCCAGCATTGAGACGAGCTGCGCAAGAAGCTCCGAGCTTAGCCGGACGCGTACCTCTTCGATGGGCGACATGTAGCTGGCGAGCTTTTTTTCCTGAGGCACGCTGGGCTGAATCACGCCGACGCGCAGCGGCTTCCCGGTGGCGTAGCTCCTCCCCATGGCAAGCGCGCCGTAGCTAATCACAAGACCGATGAGCGCGACTGCGATGACGATTTTCGCTATCGAGATTCTGCCTGCACGGTGCAAAGCGCGGTAGAGCGCTTCCGCAATCACACCATTTACCAGCACGATCAGGTAGCTAATGCCATAGGTGCCCGTAATATCCGCGATCTGGATGGCGATGAGATTGTTGTGTTGCGAAGAAGATAGAAACGCCCAGGGAAAGGCAAATACCCCAAGCGCACGGATATACTCAAGCACGACCCAGATGGCCGGGACAGCCAGGAAGGCTATTCGCGGCACGCAGCGGAAGAAATGCGCTGCGGCCCAACCAAAGACCGCACCGTAAATGCCCAGGTAAAGCCCCGCAATTACAATGCCAATCGGCACAAACTGATTAAAGCGCATGAGGGAATTCAGCCAGAAGACGTTCGTGTAGTAAAAAGTGAAGCCGAAGAGGAGGCCGATGTAGAACCCGCTCTTTGCTTTTCGCTGCTGCAGGGCGTAGAGAAAAGGGATGAGGCCTATCCAGGCAAGCCACCAGCAATTGAAGCGAGGAAAAGGAAGACGCATGATGAGTCCCGAGGCAACGGCGAGCAGATAGACAGGCGCCTCCTGGCGCAACTCCCCTATGGAGGGGAGAAGCAAGAGGACGCGTTTGAGGAACGATTTGAACGATGCAGGCATGTGTTTGCCCCTTTTGAGTGCGACTCAGCGCGGTAGCACAGTCAAAACTGGCCGCGGTTCAGCACAATCGTGCACTGCGTAATTCAACACGGATTTTGCATCTGGACCACGTTTTCATGATGCGAGGGGAACCCTTTAGAAAAAGGGTTACCCCTCGCGCTCCCTTCCTAAACCTTCCCATACGCGCGATTTCATCCGCCCAAGGCGTATGAAATCGCTACTGGCTTCTGGCTCACCTTTTGGTGAGCCAGGCACTAGTGCTGACAGTAGCCCTGAGCGACAGATCTTGCTTTAGCTACCGCAATTTACCTTCTTTTTTCTTCAGAGCAACTGCAAAATTCGGGTTCAAATTGCGAAAGCACCGCGATGGAAAACGAAAAACGGGATGTTCAGGCAGTGCCGAACATCCCGCGAGGTAATGTTTCTCTTCATCCGTTTTGCCGAGGGCTTAGCGTTTCGAGTACTGGAAGCGTTTGCGGGCGCCCTTCTGGCCGTACTTTTTCCGCTCCTTCATGCGAGGGTCGCGGGTAAGCAGGCCGGCTTTTTTCAGTGCAAAGCGATAAGCAGGATTGGCCTGAAGCAGGGCGCGTGCAATGCCATGGCGGATCGCGCCAGCCTGGCCAATCGCTCCGCCGCCCTTCACGGTCACCAGGATATCATACTTGGTTAGCGTGTGGGTCTCTTTCAGCGGCTGCTTGATCTGCTGTTCGATCAGCGGGCGCTCGCCGAAGTGCTTGTTCCACGGCTCTTTGTTCACGATCAAGCGGCCTTTACCAGGCCGAAGAAATACGCGTGCCGTGGACGTTTTGCGGCGGCCCGTGCCGTAATATTGCTCTATAGCCATTAGTCTTCCTCCCGTGCTTTTCGGGTAATGAGCTGCAGCGGCTCTGGGTTCTGGGCCTGATGCGGATGAGTAGGCTGGGCGTAGATGCGCAGCCGCTTCATCGTAGCACTGCCCAGGCGATTGTGAGGAATCATGCCACGCACCGCGCGGCGCACCAGCTCAGTAGGTTTCTTTTGAAGCAGCTGCTCGGCAGTGGTGGATCGGATTCCACCCGGATAAAGCGTATGACGATAGTAGGTTTTCGTTTTCATTTTTTTGCCTGTAAGGCGCACCTTGCCAGCATTAACCACAATCACGTGGGTTTGCATATTGGCATACGGAGTAAAGGTAGGCAGACATTTACCCCGGAGCACAGCGGCGATGCGAGCAGCCAGGCGGCCGAGAATCTGATCTTGCGCATCCACCACGTACCACTTCTCAGTGAGATCGCCTTGCTTTGGTGTGTAGGTCTTCACAAAAAAACGTCCCTCCTATCGGAGGCGATGAGCAAATACGAAAAGGCAATATATAGGAGCTACGGAAAGAGTGTCAAGGGAAAATAGAGCCAAACCCACAAGATGCCGTCGCTGCTTTTGTTCGGGCTTTAAGGTGAAAGGGCTCTGTTCTAACGCTCAAAGAACCAGCCATTTACGCATCGCCTGGCAGACGAGCATCTGGCCTTGATCGCCACAAAGATAGGCATACCCAGCCTGCTGCCTCAAGACCCAATTATTGGTCTTCGTAAAGAAAAAGATACAGTCTGATAGAATTGTAGCGGTGCGATTTATCGCACAAGGTTGTTGCGGTGGCGACAAAAGACGTCGCATAAATGCGACCGCTACAGGGAATTTGTCCAATTGTTCCATTATCTATACGAGGAGCAATAATAGACCATGCCCGGTCGCCACGAGATTGGCAAAGGCTACTGATCTTATTGAGCATATGGATGCCTGCCGGGGTAACGCTGGAGATAACAAATCATTGCATGATTTTTCCAAGCCAAGGTTTCGCAAAAACCGCCTTTGAGGTGATCAGAGAATTTTTTATTGTCATTGTGCACGTTTTGTGACACGATTGTAACTGTTTCATCTGGGAATGTGCGTAGCGATTATGCGTGTTGAACTCTTCTGACAATCGGACGATAAGGTGAATCTGCCAAAACATCTCATTGCTGCGATTCGGCGGTGGGCGAAGGCATGGCTAGGAAAGCGGTGGGGCCGGCGTCTGACGCTAGAGGGAGCGCTTTTTATTGGGATCACGTTTTTTATCGGCTTTGCCGCAATGAACACAGGGACGAATTTGCTCTATCTAATTCTGTCAATAATGCTCTCGCTTTTGATTACTTCAGGCGTGCTCTCCACAGTGACGCTGCGCAGCATTGAGCTGGATCGTATTGTGCCAAATCACATTGCCGCAGAGGAGCAATTTCCGATCCAGCTGCTCATTCGCAACCGCAAGCGCCTGTTCGCCTCCTATTCTTTGCGAGTGAGCGACCATCTGGATACGAACGAATGTATCGGGTCAACGTTTCTCATGAAGGTCTCGAAGCGGGATCAAGTAAAGACGTTTTACTTCTGCGCATTTCCGCGCCGCGGTGTCTACACCCTTAAATCGCTGCGGGTATCCTCGCGGTTTCCTTTTGGATTCTTCGAACGCAGCGTTACGTTTATGCGACCGCGCGAGATTGTTATTTATCCACAGATACTTAACATAACGCATTTTCTGGGGGCGTCGCACGTGGATTTCGGTGAACACGATCGGGGTCGCAAAGGCCCGGGCACGAGTCTCTACGGTCTGCGTGAGTACCAGAGTGGCGACAGTGCACGTTTTATTCACTGGAAGGTATCGGCAAAGAGTGCCAAGCTGATGATTCGTGAATTCGAACGCGAGGAGAAGCATAAGGTGAGCCTCTTCCTGAGCAACAGCTCGGCGCACCATAAAGATCCGCATATTCAAGAGCAGTTCGAGAAAGCAATCGTTATGGTGGCGTCAATCGCGCACCACTTGATATATAACGAATATCAGGTGCAGCTGTTCACAGCATCGGGCAAGATTCCATTTGCCACGGGTATCAATCATCTCTATCGCATTTTGCGCGCGCTCGCCATGATCCAACTGCTGCCGCCCCAGGCCAGGCAGCTTGCGCCTTCTCCCCCGGATGCCGATTCCGAGAACCTCTTTTTGCATTTTGATCCCACCAGTAGTGCTACCGAACTGTATGCTTTTTCTGCCCGGATCATTGACGTCAGCCAGTGGAAGGTTCAGGAGGGGAAGCTGGTCCAGGTGTAGTCGCAGGCCAAAATGCCGTGGGTGCAGCAGGCTGAGCCATAGAGGAACCGGGCCAGTCTGCGTCTTCCCCTGTGAGGTCGAACAATGGAACATATCATGACTCGCTCTGCTTTTTCGATTAAAGTGATCTCGTACCTGCTCGTGCTGTGGATATATTCGGCCCTGGTAAATACGGGTGTGCTGAATCCATACATCGTAGTAGCGGTCTACGTATTGATCGCGCTGAGTTGGTTTCCCCGTGCCCTCCGCCTCGATCTCTCACGGAGCAGCTGGCATCTGATAACAGTACTCATGTTGCTTATTACCGTGCATGTTGCCAACTATAACATTGTGGAAGGGTTGATATACTTTTTCATTTATTTGGTGCTGAATAAACTCTTCCACCCACAGCGGGTTCGCGATGTAATCCAGCTATTCACGCTGAGTTTCTTCCTGCTTGTGTTAGCCGCATTTCTTTCCGATTCAATTAAATTCCTCATTATTTCTATTGGTTACATCTTCCTGATGGTGGCGGGTCTCATTCTGCTAACGGTTGAGCGTGATGCGCAGCTGGCGAAACGCCAAGCGGACCAGCGAGCGCAGCGGATCAGCGCCACACCGATGCGACGCTGGCGACCGTCTACACTGGAGGAGACGAGTAAGCAAGCAACGGGAACCATTCTCACCATCGATTTCTTTCTTAAGGTAGCTTGCATTACGGCAGTTGTGCTCTTGCTCTCATCATTTCTATTTGTGTTAATACCCCGTTATTCGATTCAGAGACTAGTCACCGGGCTGTTGCGACTCGAAAGGGGACGGCTGACTGGATTTAGCGATCGAATAGATTTTCGATCAATGAGCAAGCTGCAGATTGACCCGACGGTGGTGATGCGGATTCAGCCGCTGACGGAAGCCGATGAGCCGAACCGGCTGTTTGCAATTCGGGTACGCGGCACTTCACTGGACCAATACACCGGCCGCGAATGGGTGCGCGGGCCTCTGGCACGCCGCGAAGAGTCTGTTATTCAAAAAAGAACCCCACGCCACGAATTTGCCGATCCGCCGTTTGCCGGCGGTTCGTCTATTAGACAACGTGTGTTCCTCCAGCCAATGCCTACGAGCTACGTCTTTGCCTTGGGATATCCGACGTTTTATGGGTTTCCCAGGCCCGTGGCAATGCTGGTGGACGAAGAGAGTGGCTCGATCCAGCTTCTTGAAAAGCGGAACACCCCCATCTTTTACGAGGCCGTTTCGCTACTTGAACCTGAGCCGCGTATTGACCCTGATCTCCCGGTAAAGAGTCGTGCGGCAGGCCAACCATTAACAAATAGCCTGGCTGCTTCCTCGACTACATCCGTAGAGCAACCGCCAATTACCCAGGGGGCAATACCTTCAGCAGCGACCGCTCAGCAGGCTGGACAAGGCACATCTTCTGAGCCTGGGGGGCAGCCACGCTCCGAGGAGAGCGCAACGATACGCCTCTGGATTCAGCTTCTCTATCTTCAGCTTCCTCCCGACGAGTCCCATTCGCGTATCCACGAGTTTGCGCGGGAGATAACTAAAACAGCGAAGACTAGCTTCGAGTGTGCGCGCACCATTGAGGCATACTTGCAAACGAACTTCACCTACCAGCTTGACGTGCAGATTCGTGATTCAGCGCATCTCTTGGAAGAATTTCTTTTCACACAGCGCTCAGGCAACTGCGAATATTTCGCCACTGCAATGGTTTATATGCTTCGCACTCTTGGCGTTCCTGCGCGCATCGTCACTGGTTACCACTCAAGTGAATGGAACGATTACGGCGATTACTTTGTGGTACGCCAGGAGAATGCTCACAGCTGGGTGGAGGTATGGTTCGACAACTTCGGCTGGATGACCTTTGACCCAACGCCGCCAACTGTCGTTGGAACCCACATTGCGCCGATGCCTCTGATACGGCAAATTCTCTGGTTCGCCGATTATCTGGGGTTCTACTGGTATCGGTATGTGATTGATTATGACTTTAGAGATCAGAGAATTCTGACCCGGTGGATTCAGAAGTGGTCAGGACCCTTGTGGGACACGGCAGGAAATGCGCTCAAAACCGTGCGCATGCTCACGCTGACGCTCAGCTCTCAGCAGTCGGGCGAGGTGCGCCTGTCTGCATTGTTTCTACTCATTGTGCTGGTCGGAGCGCTGGGTGTGGTACTGTTTCTGCTGGTGCGAGAGCTGATTCGGGCCCGCGCGGCAAAGGCGCCGCTGGCCGGCTATAAAGGTGAAGGACGGGTGGCGTTCTATAACATTATTCTCGCAAAACTCACTACTCAGGGCTTTACACGACAATCACAACAGACGCCACGCGAATTTGCACACAGCGTTGTCTCACTTCAATCACTCTACCGCGACTTGATCCATGTCACGGAGTCCTACTATCGGGTGCGCTATAATCAGGGGAGGTTAAAACCGCAAGAGGAACAAATGCTAAATCAGCTCCTGGCTCTCCTGGCTCAACCTCGGCACGGTGGCTTGAGTTCTTAAAATCCCTCCCTACGATTAAGCCCTCCGAGGACATTCATCTTTACAGCCCCTAGCTCAGCATAGAATTAAGAATCAAGATGCTTACTGGTATAAACTCCAGTAGATATCCGCATCCGCAGAAGGTGGCGGAGTCGGCGTCGGAACACCGGAAATTCCTGTCATCTTGACGATTACATTCTCATCAACATCACTATTATCCCTATCCTGCAGATGAAACCAGTAGTTATCATTGCCATCAATCCCGCCGTGCTTACCGTCCAATGCGTTACCGATATCGGTGAGTGGGTAACCAGCTAAATCCGTGTCAGCCAGAACTTGACTCTCAGTGGCCAGCACTTGCCAGCTCGTACCGTCCGCACTGCCCAGGGCAATAAAGGGTTCCATTGTGACATCGTCGCTGGAAAACGCGACGTGGGCAAGCACCCCGTCATCGGAAAGAACATCGAGGTGAACGCTACCGATATCAATAGTTGCCGGGTCAGCACCAGCTGCAGTAATCAGGGTGGCAGCTGAGGCAAACAGGGTGACACCACCGCCAGATGCGATCTTGAGGATCGAGCCGTTTTCCTCCAGCGTGGAAGTAAAGCCATGGGACACCAGCACCGTACCGTCGGACTGGACGGCAACGTCGACAGGATCAACATCACCACTGGTAGAACTCGGGATAGCATTAACCACCGCCTGAAGTTCCGCCTCGGTGGCCAGCTGGTTCACGGTGGCATTAGTAGCGTTCAAAGCAATCCAGCCGATCCCTTCCCCAAAGGCCGGACCGGGAGTACCAAAGATGTCACTGTAGGCGACGATGAGCCGGGTATTGGTCTCATCCACGGCGATTTCCGAGGCCTCATCAACATCGGGGTCAGCCATCATCTGCACGGCGTTGGTAAAGTTATCGCCGGGAACCCGCCAGATGATTTCCTGATAGCCTTGCCCGGAGAGCACGATGTAGAGAACGCCGTTGCTATCGCAGGTCATGTCCATAAATGATGCATAAGCACCGCCGACTGCGTCGAGTTGCGCTGTGGTGGCAAACACGCTCAGGCTTGAGCCGTCCCAACGAACCACGTGGTCTGCGCCACCTTCGGAGTCAGCGAAGTAGATTCGGGTAGTCGCAGTATTAGAGGTGGGGGCCACTCCGTCGGGTTCCGCGTAAGTGAGACCACTGAGGGCCGCCATCTGTGGTCCGGTTACTTCCACAGAAAAGTCGACCGCAGCCAGCGTCGTCATGGGGACAACTGCCAGTGCTGCCATGAGTCCAATCAGAGTTAATGCATGTTTGAAACGAATACCAGTTAACATTATGCTTTCTCCTTTCTCATTATCGTTCTATCGCAACACCAAGAAATTGTTGACGAGTTAACTCCTTCGCAATCGAGACGAGGGGTTGTGGGTTTCATAAGTTTTCTCAAACTTAACACCCCCTGCCCGAAAGGAGGTTGATTATGTCAAGGACTCGACCGGATGTCGTTTGCCCACGCTGCGGCAGTGATGTCCATCGCTTTGGCCTCGATCCTGCTACCGGGATGCTGCAGGATGCCTGTTTCGTTCAAATCACGACTGCAGCTACGACAATCGAACAGACAAGTTTGCGTTACAGCTTTTGCCTTTGTGAGCACACTTCTTTCTTAATTCTGGCTGAGAACTGCCTTGACCAGACCGGCACCGGCTGCATATGAGCCACCACCAGCACCGGGATGAGCCATACCACCGACACGATAGATGCTTCCAAAAGAGACGGTCCCGTTGGTCGGGTCATAGATTAAACCAATGGTATCACCGACATCTGTTTCATTTGCCAGCACACCACCCAGATTATGGTAGGTGGCGTCCGGCCCGGCTGAATGAAGAAGCCAGGCACGACCTTTTTTGTCATTGCCTTCAAACGAATCCGCCTCGGTTTGCGCACGACCATAAGAGGACCAAGCCTGATAGATATACGAGTTCAATCGGGCCACATGGTCATCAGGAGCCACGTCGGTACGTGCTCCGGCGTTGAAGTCCGCGGCCAGCGCTTCAGATATTCGGTACCTAATGCTAAACGGGTCCTTAACCACGACGTTGCTGATGTATGCGATAGGAGTAGAGAGACGTTCAAGAATGCGAACGTTATTACCGGTACCCGGCCAGGTGATCACCCCCCAACGGTGGCATTGAGGGAATGCATTATGGTCCACAGCATACGCCTCCAGTGCGGTAGCCATAGTTCTCATGTCGGCTTTGCCTCGGGAAACCTTGGAACGGGTTTGGGCCTCGAGGAAATTGGGAATTGCAATAGCGGCCAGGATAGCAATGATTGCTACCACAATTAGCAATTCTATTAGTGTAAAAGCTTTGTCGCGCCTCATCAATATCACCTCCTTTTCCCTCTACGGAGGGAATTTTTACCCCATTTCCTTCAATGGTTAACCTTTAAGACTCTCTCGTTCCATCCTTCTTGTCAATACTTTTATTATGCCTTTACCACCTAAAATTCGGAGCATTACCTTTCAGGGGAATGGGCCGCTTTTTTACCCAAAATGTTGCATCTGCTGTATTTTTAATCCCCGATTTTGGGCCGCCACACCTCCTTAAATAGTGCCATTATATATTTAAATCCCAATTCGTTCTGGATGATTATTCCCTTTTCAAGATTGCCGGGGCCGATTGCGGTCAACAACGCACTCGTACTATCGAATCCCTTCGTCACTCCCTTACCTCACGGCAAAACTCTGCTTTAGAGAAAAGCAGCGCCAGCTGCGTCATCAATGGCCTTTGAATAAGTCCATTTCGCCTTACAATTCACGGATAAAAAAAATTCGCCCATAGGCGAAGTTGCGAAACGAAAAGAGCCTTTTAATGCTTGTCAGCTAGCCGAGCTGAAGGCGATGCCAGAAGCAGAACAACACGGGGGCGTGGACGAAGCGCGCCACCTTAATTCTATATCTCTTCCAGTAGGCGGGTAAAAGTATCGTGATGTTCTTCTTCATCCGATAGAATTTGCTCGAATAATCTTCTAGTCGTCTCGTCTCCTGCTTTTCTGGCAGCTGCTACTGTTTTCTTGTATAACGCAATTGCCCCCTCTTCGTCCTTTTTATTCTTCTCTAGCATCTCTTTAAGAGTCTCTCCAACGAAGATGGGATCCGGCTTTGTTGTTGGTGTTCCTCCAAGATAGGCAAGTCGCTCGGCAATTACCTCGGCATGTTTCATCTCGGTTATTGCTATCTTCTTGAGTTCATCTTTTGCCGCACATTCCTTCGAAAGAACATGTTGCCACATATACTGGATTGAAACCTGCAGTTCCCGGGCGATGCCCTTGTTTAACAAGTCCAATAATGCCTTCGATGCGTTAGCGCTTTTCATTCCTCCTGCCTCCATTTATTTTTATACGACTGTTTATTAGCATTTTGTCAGCCGAAGTCAACCATTTCGTATGACGTTTTGCGTGGTTGCGAGGGCAACCATGCCAATGACTCATGCGCGAGCACCTTCTTCCCCCTGTATCGGCTCTGGAGTTGGCGAAGGTTGTTATGACGAATCCCCACCACACCCGGCAAAAAGGAAAATACACAAAACCGCAGAGTAAGGCCTGCTCATCGTCATTAAGAGTTTCCTTTTCTCTTAAACCTGCCCTCAAAATCTAGCCCGAATGTCCTATTCAAACCTGGGTTCACCCTGATACCATCATTCCCGGGCGAACGAGCAGGCAACCGGCTGTCAGGTGGCGTCGCGCTGGTGCATTTTCAAATCGTAGCATTTGTGGCCTAATTCGGCGAGTTCCTGAAGTTGCCAAAAGCGATTCGGGTTACGGCTGACAGCCTGAACTTGATACATGCAGTTAGCGGAAAATCCCGCATCCTCTGCGACCTTCAGTCATCCTTTTGGGGAAATATTCTGTTTAATGCTTCCTTTATAGCGCCTTTTTCAGGCTCTTGCCGGATCACAATTACAAATGGTTTCTTAGATAACATATTTACCGGCATATCAGGCAAGTCCTTTTCCGCTTTCTTTTCAACGGCAAACAAAAATAGCCCCGTCCCCATAAAGAGTTTATAAGTTCTCTCATCCTCAATCCGAAGTATCTCTACCCAGAGATTATCTCCTTTTAGAGCTATTGTCTCATCAACTTTCGGAGGCTTAGCATCCACCTGCTCGATCGTCTGATAATTCACGCCTTGTTTTTTCAAAGCCGCTGCCAATTTTTCTGCAGTATCAATTTTCGTTCCGCAGCCAAGAATAAACACTACCGCACAAGCAAGGGAAATGAACAATAGGCACCTTACTAATTCTCTACCCATTTTTAGTCACCTCTCATTTAACTATATGTAATTCCGATAATGTTCCGCGCGTTTGCCGAGCGCGACCTGCCAATGATGGGCAGGCCCATTTGTAGGAATGAAATGAGGCGAAAACATGAAGTTGGCGCAAGTGCCATTTTTCTCGTCATTACTTGCCTGTGATGGCTATCAGAAGGTAAGCTCGTCTCGTGCAGCACGGATTTGATAGTACGCCTGCTATGCTCTGATTATGCTTTTTCTCCAGAGATTCTTGTCTTTCAGCAGTGGACAGATCAGGTTTCCTTGGGCAGGGCGCTTCCAGGCTCCTGGCGTAGTGCTTTGAGCACGAGCAAGGTGAAGTCGTCGAATTGCTCTGCACCGGCTCTGAATTCGAGGCAGTTGTGATAAATGGCATCGCGCAGGATCTCGGCGCGCATGGCAAGGTGGTCGCGCACAAATTCAATAAGCCTCTCGGCACCGTAGAGATCGCCTGCGCTGTTCATAGTATCGGTCACGCCGTCAGAATAGATGATCATCGTGGAGCCCGGGCTAATCGTTACAACTTCTTTCTCGTATTCAGCGGTCTCGACAATACCAAGCAGATGCCCGCCTAACCCGAGCGCTCTCAGCTGGCCGGTTTCGTCAAACAGAAGGGGATGACAATGGCCGGCATTTACGTACTCGAAGCTCTGTTGGAGGGGGTCAAGAATGCCATAGATCATGGAAGCAAACATATCATTCGTTGCATCGCGGCAAGTGATCTTGTTGAGCTTCTCCATAATTTTGGTCACGCTCGCATTGGGAAGCATGGCCTCGATCTGGAGGGATGCCCGCAGGGTGGCGATCAACAGGGCGGCTGGCACTCCTTTGCCCGACACGTCGCCCATAGCCAGCCCACAGCGTCCCTTATTCAGCGGGAGGAAGTCATAATAATCGCCTCCCACACGTTCCGCCGGCTTGCTCATTGCCGACATCTCATAGCCTGGCAGTTGCGGGTAGCTGCTCGGAAGGAGATTCATCTGGATAGAGCGAGCGATCTCCATCTCTTTCTGGAGCTTCTGTTGCTCGACCACCTGAGCATGCAGCTTGGCGTTAGCAATTGCCACGGCAGACTGGTTACTGATGCCGGTCAAGAGATCGAGCTCCGCCTCGCCGTATGCGCCGAGGCGGCTCTTGGTATCAACATAAATTACACCAAGAACCTCATCTTTATAAATCAGTGGAGAGCAGATGGCAGAGCGGATCTTGTGCATGATGACGCTTTCGGCGGCCTGAAAACGCCGATCCCGGGAAGTGTCAGAAACGAGCACCGAGACGCGATCCTGTATGCACTGGTCAACAATCGTGCGGCTCACAGTGATGGATTCCTCGTCAGGCGTGCGCTTCTTGACCACACGCGGAAGCAGTTCCCCTGTCGAATCGTCGCGCAGCATGATGAAACCGCGGTCGGGCTGCATCACGCTGAAAATGATGTTCATAATCTTCTCGAGAAGCAGATTGAGATCCAGAACAGTACGGATAGCATCAGTGACCTCATAGAGAATTTCCAGACGATGGTGGGTGTCCTTTAAATACTCACCTTCAGTTGTGTCGAGCACTACCTTCTCGGGCAGTTGTGTACCCGCGCTGCGCGTACCAGCGGGCTCTCCCCAGGTCTTTTCCGGCACCAGACGGACGATTTTTGTCGTGTCGTCTGGCCGGCGTTTTGGCTCTACCTCGTGCTCAAACACCAAGATCGTATCGCCAACCTGAGCACGGTCGCCATTGGCCAGGAGATGTTCATCTTCAATAAGTTTACCGTTTACATAAGTCCCGTTCTTACTGTCGAGATCCTTGATCCGGTAGTTGCTGCCATCTGCACGCAACTCGGAATGATGACGCGACACCCGGCGGTCAACGAGCTGGATGGCGTTGGACGCGCTCCGGCCAATGGTAATGCATTGCTGCACCAGTGGGAAGATCATGCCTTTGTCATTGCCGTTCTCGACAACTAGTCTTGACATACAGACCGCCTGCTTTCTGTTCCACACGTGCCAGCACTTGATAGTTCCCGCTGCCCACAAGGGCTCACGTGGTTCTCGTCGTTTGCAAAATATATGGTAATTCTCCGAAGTCTCCGGTGTCAAGCGGATTTGCGGTCCAGAACCGGTGCAATGCTTAGATCCTGGAGGAACATGCGGGCAAGTTTTCTCGTACCCACGCAACCCAGTGTATGGTGAGTATTTTAATTGACAATGACCCAGTGTTTGGGGATAGTAAATGTCAAAAGTCGGGTTGAAAGAGGCGCGTTAAAAAAACTGCGCCGGTAGAGGTTTGCTGCGAATTCTGTTTTCGATTCACTGTGCGTGAGGGACGTATTATGAAATTGGGAAATCGAGAAAAAATGGTTATCGGAATTATTTCGGTTATCTTGGCTATTGCAGCGCTTCATTTCTTCATATTCTCCCCGAAGGCAAGCCAGTTATCTGATGTAAAGGCTAATTGGGATGGAGCTCTCGGAGAGTATAATCGCACGGCCTCAGCGCAGAGCCCCTCAGTCCTCAAGAGGTATGAAGGGCAGACGAAGGAATTTCAGGAGCACTTTACCCAACTGGCGCTTGCTCTGAATCTGGCGACACAAGTTTACTACGTAGAGGCCAAACCCGAAAGCGTGGAAAAACGGCGAGGGGATTTTATAGACGCTGTTGAGCAGCTGTTGGCGGCCCGCGAAGAAGAAGGTGCGCTAAAACTCAGCTTCCTGGCCGAGGAGGGCTGGGACCTGCCAGATAGCCTGCCTGAAAATATCGAAAAGCGGCGGGTCAATCTATGGGATTTGATGTCTAATCTAGACGCAATTCACTCCATCTTGGATGTCATTGTGAATCGAACCGTGAAAGAAACCAAAGAAGAGGAGAGACGCCTGCTCTTGCTCCAGTTGGGCTTTGATCAGCGGAAAGTCTTCTCATTAGCTCGCTACGGAGATCACATCCCGCTGGTTAAAAGCCTGGTGCATGCCAAATTGATCCTGGGGAAAAAGCCTGAAGAGTACCGTCTTACCAAAGAGAATCTCTATGAGCTGTTGCGCATTGAGTTTCCCGATAATCTGTTATTATATCTTAACAAACAGCTGGATGCTGTAATCGACCTGGTGGAAATGGCCCGAGAGAACAATATTGACGAAATTAGTATGGTGAGGCTCCTGCCAAAATCTGAGCTGTTTAAAGAATTAGAACAGACCTCCGAGTCTGAATCTGGAGCTCCTCTGGCCCCAGTGGCTGCTCGTTCAGAACGCATGTTTATGGACCCAGGCGCCTATTATGGAGCTAGAGCTGCTGGTGAGGGAGGAGGGGTAATGCCTGGGCCTGGGATGCAAGCAACGCCAGCTCCGCCTGAGCGCAAACTCATCTGCGTGATCACCCCGGTTCAGCTTCGCTTTACCGCCACCAATCTCAATGCGATGAAGTTTCTTTACGAAATTACCCACTCGATGCGCACATATGAAATAGAAGATCTGGCAATTCAGGCCCTCGAGGGAAGCACCGTCGACGTGTTTGTTACAATCAATGTGGTTGCCTTTGTCCATGGCGTTTCACTTGCGGTACAGCCAGCTGGCTGAGCCCTGGCAGACAACGCACTAAGGGAGGATAAAGCCTGATATGATATCAAAGGAGATCCTTAGTATCATTGCCTGCCCGAAGTGCAAAGGGGTACTCAAGCTGATTAATGAATCTGGCCTGGTGTGCGAGGCGTGCAAAGTGAAATACCCCATCACCGACGGCATTCCTGAGCTTCTTATTGAAAAAGCGCAAGAGATTGACGAGCAAACGTCGAATAATTCAACTACATCTAATGTTTGAGCATTTGCGGCGGTCAGGCGACCGCCCGTCCCGACTGTACTCGGTCCGGGACTGAGCGGGCGTCGCAACTCCCCATATGAACCTTGAGGTTACATAATGAAGCTGAATCTCTATATGAGCGATGACTCAGTGTACGTTGATGCCATCGGGCGTATTATTCTGGATGAATGTGAACATCTCAAGGCCATCATGTTACCTTATATGGGAAAAGGGGTAAGCCAGGTTTACCTTAATCTCAACAACGTGGATTTTATTGACAGCGCAGGACTCGGGGCTCTTGTTAGCCTGAAGATGTCTGCCAGCAGGAACAAAGCCCGCCTTGTCCTCCTGGCCCCCTCGAAACAGGTAATGGAGATTCTCGCGGTTTCCAAACTCGACAGCATCTTCGACATCATTGACGGCTCAGATGCGGATCTGATCAAAGCATCACTTGCCATCGAAGAGAATCTCGTTAAAGAGACCGAGGCAACTGGCGCCGCAGGGCTATCTCCGACGGGTACATCCGCAGCTGCTGGCTCGCAAGCCCCTGTCCGCCTGGATAAGGAGCAGAAGGAACAGATTGATCAATGGTGTCGCACAGCTCTCGAACTGATGCGTCAGGGAGACTATGAAAAGGCGGCAACAGAGTATCAAAAAGTCCTGGAACTTGATCCAGAGTATCTGCCAGCTCTTAATAACCTGGCTATCCTGTATGAAAAGAAACCCTCCTGGTACACAAAGGCAACGGAACAGTGGGAAAAGGTGCTTCATGTGAGCCAAAAACTCGGAGACCAGAAACATATTGCCCGAGCCGAGAAACACCTCTCCTCACTGCGGGAAATTGACTGAGGCAGAGGCCTCGTCTGGGAGGAAGCCCTGCTCTGCCTGCCTTCGGTGTCAGCTATTCGCATGATGTTCAGACAATTCTCTGCCGGGTATTCCGAAATATTTGTACACGGTTTGAGCCAGCGTGCAGGCGCGGGCTTTGCGCACAGTAATGGCGCGCTGAAAATTATCTTCTCGCTCCTTTCAACACATAGACACCGCTGATGACGATGCGTGCCTCACTGCGCCACAGACTTGAATTCCTCCTCCTCAAAATCCTTGAACATACTCTCAGATTGCTCCCGTTTCGATTAGCCTTGCGGACAGGTGCAGTCATTGGCACGCTGTGCGCATGGGTTCTGCCGGTGCGCAGGCGCGTGATGCGTGCAAACCTCCAGCGTGCATTTGGGTCGGCCATTTCCGAGCACCGCCTGCGCAAGCTTATGCGCCAGTGTTACCGCAATAGCGCGATCTCGGCTGTAGAGTTTATGCGTCTGCGCACTCGGTCGGCTGCGCAGATCAAGCAGCAAATCCTGCGCACCGAAGGCGAGGAATACTACCACCAGCTCGGGGGCACACGCGGCGGTTATATTACCCTGACCGGCCATCTGGGCAACTGGGAATTTATGGCAGCTTACTTTTCGGCCGAAGGTCTGCGGGTCTCGGTTATCGCTAAGCCAATCCATAATCCTTACGTGAATGACTATGTGAACAAAATACGACGGGAGAAGGGATGTGAGGTAATTTCCACAAAAGAAGGAATGAAAAAGATCGTATCTCGTCTGAAGGCGGGCAGGGTGGTCGCCTTTCTCGTAGATCAGGACGCGCGCAAGACAGGCATATTCGTTGAGTTCTTTGGCTCTCCCGCCTCAACTCATACTGGCCCGGCACTTTTTATGACCCGGCTCCGGGTGCCTATCCTGCCGATGTTCGACATCCGGGTTGGACTCGACAAACACGTCATCATCTTCCGTCCTCCAATTTATCCTCCCCAGGAAGCCGACAAAGCCGAAGCGATTCGCGTGGTCACTGAGCAACACGTCCGCATTCTCGAAGACATGGTGCGCCAATACCCTGAACAGTACTTCTGGTACCACAGACGATGGAAAACGCAGCCTGGTGGTAGGGGTTCAAAAGTTTGAACCCCTACTTTACAGATTCCTTAAAACAGAAAGGGAATTACTATGATCAAACCACCTGTGTTGCAACCTGGCGATACAGTCGGCCTGATTTCGCCGGCCAGCCCCGTGCATGAACACGGCGATGTAACGGAGGAGGAGTTGCAACGCGGCATCGAATGTCTGAAGGCAATGGGGTTTCAGGTCAGGCTCGGCAAGCATGCGCGGGAGGTGCGCGGTTATTTTGCAGGCACAGATCAGGCGCGTGCAGATGATCTGCATGCCATGTTTGCCGACAAAACGATTCGAGCAATTCTCTGTATTCAAGGCGGCTACGGGACGCCACGCCTGCTGCCGTACCTCGATTTTGATTTGATCCGTATAAATCCCAAGGTCCTTATGGGCTATAGCGACTTGACTGCCCTGAACGTCACAATTTATCAACAAACAGGACTTGTGACCTTTCACGGGCCAACGGTTGGCTACGACATGCCGCACGAATTTACGTATACGAAGCAGTGGTTCGAACGTGCGTTGATGCGCCGCGAGCCGATTGGGGAAATTAAGAATCCTCCTGATGGGCCCGAGATCGTCTCGCTCTCTTCCGGGCGTGCCACAGGCAGATTGATCGGAGGAAACCTCTCGCTGCTGATTGCCACGCTCGGCACACCATACGAGGTGGATACGACCGACGCCATCGTGTTTCTGGAGGATGTGGACGAACTACCGTATCGCTTCGATCGGATGTTGACACATTTCGCGCTGGCGGGAAAGCTACACGATGCTGCCGGAATAGTAATCGGCGAATGTGTAGACTGTGTTCCGAAGGATGCGAAAAAGCCAAGCCTGACGTTAACCGAAATTCTCGATGATCTTGTTCGGCCACTCAACAAGCCTGCAATATACGGTGTCTGCTGTGGCCACGGGAAGAAAAAAGTCACGCTTCCCTATGGTGTTCAGGCAACCCTGGACGCTGACGCCTGTCGCCTTGTCATTGAAGAGGCGGCAGTGGAGTGAATGAGACCAGGACAGTTAGATGCAGAATATAAGGCGGCACGGGCATCACGCCACAGGCGCATTTTCAACTTGCCCGTGATAACTCGGAGCAAGGCAAAAACTATTGAGCTTAGGCGAAAAAAATCAGCAGGGACAACGGCTTTCAGAAATCTTCCGAAAGATTTTTGCTTTACCGTGTGCGGCGCAGGCAGAGAAGGCATATTCTTGAAGATCAACGCAGTGTGGAGTGCGCTATCTACCCGGATCCGCCGAAGGCGGATCAGGGTGAGGCTGGAGGAGAGAGAGTCTCGATTATTGCGCGGTCAAGGATGAGCGAGGCTTCGGCTGCGTCAGCAGGATCGAAGTTGAGCATGTCGAAGGAGATGATTAAGCCTCTGCCGACACAGTTCGCTGGAGGGAGGAAGTAGAGTTGGTCGTAGATTGTATTTATGGTGCCAGGGGAATTAGCTCCATCGCCAATACTTGATATTTCGAGGGTGCGCGCGGCTTGCAGATTCGCGATATTAAACCGCAGACGCATCTGTGGCACAAGGCTTCGCTCCGGTTCGTCTGTTCTCACCTCAAACGTCCCACGATACAAACGATCCGCTTCAATAATTACATCTATCCCATCGCTGTGCCAGAACCCGAACGTGTTGGTGTTTGTCGTTGACTGCAGATGCAGTGCTCCCTCATCCCAGAAAAACTCAGGATCGGTAAATGCGTATGTTCCATCACCCGGGAACCAGAATTCCTGACTCGTCTCAAAATCATAAGTCCAGGTAATTGTCGTAGGCTCATCCAGAGTATCCAGTCCGAATCGCTCAACAAGCACACTCTCGAGGGCAACCGTAGCATCAGGCGCGTCTGATTCGTTGAAATTCAGCAGATCAAAAGCAAGCATACAGAAGTCATCATTCGCTGGGGGTACAAAATAGAGATCGTAAGTTGTGCCCTCAGGAGTGGGCGATGCACCACCATCGCCATTACTGTCAATCGTAAGACAGTCCGCTTGTTCAAAGTTCCTGGAATTCACACGCAAACGGATTTGCGGAACAAGTTCTGGCTGTGCCACATCAGTCGAAA
Source organism: uncultured Candidatus Sumerlaeota bacterium (assembly GCA_964630455.1). GTDB lineage: Bacteria > Sumerlaeota > Sumerlaeia > MWCT01 > JAUWMI01 > JAUWMI01. Next base: position 23,789 of record CAZVVA010000029.1, read on the forward strand.
CGATAAATCGCGCACGATATAAATACCCTTTAGTAACAGGAATTGCATTTTCCGGACTATTCCAGAAGCCAAATGTGTTGGTATTGTCCTGCGAGATTATTTTTAGAGATCCCGCCTCGCGCAGGTACT
>CAZVVA010000030.1:0-23777 GCA_964630455.1 uncultured Candidatus Sumerlaeota bacterium
TTCTTGCCTTCGTGGTATAGCTTTTTCTAGCTTAGTGTTTATTCGTGTCCTTCGTGGTCTGGCTTTTTTATAATTCTGTCTTTCTTTGCGCCTTTGCGCGAGCCAATTTTTTTTATATCACGCCAAGCCGCCAAGATCGCTAACCCAGCACCCACTCCAAACAAACCTGATCTGCCCCGCTAACAAAATAGCTGTTTATCATTGACTTTGGCTCTTTTGTATGATATTAGAGTTTTATTATATTGAAATTGCTTATCGATGATAAATACGAATTTCATGAATATTCAATTTGCCATACTGAGAAATGTGCAGGGTTTCCATTTTCCTTAATTAATTGTTCGCCGTTTAGATCTAGCAATCTGCATTGCTTGATAACATCCGATAGACTGTGGAGACGCATGTGAAAGACAAAGTCTTTGTAGAGCCTGACATACAGCCTCCTGTGCCAGATACCAATCGAGTATGCTATTTGCTATTGCACTTAGGTGTTCCATCGCATTTTTATGTCCCCTTAAAAACCCCACTAATAGCTGCTAAAAGGGCGGGAAAAGCAATAGGCATTATAATATGGCCGATATGTCTTACTTCTAAGGATAATAAAGAAGTACACGTGAGATATTTATTCAGGTTCCCTTATTGGAGAAGAGATGACAAGTGTGCTTTTAGAATAGGTGAATCATTCCTCTTTGCAGTCTCTGCAATATTTGGCCCACTAACAGCTTTTAAAGAAATGGTTTCCGTTTTCCGGATTCCTCAACTGCTAGTTCTCGATAAGAAGAAATTACTCATAGATGAACTCATTCAGCTTGAAGAGTCTCGGTTGGACAGTGAAAGATTTATTGCCATTCCAGATATTACTTTTTCTACTACAATGTATATAAGCCATTTTAACGTTGAAGCTGCCTGGAAGATAACTCCGATTCTGCTTAAATACGAGGCATTGTATCTAGCGGTTCGCTTTTTGAAATCTAGCATAAATGACTTCTACGTATGGCCTGGAGAAATTGATGACGTGATATATGAACCGGACTTATCTGCAAGAAGTGGCATGGAGCAGAGTATATTTGAAAATGCGCTACAAAATGCCTTTAAAGCCATAGAGGCTGTTATTGGTGATCCACCAAAAGATGACAGGAAATTCTTTGGCAAACTAAATGCAATTGGGCTGGACCCGAATACTCAGGTGGGCTACACATGCAAACTTCCACTAAACAAGGTGATTCGTGAAATGAATATGGCAAGAGACAAAAAGGCGGCTCACGGTAGCACAACAAAGAGAAGAATAACAACTGGCGAACTGCTGGAATATCAAATGTGTGCCCGCACTGTAGTAATGGCAGCTATAAAAACGAAATTGTCGATAAGCAGCATTTGATCAAGTAAGTTTGGATATGGGGAATCAGGCCAATTGTAATGGGGAGACCAAGCGTAGCAAGTATAACAAAGAAACATCTAATGACTTTTCTCAGAATAATAAAAGGAGACTGCAAAAATGGCGGTTCCAGATTATCAGAGCCTAATGCTTCCGCTTTTGAAGATCGCAATCGATGGCCAAGAGCATGGTATTAGTGAAGTCTTCGACACAATAGCTCTGCAACTCAGGCTAACCGATCATGACAGGAAAGAGTTACTGCCCAGCGGTAATCAGCCTAGGTTTGAGAACCGGGTTAGATGGGCAGCCCTTTACCTAAGAAAGGCAGGACTACTTGAAAGACCTGGGCGAGGCAAGTTCCGCATAACGGAACGCGGTCTTGAAGTTTTAAAAGACAGTCCATCCAATATCGACGTGAATTATCTTATGCGGTTTCCTGAGTTTGTTGAATTTAGATTCCCTTCACAAGAAGTTGAGAAGCAAAAAGAAATCAAAAAAGTTGGTGAGACTCCTGAAGAGATTTTAGAGGCTAGCTACCAGGATTTGAGGCGTGCCTTAGCTGATGAGCTCATAGAACGCGTAAAATCATGTTCACCAAGATTCTTTGAAAGGGTTGTGGTAAGTTTACTAGTAGCAATGGGCTATGGTGGCTCCAGGCAAGATGCAGGAGAAGCTATAGGCAAAACTGGCGATGGAGGAATAGACGGCATAATCAATGAAGACAAGCTGGGTCTCGATGTAGTCTATGTTCAGGCAAAAAGGTGGGAAGGGGCTGTAGGACGTCCGGATGTCCAAAAATTTGCCGGGAGCTTAGAGGGACAGAGAGCAAGAAAAGGGGTACTGATCACAACTTCGCAATTCTCACCAAAAGCGAAAGACTATGTGGGCAGGATCGAGAAAAAGATAGTACTGATTGACGGGGAGAAGCTTGCTCAGTTGATGATTGACTACGGCATAGGAGTTACGGAGGTAGCAAGCTTTACAATGAAAAAGATAGATTTAGATTATTTTGGCGACGAAGAGTAAGCTCTTAGAGAACAAAGGGGAATAAAAACCTAGTTTCCGGAAGGCGTAAAGATTATTGAAATGAAGGAAAAGAACTCTGGAAAACGGGTGTGGCCAGTGAAAAAGCGTTTGCTAATCGCTGGCATTATTGTGGCATTGGTGCTCGTGCTTGTTGCCGTGATTGCTATTCCCTATTTATTGGATAAGCTTTCTAAACCAAAGTATGAAGGGGGTCGCCCAGGGTATGAACCTTATTTTGTAGACTATGATCCCTATCCTGATTATCCTGCGTGGATCACAGAAGAGGATGCTGCGAAAAGTGAATATAAAGACATCACGCGGTTTTTAGGCATGCGGCCAAAGAAAGAATATAAATGGATAAAAACGTGGTGACCATCCCTAGAATCCTCTCCTAGATTTTCTCTCAAGGCTGCCGCAGGTCGGCATTAAGACGCATCCTGAGAACTGGAATTTAGCCCGCGAAAGATTTTCTCGGCCTACTGATTAAAGTCAGATAATGTATCTCTTGTATGCCCTCCTCATGTACTGCTAAGCAAAAAATATCCAAGCCAAAATCGCCTCTGGCTAAGCGGCAAGGTTTGTTTCAAGGGACATAGGGATTGTTATTGTCGTCCTTGTTACCCTCATCGCCATCTTCCTCTATGGTGTTGTCCCGCAGCTACTTGATCTCCTGATTTATATTGATTTTGCGGACGTTCATCTTTATGTTATCATGTAATTCTCGTTGTTGTAACGTGGGGATTTCCGCTGACCGTGGCGCCAAGGATCTCAAGATGAAACTAGCCCGCTATTTTCGGGTCGATAAATCTGCAGCAACCCTTGTGCTGTCCAATCTTCTGACAATTGTCATTGCTGTCATCAGCAAGTGGAGTATCTCCGAGGTTTTGTGGATTTATTGGGCGCAGAGTGTTATCATTGGATATTTCAACCGGAAAAGAATCTTGTCCCTGAAGCAATTTTCCACGAAGGGCTTGACCATTAAAGGTATGCCGGTTGAACCAACCACGGAGACCAAACGAAAAACGGCCCGCTTCTTTGCCATCCATTATGGGATGTTTCACGTTGGTTATTTTGTGTTTTTGCTCACGCAAAAGCCTGCTCTATCTGGACTCTCCCTTCTGAACGCAGTCGTGTGCGTAGCCACATTCTTTCTCAATCATCGCTTCTCGTTCCTATACAACAGGCAAAGAGATATGAACAGCACGCCGAACATCGGGAGCATAATGGCTATCCCTTATGCAAGAATTATTCCCATGCATCTGACCTTAATCTTTGGCAGCCTGCTTGCAATACAGTCAGCACGTGAATTGGTCCTATTCTTGAGTTTGAAAACGCTGGCAGACCTTAGCATGCACATGGTGAAACATGCGGGTGGAACAAAACGAGTTGATGTCTCCTTCTGACCCGGAAAGCCTGTCGGCTGTCCAGGCAATGGCTATGGTTCAGCAATGAGTAACATTAGGCCCAGCGCCATGACGCAAGCTTTAAGCAAATTGGGGAAGCGTGAAGGGAAATAGTGCACTCTTGGACACAAAGAAAAAGAACTGGATAGTTAGACACTTTGAGAGATATAGGAAGCGCAGGCCATGGTCATTCTGTTGGCATATAAGTATCGAAGGATTTGCAGCATCATTCCTCGTTGCAGGGGTATTATTTTTTCTTTTGGACTTGCCTGAGTTAGACCTTGAAATGACGGCAATCGAATTCTTGCTCCTTGCCGTTATCTTAGCTCCCGTAGTTGAAACGCTTATCTTTCAGGCCTTGCCAATCTGTATTGCAAGAATGTGTCATGCAAGCTTCGCCGCACAAGTCGTTATATCAATGTTACTCTTTTCGCTCCCGCATTTCGCCGAGCAAGCTGACTTTGGCATCTCCGCCGGTCTTGTTGGGGGATTTTACTTTGCGTTCACATATGCCCACTGGCGGCAGAAATCACGATGGACAGCACTATGGATCACAATAGTATCTCATTCCTTTAACAATGGACTTGCATTTATACTGCTTCTTATGCTTGGAGAGTTTTGAATAGTGCGGCAGCGCTAAACACGGCATTTGCGGCTTACTGCCTTCGCCTCCGCCTGAGCGGGCTGGCAAATGCCTTGTACTTGGCAAAGCATAGGAATTTTAGGCGATACGTCAATAACATGCTGAAAAGGAGGAAGGAGTATGATTAATCGTACATTGCTTGGCATTGTGAGTTTGGTGGTGCTGGCCGCTTTCGCGGGCTGTTCTCAATCTCCGTCTGAATCTCCGTCGGAATCTCCAGCTCCGACCCCATCGCCTTCGCAATCACTGTCTGCACCATCGGTTGTTGGTACATGGGAACTGGTGAAGTTCCAGGGCCAGCCTCTTCCTGGGCCTTATGAAGCACCACCGGCCAGCTGGAAATTTACCGATACAGACTTTCTTATGACTGTTGGCGACCAAACGTTAAAAGGGAGCTATGAAGTTGATAGTTCGACGGAACCCAACAGCATGACAATGACAGTCGAGGGGGAGCCAAAGGGCGGTCGTGGCATCTTCAACCTGACCGAAGATACGTTCATAATCAAGATCCGTGAAGAAGATGCCGTCTTAGCTGAGAATTTCGAAACTGAAGAGGGCTATAACCTTATGGAGTTTCGACGGAAGCAATAAGGCGCATCGCCGCACGCGGCCCTTGCGTCTTCGATATGCTGCGTCCCGCCTGCAGCGGGCGGGCAAATGCATTCCGCCTACGCAATAGCTTCGGCGGACAAGTCCGCACCTCGCAAAAATATGAAGCATCGTCTGAAAATTCGACTGCATGCTAAACAGGAAGATTTTCTCTAATACCGCTATCTGAATCTGTGTTCATCTGCATGGATCTATGGTTACATTAATGAGTAATATATTGAAACCACAGATGAACACAGATGGATGCAGATAAAAGCTTAAGACTCTTTGTAGAGAATAAGGAGTCTATTATGAAGCTGAAAGGTCTAACTGGTCTTGTATTAACAGGCATTTTGGTAGTTGCCAGCTGTCAGGCCAATGATAAGAAGTTATCTATCGCCCTGTCTCTTAAAGAGAATTCCCTGGACCAGGGCGGTAAGATTGTAGTGCGCGCAACGATCTTTAATGGTTCAAATAAGCGGATCAATTTGTCGCCCTACTTGCGTTTTGATGTGATTCCTATAAACCATTCTGGTATTATGACAGGCTCATGGCGAAAAGGAGACAATCGAATTACGCTCAATCCCGGCGAGGGGTATGAGGAGAATATTATTCTTAATGATCTGAAGTGCATGGATTTTCGTTACATGCATTTGTCACATTTGCCACCACCTAAGCGGTTTACAGAAGTTATTACAAAAGGAGAGTATCAGATAAGTTGTTGCTATAATGATTACGAGGGTAAAGAAAAGAACGAGGGTCCAACGGTCTATCGTTCAAATACCATCAATATCAAGGTGGAAAGCGACGTTGGTGGTAAAATAGCAAAGTGCCTGTCTGTACTGAGAAATCAAAATGCACCAAGAGAGGAAGTTTCCGAAGCGTTTTACATGCTTCGCATATGGCGTACAAAAGAGGCCATAGACGAGATATGCACGCGATTATTGGAAGACAAAGAGGATGAAATAAGGCTGATGGCGGCACACGCATTGAGCCTCATACACGAACCAGAAGCGATCCCCTGTCTTTTGCAGGCACTCAAAGATACTAATAGAAGGGTGCGTGAGTCATGCCGGGCAACTCTGAGAAGTCTAACCGGTGCGGAATCTTTCAGTGGCCATTTGGGTACAAATTATGAGAAGTGGAACAAATGGTGGGAGGAAACCGGAAAGAGACAATTATCTATGCCGTGGGGAGAACCAGAAAATGGATTGAGCTTTAAGATTACAACCAATAAAGAAGTCTACATAGTTGGTGAGAAAGTATGGATTAACTGTATGTTGAAGAATGTTGGCGCTCCACAGATACGCATCCCTCTTATCCATCCTAAGACGCTCTATTTTGATTTTGTGGTTAAGGAAAAGAGCCGTGGAGCTCTGACTACTCTGAAACCGGAAGCTCAATGGGAAGAAGGGGTCGGATCCCATTACGGTGCAAATTACTCACATATGCGTGTTGTTCAACTTCTACTTAACAAATGGAGAGTCAAAACAAAAGAAGGTTTTATTAGCTTATCAGAACTTCCTGGGGTATATACAATATATGCAATTTATAAGCCAAAGACGAATAATCCAAAAGTGTGGACTGGCACACTTACATCAAGTACAATTATGCTTACTATTGTTGAACAATAGCTAGAGTCTCTGCTCTTAGGCAAAAGGGACACGGGAACCGCTATGAGCAAAAGAGGGTAGAAGTGATTTACATTATCGAAAGGGATGTCATAGTAACTGTGACGGTCTACGTCTTTTACGGAAAGCAGAGATTATCCCAATAAGGCATCCTTTACTGTCTTCCTAAATTCTTTGCCTAATCAATCATCGCGGCTTTTCATACTCCGTGCGGATTATTATTTGACTTGCTCTGGGGATTCGACTATGTAGGGTTGAGTAAATTCAGTCGCGGAGCGGAAATCACACCCTCATGCCGGCTAACGACACACGCTGGCTCGTGGCTATCCTTGCCATTACCATCGCTGTCTCGCTTCTCTTTGCCGTGGCTATGTGGCAGCTCACCGGCGGACACCTCATGGTTCCGCTCGATGATACCTTCATCCATCTGCAGTATGCCAAGCAGCTCGCCCGCGGCCACTTCTTCGTCTACAGCCCGCACGACTCCTACTCGACCGGCGCAACCAGCCTGATCTACCCGCTTCTCTTTGTGCCGTTTTTCTGGCTCGGGCTCGCAGCCGTAAAGCTCCTGGTCATCAGCTACGCACTGGGTGTAGCGTGCGTGCTCGTGAGCGCGGCGATTCTCTATTTCTGGGGCTCGCTCGTGGTCAACCGGCTGGTAGGCGGGCTAGCGGCTTTGCTCTTTTTGACCAATGGAAATCTCATGTGGGTCTACCTCTCCGGCATGGAAACCGGTCTTTTTGCAACGCTCATGCTGGCGACGCTTTACTGCTTCACGCGCTGGTGGATGAGCGGCAGCGCGGATCCGGACGTGTCACGCAGGGAGGCACACGCGTATGCCCGCCGGTCGCGCGACTTCTCGATTGCGCTGATCTTGCTTGCCCTGACGTCTATTACGCGGCCTGAAGGATTGGTGCTCGCCGTTGTGAGTCTGTTTTTCTTCATCGCATGGTTTCGCATGCGCATGATTTCGCGCGCCCAGCTCCTCTGGGGCTGTGCAGCCCTGCTCCCTAATGTATGCTATCTGGTCTGCAACAAACTCCTCGCCGGAACTTTCACCACGAATGGCATGCTGAGCAAGAGCGTACTGAATAATCCATACTTCAATGTGTGGGATATGGCACGGCAGATGAGCGATGCGTTCATTGGCATCTGGGCAGGCTATGTGGTGAATTTGATGGGCGATTTCCCCTATATTTTCTTCAAAGAACGGATCATCTATCCGTATCTTCCACCATTTGCGCTGCTGTTTGCTCTGCTTGGCCTAGTTCCCTTGCTCTGCAAAGAATGGCGTGCAACAGGGCCCGGCGCATACCTGCTGAGTGCGGCATGGTTCTTCCTCGGGCTGTCATCAACATGTGTGGTCGAAGCGGGATTCGTGCACAGCCAGCGTTATCATCTTCCTTATCTCCCGCTGCTTCTCCTGTTCACAGCCATTGGATTGCATACCGTGACGTCGCTGTTCAAAGAGTACGCGCGGGAAGCCTGCATCGGCCTGGGCGCTCTGCTTCTCTTCTTCTCTGCGCCATCGCTTCTCTACTGGGCTGATGAATATGGCGAGAACGCGAACGACATCTACAATCAACACCGCCGCATGTCGTGGTGGGTAAAGGACGTCACCGCGCCCGAGAGCATCATCGGCCTCACGGATGCCGGCTTGATTCCCTACTATTCTGAGCGGCCGATCTACGACTTTGTAGGATTGACGACAAACGACCAGGCTATGCACTGGCGAAATGGCGTAGGCAGCAGCTTTGAGCGCATCGAGCGCCTTGCGCCAGACCAGCGACCCGATTATATTATTACGTATCCTTATCTTTGGGGCGAAGAGCATTTTCTCGGCAAGCCGGTTTATCAGATCACGTTGCTGAAGAACACCGTGACCTCAGGAAAAGACCTTGTGGCTTTCGAGCAAGATTGGAGCATGCTCGGCAGAGGCCATAGGCAGCGCTCGCTTCCTCCCAGCCTCTTGTCTGTACGGAGAGCGGACATGCCAACATCCAGTGTCGTTGACTCTCTGGATGTCGCTGACCTTGAAAGTGAGCGGGAACATGGCTACCGCCACTGGGAAGACAGCGAGCGGCGTCCCTACCTTCCCTGGCCGTATCGGGGCAATCTGTTTCGCAAGCTCAGCTACCCGCACGATGCATCTCAGGAAGTCTGGGATGGCGGGAGAGCCATAACCGGAGGCGAGGAGTTCCGTATCGGGATCTTTCCCGGCCAGGCCCTCAGGATCGTGATGCGCACTGATGCGCCGTGGCCGGTCTCCCTGCGAGTGACTGTGAACCGCACGGTGGTAGGCGAGTGGAACATTCAAGCAACCCCAAAAGGAGAATGGCAGGACGCAGAATTTACGATTCCTGCGGCTTATGTGCCGCACGCATCCACTGCTACAATTCGGCTTGACTTTATCTGGCCCCACGTGATTGAGAAGGCACATCAGCCGTTTTATTACTGGTTTATCCAATCGCCTACCGGCGGCAAGCTTTGACTCAGCAAATCTATTGACAAGGTAGGAATCAGACACGCGACGCACGGAACTCAAAGATCTTCCTTTTGACGTTTATCAGCGCTTTCATGGTCTGATGCGTTTGGTGGTGCATCTTGGTCTTGCGCCCGACGCACGGCTGCTGGACGTCGGCGGCTATCCGGGCACTTTGGCCGACCTGCTCGACGATCACGCGATCATCACCCTGGATCAGCCGCACTGCCCGCGACCGGACTACGTTTGCGGCACGGCAAGTGCCATACCCTTTAGCAACGAATCGTTCGACCTGATCGTCAGCTCCGATACGCTGGAACATCTTCCGCTGTCAGACCGCGACCAGTTTCTCGAGGAATTGCTTCGCGTATCTGCGCGCTACATCATTCTCGGTGCACCCTTTCATAGCGAGCCCGTTGAGTTTTGCGAGGAGAAAATCAGTGCGCTCTACGAGCGCTGCTATGCCAGGCCTCATCCCTGGTTGTCAGAGCACGTAGCCAACAGTCTGCCGCACCTCGATGCAGTGTGCAATTTCTTCCAGGGGCGCGGATGTACTTGCGTCGCGATTCCAAATGGAAATCTGTATCTCTGGTTCATCATGGAGGCCCTGCAATTGCTCATGGCAGGGTTTCCGAATGCCTCGCTCCTGGTCGCTGATTTTCAGCCGCACTTTAACCGCCTCTGGGCCATTTCAACACCGGCAATACCTGCGTACCGCTATCTCCTGGTCATTGGCAAGAGCGACCATGCGCTTCCACCGCAGATCAGCGGCCTTGCGCCCCCTGAAACCGATGAACCGCATACCACAATTATAGAAAAACTGCGCGCACTACATGAGCTTCTCGAAAATCTCTACGTCAGCATCGAAGAGGTCTTTGCCGACCCTGAGAGAAAAGGCCTGCTACTCAGTGCTCAGTATATTGATCAGCTGGAAAAGATCGTTGCGCATCAGGAGAAGGAATTTCTAGACCAAACAAAGGAATTCCAAGAGAACCAGGCACGGCTGCACGCGCTGGAACGCAGCCCCATCATCCGGCTATTAAAAAAGCTCAGAATTGTTTGAATTGAGGGGACACTGAACCCATGCACTACGTGGAGCACATCGCAAGCCAGATAGTCATGGGCTTTAACGACACCCTTCAGCTGGGCGAAGGGTGGCACGAGCGCGCCATTGACCCGCACTCCGGCATTTTATACCGTATTACACAGCGCCAGGCCACGTTTCGGCTGCGCAAAGAACTACATCATTGCCAGCTCAAATGCCTGCTTGCTGCCAGCCCCAGCCTGCTCGGCCAGCCGGTTCTCGGACGCCTGCACGTTGAGGATTGTCTGGCCGGATATTTGCAGCTCGAGACTGATAACTGGGTTCTGCGCACATTCGACATCCACGAGTTTCCCAACGGCGAGCTCGACTGTTGCTTCGAAATAAAAACCACATTCGTCCCTGCAAAGTATCTCAATAATGGCGATTATCGCGAGCTTGGCATTTATGTTGCCGCGCTCAATCTGGTGGCATGAAGCGGTTTGAACCGCTTCAGTCGCCTGCCATCAGCTCGAAATGTCAGATGCATCATGGCACGTCTTCTTCTAATTGGTTGCTGTCCGCTTCCCTGTGAATCAGGTCAGGCTGCAACGGGGCCGGGAATTCGCACGTGGCAATTTCTGAAACCACTGCTCGACGCTGGCCATCGCGTCACGGCCCTCTGCTTGCGAGGCCAGGGCGCCTATGACGGATTGGAAACCCCTGTCGTTCGCTCTGAACCCCTGCCAGGCCTGGTGTTTTACAACATGGCGGTGGAGCAGTTTGCCGACCTGCGCACGATGAGAAAGCTGGCGCGCGACCTGCACCCGGACGCCATCCTCGGCGTTGCCTCCATCCTTCCCAATGCAATGGCAGCACAACTGAGCGACATTGCGCCGCTCTGGGCAGATGTATTCGGCGATGCGATCTCTGAAATCCAGATCAAAGCATCACGCTATCCAGAACAGAGCTCAGCAGATGAGCTCTTCCACGTCTGGAAACTCCTGAACCAGGTGCTGAAGACTGCCGACAAGTTCTCTACACTCTCAAATCCCCAGCACCATGCGCTGCTCGGCCAGCTCGCACTTATGGGACGGCTGAATCGTCATACTGCGGATTACGAGCTGGTCTACACAATTCCGTGCGGTGTGGAGGTTGCTGGGGAAGGTGTGAAACCTACTGCTTCGACTGCATCCGGGCCTGCACCGGAACACGAGCAGCGCATCCGCGGTAGCGAGGTAGGCGAGTCGGACTTCGTCATCTGCTGGAGCGGTTCGTACAATACCTGGATGGATGCGGATACCTTGTTTGCCGGTCTCACAGAGGCCATGCAGCATGCGCCGCAGATCAAGTTCCTCTCGCTCGGAGGAGGAACCAAAGGCTATGATGAAGCGATCTACGAACGCTTCGTTGAGAAAGTCTCGCAATCGCCGTTCAAAGCACATTTCATCTTCAAAGGCTGGGTTCCGTTTGCCGAGGTCCCGGCGTACTACCGTGAGTGCGATCTGGGCATCAACATTGACTGCTTCTCCTACGAAGCAGTGCTGGGAAGTCGCAATCGCGTGCTGCAATTCATGAAGTACGGAGTGCCGGTGCTCACCACGCGGCTGTCAGAGATCACCGAGTTGCTCTGGCGCGAAAAGTGTGTGTTGAGCTTTGAGGTAGGCAATGCGCACTCGCTCGCGGAGGAGCTCCTCTCTGCGATTAAAGGGCCCGCCCGGTTGAGAGCAATGGCACGAAAAGGCCAGGCGTTCGTGCTGGAACAGTTTGAATTCGCAAAAACGCTCAAGCCTTGCCTGGAATGGGTTGAGCATCCCGCTCGCTCACCCGATAACATTGCGCTTCAGACGCTGCGCAGCGAAAAGCACAACTCGCACCTCTATCTCAATGACCCGCAGCGCCTGAGCGACTTCGCGCACGTGCAGCAAGCACTCGGGGATCATACTCAGCTGCAACGCTTGCGCTCACGCCTCTCTTACCGCATTGCACAAAAACTCAAACGCCTCTTTTCATAAACGTACCGGTTTCAGCAACAAACTGCGAAATTCATTGACAGCAAGTCCATATTCCTTGCAGATAATTAGCCCAACGGCACGGGTAGCGTGCATAGTTGTGCTTGGACTGGCATACCACGTCACGCAGCGCGGCAATCGGCGCACGGAACGGCCGTGCTGCGGCTCATGTGGGTTCATAGAAAGACCGGAAGCGCCGATGAAGCGACCAATGCGACCAGGAAAATGCGGTCCAAAGCCGAAGACGAGAGAAAAGAGGGAATAAATTTCGTGGTCTGTACCCGAAATCTTCCGAGAGAATCTCTCCGGTTGCTTGTGATTTCTTTCTTATACCTTGTCCAATTTTTGCTTTTCTACTTCATGTCTATATGGTTCTTAGCTTCGGTATCTCCCTGTTTTTATGGAACTTTTTTCTTTTAATGCTTGTTATTATTCAAAAAGGTCCCATTGAATTTTGACTGAGGTTAGTTCGGGCAGGGAACCATAGTGACCCGTAAGGCGCGAGTCGTGTTGCCACATGGGCCAATCCATATTATTATCATCGTAGGGAGCATCCAACTCCCACACGTAAATTGAGTCACGACCTTTCACTGTTGTGTAGTCACCCAATCCACGATTGTTATACGATGTTCCGATGATATCCACTTTTCCGTCATTATCAATATCGGCAATTGAGACACGGCCTCTATACCACAGTTCCATCCAAATGGGCTTAAGAGCAGGATTTTCGGGGCACAAGTCAATTCGTGTCCCGTTCTGATTCCATGCCCAAACACCACCGCTGCTATCCCACGAGTTATATTTAAGCCCACTAGGTTGAAGTGCTCCCGCCTTAGCTATACAATCTACTAGACTGTCACCAGTAATATCTCCAATAACCGGTGGGCTGTTGAATGAACTCCAACTGTTATTAAATTGAGGCCACCCCGAAAGCAGGTTCCCATAATGATCGTAGAGATAGATACCTGCATCGACGGTGACGCAAATTTCAAGATCACCATCATTGTCAATATCCGACAAGGCTATTCCGCAATGTGAATGATCGTCTTTATCGATTTCATCTGTGAGAACGGGCCAACCGGGCATAACATTACCCGATGCATCGTAAACAAAAACACCGCCACCTAAACCAGTTTCTGGTTCCTTTGCTTGAGTGACTAACAATTCATCAAGCCCATCCTGATCGAGATCGCCTGTCACGAAACTATATACACCGCAGGATTCTGATTCAACCGGCCAACCCGGGACTAAAGTCCCATCGATGTTATAAATAGCTGGCAATTCTTTGTCAGGGAGTCCGGCTACATCCCGAACACCATATTGAGTAGCAATTTCCAGATCAGAATCATTATCGAAATTCCCGACAGCCATGGGAATTCTTTCTTGAAACCATCTTCCTGTAGAAGGGACATAGATGGTATGAAGGACGGTACCCCAACGATCAATAATGTACACAAGGTTTGGCCATAATATTCCCGGTACGTAAGCAGTTCCCTCGCGAGTACGAACAACAAGTTCCATTATCCCATCGAAATTAACATCAGCCAGGAGTTTCTCACTATTACCTGATGGCAAATCCAGAGGCCAGTTTCCATCTAATATGCTCCCATCATGATTAAACGCATACATGGGAAAAAGTAAAGTGGCACTGTCCTCAAACTTTCCAACGTCGACAAAGATTTCCATGTATCCATCACGGTCAATGTCGCCGATTACGGGGACACTGTTGTAAGGAGCTGAGACGACATTGGGCTCCATTGGGTAGCGATCCAATATTTTTGACCACCGTTGGGTCCCATCGTAATTAAAAACTCGCAGGATAGGTTCTTTATCTCCATAATGTGCTCCCTCCTCGACAGTCACCAACTCAATGTATCCATCATTATCTAAATCTGCGGGTGTGACAAATGTCTCTGGTCGATATGACGATGATTCTCTGCTGATGTATTGGGGCCATCCATCTTTGAGACGTGTATCGAAATAAATACTACGCGTAAAACCTTCCCTTGTTCCCCAGGGACTAGTGAAAGTAAATCGAAGTGTGTAAAAGTTATTTTCCGTGATGAAGGATGTATCCCATAGTCCGAATACATCATCATTGGGATTTGAGTCAAGGGTCAGGTTATCGCTGAACCATTCTGTCGGATTATACCCTAATCCATATTCGATTGATTGAAGGGTTGTATTCTCACAATCCATTATACCATGTAGTTCTAATTCGGAGCCTGGTTTCAGAATATCGGTATCAAAGGGACCAGTTGATCGGAAGCAATAAACCCGAATGTAACGTAACTCTTCCACGTATCGACCGTGGATATCACTCACAACCAATCGAATCGTGTAAAGTCCTTGCCAGAAGCGAGCCAGGTTGAAATTTGCCAGTAGTACACCGTCGTCCACTGGAGTCGCACCCGTATAAATTTCACTCCAAATAGATGGATTGGAACCTTCGCCGTAATAAAGGGTATAGCTGGTGAAATCCGCTCCTTTAGCAGTTCCATTAATGTCAATCATTCCTCCAATGCGGGTTTGCTCTGCCAACAGACCCTCCATGTCTAAAAAGGCGATAATAGGGGGTGAGTCGACCGTCAGGGCTTGAGCTGCATTAATGCGTCCCTGTCCAATGTACTCTGGTGTAATGATGGGATCGGAAGTCATCTTGAGAATACTGTGAACTTCTTCCGTAGTGAATTCGGGATGATGAGACAGAATCAAAGCTGCAATACCTGCTGCGTGGGGACAGGACATGGATGTTCCCGACATGACAGTTTCATAATAATTCTGCACAATGCCTTTGGAAGTGGCATCAGCCCTTAACGACAGAATATCCACCCCAGGTGCAGCTACTTCCACCCAACAGCAGTAGTTACTGAATGAGGCTTTCTCATCGTTTGAATCCGTTGCCCCTACATTAAGCACATCATAAAAACGACCAGGATAAATCAAATAATCATAGTTATCGTTTCCCGCAGATGCCAAAACGACAGCCCCCTGGCTTACCGCATAGGCAATTGATTCCTCAAGTGCTTCTTCTCCCCATTGTCCTCCCCCTCCCCAGCTAAGTGAGATCACATCCGCCCCGTTGTCTACAGCATAATAGATAGCTTCTATAGAGTCTGCGGCCCATCCGTTGCCATCTGGATCTATGAATTTAATTGACATGATCTTGGAATTCCAGCTTACTCCCGTTATGTCAGTTGAATTATTTCCGACGGCTGCAATGATACCGGCACAATGAGTCCCATGACCACTTTCATCGATCGGATCCGAATCGGGATCCTGGCCATGAGAAAGAAAATCATATCCGTAAATATCATCTATATAACCATTTCCGTCGTCATCAATGCCTGGGGAACCGCTCTGTTCAGCCTGGTTGACCCAAATGTTCGCGCTTAAATCACGATGATTGTAATCCACACCTGTGTCGATCACGGCAATGACAATTTCCTCTCCACCCGTTTCCACGTCCCATGCTTCTGGGGCGTCGATATCGCTATCCGGTGTCCCTGGTGGTGTGTTATAGGAGCCACTATAAGAATACATTTGACCGGTGTTATGCAAGGACCATTGTGTCCCGAAATGAGGATCATTCGGCGTCAGGTGAATGGAGTACGCATAATTCGGTGAAGCATATTCAACATGAGGATCGCTTCGATAAGAATCTAGGATAACCTGAAGCGGTTCCCCAAATGGATTTTGATATCGAAGTTTATAAATGCCTTGAAGATTGGGAATTCTTTTTCCTTTGGGAGCGCGTTGGAGTCGTTCAACAAGTCGTTTATCTTTCTTAGTCAATGCTGAGGGATCGGCTCTAAGGATCGATTGTATATGTTCGCGGCTTTTTGCGAAGTGAGGGCAAAGCTGTCTGAAAGAAGAAACATGGTATCTTTGATTTAATTGTCGAAGGGATTGGGGAAGGTGCTTTAATAAGGCTTTCTCTCCTTGCTCTTTAAGATCTTCAAGATCTTGAGCAAGTGGATCACAAAATTTTACTATGATTTCATTAGAAATGATATGGGCGTCTTTTTGAAATTCTGGATGTATAATTGTGTTTTGCCCAGTTGCCTTTTTATTTGCTTCGAAACCAGAAGAAACAGAACAGGTAAAACTGAATAGTGTGATAGCTACAAAAATCAGTTTCGATTTCATTTTTTCTTTACCTTCTTACAAATCTTGGCTCGCCGGATAATGCTGAATGCTCAATGTTTTCTACAAGATTAAATGCTTTTTTGTCAAGGCTCAAATTCTCTGTAAAGTTGCATCTCCAGTTACGAGTTTGACAATAGGCGGACACAAGACCAATAGGGGAAAAATAGGGGGACCAATAGGGGGACAGACCAATAGGGGGACAGGTTATATATTAATCTTGACGTTGGGTTGCGGAGGAGAGTAGAAGTCCATTTATTATGGCCCGTTTTGCGCGCATAGTTGTGCTTGGAGTGGCGCACCATGTCACCCAGCGCGGGAATCGGCGCACGGAACGGCCGTGCGGCTCAGGCGGGTTCATAGAAACACTGGAAGCGCTCATGAAGCGACCAATGCGACCAGGAAAATGCGGTCCAAAGCCGAAGGGATGAGAAAAGAGGGGAGAAGTTTCGTAGTCTGTCCCCAAAATTACCTATGTAGGAAACCTTATGGACGATTTCTTTTTTTTAATGCAACCGCGATACAACGTTCAACAGATTGGAGGTACGATTATGAAAACCAGACGATCACACCGCTTCATTGCCATCACAATCCTTGCTGCTTGCTTCATCATCTTTTCTATGACAGGCTTCTGTCAGCAGGAGAATGTAACAGCAAAAGGAAGATTCCCCAAACCTGCGATTGTTCCGCATTCTGAGTGGCAGGCTAAGCCGCCTGATGGGTTCCCCGCTGATGGTAGAAGGGCGAATATTTCCCCTTCTGAAAAGATAGAATTCAAGGACCTAACGCTTGAATTGATCAAAGTTACTCCTGCCGATACTGAAACCACACCATCGTTGGATCAGGTAGCGATCAGACTGTCAAAATCATCCAAAACCGAGGGAAAAACAGTAAACGAGGGAGCAGCATTTAATTGGGAAGGTTTCCATATAGCAGTCCTTGCTGTTCGTACAAGAAAGGGTGAGCTTGGTTCGGGGCTGACTGAATTTGAGATTTGCACCATTGATTCAATTCCACGCCATATTGCTGAATCGACACGTGCAGGTGATGCAACATATCGCGCACGAATCCCCCATAAGATAACCATGATAACTCTGCATCATTCGGGTTCTCCAAAACCCCTGACTCCGCAGGACGATCCGGTAAAAAAACTCAGAGCACTCCAGGAGTGGGGAAAGAACGATAGAAACTGGTGGGATGTACCCTACCACTTCTTAATCCTCCTCGATGGAACGATTTATGAAGGGCGTGATTATCATTATATTGGCGAGACGAACACGAAATACGACCCCACGGGTCATTTCTTAATAAGTGTTATTGGGAATTATAATCGCCAGGAGCCGAACGAGGCTCAAATCAACGCAATAACAGATCTCATGGCATGGGCAGTGCAGGAGTTTAATGTCCCGCTTGATAAAATTTATGGTCATTGTGATCTTGCCAAGACGAGTTGTCCGGGTAAGTATCTCAGACCTTATCTGGAGGACGGCACCTTTATTAAAGGGATCAAGAAACGATTGAATATAAAATAAGTTAGGGGTCTATAGGTCTACAGGGCCTAGATTTCATTTTCACAGTTCATTTTTTACAATTCAATGCAAAACAGGGGTTCAGTATGAAACTATCAGCCTTACAGGAGAACCATTGCGTGCTGGGCACCGAGAATAAATATTGCCAGTTTTTTAGGAGTCATTATTCTTGTGAATCTCTGAATGCAATATAAGGACAGAAGGGACGAAGTTTTAGATTTCGCGCAAAAAAAACGGAAAAGAAAATTCTAAATAAACATTTCAGAAAGGATGGAGAAATGAGAGTTAAAAAAATCTTTTTGCCGGCTTTAGTTACAGTAATCGCATTAACATTAGCAGGCTGTGCGATATTGCAAAAAGATGATGGGAGGCATGCCAGATGCGATATTATCATTAGGAACGGCAAGATTATTGACGGAGCCGGGAATCCCTGGTATTATGGAGATGTGGCGATCAAAGACGCAAGAATAGCTGAAATAGGCGATCTCTCCAAGAGGAGAGCCAAGACCGAGATAGACGCAGGAAGTCTGATCGTTTCACCAGGATTTATTGACGTGCACACCCATGCGGATAATGGGCTGCTGCAAATACCGGATGCGGAGAATTTTATCAGAAGAGGTGTAACCACGCTCGTCAACGGAAATTGCGGGGGAAGTCCTCTTGATATTGGAGGTCATTTTAAGAAAATCTTAGAAAAGGGGACCGCGGTTAATTTTGGCCAGCTTATTGGTCATAATTCGCTTTTGCGAAAGGTAAAAGGGAATGTTGCTGATCCTCTTACTGAAGAGCAGGTGGAGGAATGCAAGGAAATTCTTCGAAAAGCCATGTTTGACGGCGCCGTCGGTATGTCGACGGGTCTTGAATATACCCCGGGGGTATTCAGCACCACCGACGAAATAATCGAGTTGCAGAAAGCGGTTGCCGAACTGGGTGGCATATATGCATCCCATATGAGAAACGAGGACGTCGACATTATCCCGGCGATAGAAGAGGCTTTAAAGATTGGGAGAGAAGCGGCGTGTCGGGTAGAGATATCCCATTTCAAAGTGGCAAAGGATGCCATACCAGGCGGCGCGAAAACCATACTGAAAAAAGTTTCTGATGCCCGCAATGAGGGACTGGAGGTCTGGTGCGATCAATATCCCTATACCGCGTCAAGCACGGGAATTGCTCTTCTCCTGCCCGATTGGGTCTTCGAAAAAGGCCGTGAAGAAGCAAAAAGAATTCTTGAGGATCCCGAACAGCTCAAAAAGGTGATCTCTGCTATGAAGGACTACCATGAAGGTAAAAGGCATCGGAAGGATTTCGCCTATGCTGTCATTGCTTCCAGCCGTGCATACCCAGAATTCGTCGGGAAGAATATTAAGGAGATCTCCCAAATACTTAAACTTAGAAAAGAACATGGCGATCTGGAAATAGACAAAGTCAAATCGCTTCCGGATGTTACCATGGAGGATCAATATCGAACTATTGTTGATATTCATTTGAAAGGCGGCGCGAGTTGTGTTTACCATTCATACGCAGAGGAAGATCTAATCGCCATTATGCGCAGCCCGTTCGTATCCGTTTGTTCGGACAGCGGCACGTTGAAACCGGGAAGAGGCAAACCGCATCCACGAGGTTACGGTTCAAATCCAAGAGTTTTGGGAAGATATGCCCGCGAAAAGAAAGTTCTTACCTTCGAGGAAGCGGTGCGAAAAATGACGTCGATGCCTGCGCGGATATTCAAAATGGAGGATCGGGGGCTGGTATACAAAGGTTTTTGGGCCGATATTACGATCTGGAACCCGGATACCATAATAGATAAGGCGACATTTGAGGAACCGCATCAGTATTCTGTTGGGGTTGAATATGTAATTGTCAACGGGAAGATTGTCCTGTCCCAAGGGGAGCTCACAGGCGAACTTCCCGGGATGCCTGTTTACGGCCCCGCGTATGAAGCAGAGTAGTGATTCATAAGCTACAGAACACGCAGGGGAGTAGGGACTTTGGGCTTTTTATAAGGAAGTCAGGAAAGCAGGGGGATTTCGGGGACATGCTGCGAAATTCCTCCGAAGCGTCTCTTTTCATAAACGTACCGGTTTCAGCAACAAACTGCAAAATTCATTGACAACAAGTCCATATTCCTTGCAGATAATTAGCCCAACGGCACGGGTAGCGCGCATAGTTGTGCTTGGACTGGCATACCACGTCACGCAGCGCGGCAATCGGCGCACGGAACGGCCGAGCAATAGGGGGCCGAGCAATAGGGGGACAGAGCAATAGGGGGACAGGTTATATATTAATCTTGGCGTTGGGTTACGGAGGAGAGTAGAAGTCTATTGGGGATGCATGCCTGTTGCCTTGTGTTGAAGTTCGGGTTTTGTGATTTTTCATTCGACTGTTTTCAGACATTGCTGGTTATTGTTAAGGTCTGTTGCAAACTTTTTAGCCCGCAGCCCCGAAACAAAACAAATGGTTTGTATGCTTATTGCCAATCACTCGAAATATAAAAAAAGGTGGATTCCGAAGAATCCACCTATGTGAATATACTATGTAGAATCGCCAAGGCGATTCAATACTACTAGTATGTCTTCCAGTCTTTGAGACCTGTCGGCGGTGTATCGATGTCGAAATCCTGCGAGCTCGGTGCGTCAACGGTGATCGAGGTGTTGCCGCCGGGTGACCAGCATTGCAGGCGTTCGGAACCGCGATCCCAGGTGAACAGGTTGCCGTACTGATCAGCAGAGATATTTGAGTAAGCGTTGCTAGAGTCAGGGTTGTCAGCGCCACTGACCAACTCCTGACCGACTGTTTCACCAGCAGTGCCGACGATGGAGCCCGTGGCAGTGCTACCGATCTCATAGATGGCGTTACCAATGGCGTCATCGGAATACGTGCAGGTAAACAACTTTCCGTTCACTACAGTGGAACCCAAAGCACGTTCGACAGTGGTTGGGAAATCGACCACCCACGTTGCGTTGGCTTCATCCAGGGGCGTGCCGGGGGCAGCTAGAACGTCTGCAGAATCCCAACGATAGACGCGGGGAGCCGGGGCGCCAGAGCGGGACGTCCAGTAAAGGTTGCCTGAGGCGTCAAACTCGAGGTCTTTCGAGTAAGTGTTTGCCGTCAGGCTCGTGATGTTATCAGTCTGGTCAAGATGATCCAGAGTAGAGCCGGTGATTTTCACCTTGCCGATAAATCCGTTGGAACGCGTGTAGTACAAGTACTTGTTCGCTCCTTCATTCTGCAATGCAGCATCTCGGGGAAAAAGTAAACCTATAGGAGTGGAGGGATCGTCTGCATCGGCAAAAACGGTTCCGGCAATTGCGCTGTTCACATCGACTCGATACCATTGAGGAGCAATCGCGCTCTGACCGGCGCCCCAGAGGATATTTTCGTCATCCGGATCATGGACCAAACCCCAAATAGTACCGTTATTAGCACCGGCAGCGCCGGCGGGGTGTTCTGCGCCTGAGTCTGTTGTTCCATCCTGCAGATCATGGGTTAATCCGTCCATTGTGAATTGAATACATTCGTAGGTGCCACCTGCTGGATAACTGGAGGTCATGAGTAAAATGCCAAAATAATCGCTGTCATGATTATCAAAAGTGACTGCGTCAGTCGGCGAGAAGTTGACAAATACCTGGCCACCGCCACCGCCGCCAGACAGGTTTTCGGCGTACTTCGTCAAGGCCACCGCGTCATTGTTGTCCACCGTGATGGACACATAGTAACCAGTGGCTACCGCAACCAGCGTGCCGCCGGCATTGGTATCCGTGCCATCCCAAAGCACACTATTTCTTCCCTGAGTGGCGGTACCGGCGAAAGTGGCGACCGTGGCATCGCCGGAGTTCTTGATGTTGATCGTCACCGTATCGGGGGCATGGTTCAAGACGTAGGTAATAGTCAGACCACCGAATTGAAGCTCGGCGTCGCTGACGCGGATCAAGGAAGCATAGGGAACGGCAAACGCCATACTCGCACACAGGCAGAAAATGATAAATAAGGTAACTCGCAATTTCATGGTGTCTTCTCCTTGTTAAAGATAAAATGGGGTGTTATTAAAACACATCATGGGGATGTGATTGTGAAAAAGGATTCACCTCCTTTGACTTTCAGGTCAGCTTGCTCTCTCCACCACATTTTTTGAAACGTTCTACTATAGTATGCTTATTTGTCGATACTCTTAGATCAAATCTTGTTATATTGTCAAGATGAAACTTACTCATTCCAGCATTTTTATCATAAAGATAATCTGGTGTGCATCTTTGGTCAATCAAATGGGCAATGGGGGACGCAATAGGGCAGAAATAGAATGGGGGTAGAATGTTAGGGGGAAATAGGGGACGGAAATAGGGGGACAGGTTATATATATTCTCTCTTCTCTATTCTGGGGACCCGCTGCTCTCCTCGGATCGTCCATTTCCAGGAGAGATTCGCAATTGGTCAGAGTGGCTGATGGAGGGTCTGGAGGAAGCACAAGAGGAAGAAATCAGGAAAAGCACGTACACGGGGCGACCGACCGGCGCGCCCCATTTCATAGAAAAACTGGAAACGCTCCTGGGGCGTTGTCTGAAACGACGGAAACCGGGACGGAAAAGGCGAAATACTTAACCTGTCCCCTTATTCTTTTCATCGGACTATAATACCAGACTTGCCATCCCCGGCAAAGCAAAAAACCACAGCACAACCGTCGATGAATCCAGAAGGCGATCGTTTTGACGATCTCCGCCAGATTCCCGCTCCCCGCGCTACTGGGCCGAGGCGTCTCCAAAAAACAGTTTCAGGAACCGATCGACCGAATCGCCAACCGAAGCCGGCGGCTCGAAAGTCCCCTGCATCGAGCGTGAAGCGGCCTCCGCCAGACGGCGGGAACTGAAGTTCCCGTATTTGTCGCCCCCCGTCCGGAAATGCTGATACAAGAACTTCAAGGCCAACATCGCCGCGAACATATCGAAGCCACTCGAAAACCACTTCCAATGCTCCTCGGGAACCGACTCGAAATACGATTCGGCGAACGCCCGGGTGGCTTCGGCGTCTCCCCCGCCCCAATTGGCATACGCTTTGATCAAATCGAATCCGGCCAATCCGAAAAGCGACGACGTAAAGTCCAGAAGCGTCGCCTTAGAATCCTCGATCAAGACATTCCGTTCCGACACGTCCCCGTGACAAAGCGAGAACGGAGCCCCAAGATCGAGCAAATCCACCGTGCGCGACCAGAACCAACCTCCCGTGCGCTCCCCGAAGAACGAAATCTCCGCCGTCGGCGCCTCGCGCTCGATCAGACGGACATAGCGCCGCACACGCGGCAGAATCTGCCGGTGAGGATATCGCTCGCGTGGAACCACGCCCTGCCACACGCCTCCGGCGTCGCCTCGAACAATCGCATGCATCTTCGCCAAAGTCCGCGCCGCCGCGCGGCAATCCTCCACATTTCCCGGCCTCAAAGGCCGTCCCGACACCAAATCCTCGGCGATTAAGTGAAACTGCATACGGGAGAATCCTCGTCCGCCGTCGCACCGAAACAGCAAGCGCGGAATTTCAACTCCGCGCGTCTGCAACAGCGCATGAACATTGGCCGCGTTTCGATACCGAACGACCCGATTTGCCTTGCGAAACCAAGCCAAACGCTTCCAGGCCCCCTTGACCACAACGCACCCCCCCAAGCCCTCGCCGCTCAAGAACCGCACGTAGCGCGATTGGCGACGATTCCGCTCTTCGCCCGGAGGGCCCAGAGAGATCTCGGGGGGTTCGCCGGAGGGAGCCACGAAAAACGGCGCAATATTAGCCTCGATCAAATCGTCCAGCACCGTGTCGCGCGCCCGCTGGCGAGGAGCCGACACAATCCGACTATCAAAATCCTGAAAAGCCTCTCGCGCCGTCGCCGGCGCCGGCCCCATTCGCGGCCGGCTCGGAGTCCAAAACGTCAGAAGACTCTCCAC
>CAZVVA010000031.1:0-23744 GCA_964630455.1 uncultured Candidatus Sumerlaeota bacterium
ATTTCTCACCGCTACAGAGCGTCTATCCACGGGAATACTGGGAAGAACTGCAAGGTGGCACACCGCCACACCTTGTGCTCGCCTTCGACCTACTGGGGTTCGATCCCGACAGCGCCACCAGCGCAACCCTTTCCCTCCACTCCGTCTCCCTTTACACAATCGACCTGAATAATCTTTAATCATGACCCAAGCCCAGCTTGGAAGTCAACAAAAGCGCTATTGGGCTCAGCATTCAGGCGCGGAGCATAGGTATACGGGACTTCCACAAATTATAGGGGTATCGTTTTGTGAGTCTGTGTAGCGCTGCGTGTTTATACACTGTTTTGCATATTAAATGACCGAAATTCGCGCCCAATACGTATAACCTATATGGTCAGGTCCATAGGGCACGCACCACGTCACCGCTCCTGCATGAACACGCTTAATGGCATGTAAAATATCTGTGTAGGGGCGAATCCGCCGTGGCGGATTCGCCCGTTTTCTTCTGAAAAAGCCTTTTAGACATGATTTGGCTAGGAATGTGCGCATCAGTTGGGGATGCGCCGAAGAAGTGGTCTCAGGATTGTGGGGAGACTTTAATAGTTGTTGAAGCTGTCTCCGTTCCAGAAATCTGCAGCTCTATCGTGGCAGTTTTGTAATTGAGTGCTCGGGCAGTGAGCCGGTATGTTCCGGGGCGGAGAAATTTGAATAGGAATTTTCCATCCGCTTCGGTCTGGAATGGAACGGTGTCGTTTAATAAGATGTACGCGTCAGTCACCGGGGAGCCTGTCTGCGCATTCACCACTGAGCCTTCAAGAAAACCTTCGGCGTCTCACCCAGTGAATATCGAAGTATGGAAGGAAGCAGAAAAAGAGCAAAAGCAAAGGCATAAGCCAAAGTGTGCAAGAGTTTCTTCCGTTTCTCCCCCCGGACTCCTACCTTTTCGACAAAGATTTCATCATAAGTTAAATTATCACTATTAAATTCGCATGAAAGGCAAAAATGCTATGATTTTGGGAAAATGCTAATTCTTTTCCTTACGCTGGCCACAAATAATGCTATATAAATTATAGTGTATTCAATATCAAGAGGGTAGGAAATGAGCCAAAGGTTCCATAAAATATTTTTGGGTATTGTCGCCTTAACTATAATCCCATCATATTATTCCGACGCAGCCATTATTTTACGAGAGTCCTTCTCTGTTAATTGGCCGTTGTGCAATAGGTGCGGCAGCTGGGCTGTACTTTGGACTTGTTATAGGAGAGGCTGTACTGACTAGACAATGATATTTTAAGAGCCTATAAATTGCATAATTACATATAGGTGGAGGAAAAATGCGTAAGAAAGGTTTTATTGAGTATGTCGCTAATTTGTTTAAGGGAGTATTGTCTACATTGGCAGTTATAACGATACTCTGTCTTAATCTTCCAATTCACACTTATGCCGACTCAGACTTAAGTATGCAAGAAATTATCCAAATGCTCGAAGCTACTGAGAGTTTCTTTGATACCATTACGGTTGATTACACAATAAAACAGGTAATCGATGTGGATATAGCTATATCATTTTCACAACTACTTATAGACTATTACAAAGACATTCCTGCTTTGTTTCAAACGAGTTTAATTTTACAGGAATATGTGGACTCATTACACGATCCGGAGAAACCAAAAGAATCAAAGTCGATGTTTAGAGCAAAGTTCAAAAGCTTCTCTCCCGGACGTTTCAGTCACTATATAGAGAAACTATATACTAAAGGTGAA
This sequence comes from uncultured Candidatus Sumerlaeota bacterium, assembly GCA_964630455.1. Lineage (GTDB taxonomy): Bacteria > Sumerlaeota > Sumerlaeia > MWCT01 > JAUWMI01 > JAUWMI01. The sequence continues at coordinate 1,743 of CAZVVA010000031.1, forward strand.
GACAAAACTTTATATGTTTTGAGGCAAGGGAGTTTCAACGGAAAAGTCTACAAAGAGTTTTACCCCGTTGGGAAACAAGGTGTTGTTCAGGATACACCTCTTTTGACAGAAGTTTATTCCAGTCCTAATCAAATGGTACTATGTGTCGGGGAAGAACCGCTGAGCAAATTTGTTACCGACAACAATCCTCAAATACTTCAGAAAACAGGTAACATCTACGTAATCCGCTGCGAAAAACAGAAGAAAAGTGAATATGAAGGAAAGCAGGTCGTGAATATAAATATCTGGCAGTTTTGGCTTGATGCGGAGCAAGGATTTCTTCCTATAAGAGTAGAGGTTGGAGAAGGTCTGGAGTACGGCGGAGAAAAGAAATACGAAGATATGCCTAGAGAACTTTACACAGTGGAGCTAAAGGATCATGAAAACGGTCTTTTTTATCCAGACACAATTAATGTTAAATATTTTAAATGGATACCATTGCCAGATTTAGATGGAGTGAAGGCTGAGAGACATTATAAAGGAATTATAAAAATAATTGAAGTTACTGATTGCAAAATAAACAGCGAAGCACCTGAGAGCCTATACGACATAGAATTCCCTCAAGGAACTTTGGTGTCTGACCGCATCTTAGGTATTATCTATACTAAAGGGCAAAAGTAATTCAGTTGGGGATGCGCCGAAGAAGTGGTCTCAGGATTGTGGGGAGACCTTTACAGTCGCTGAGCTGGTCTCCGTTCCAGCAATCTGCAGCTCTATTGTGGCAGTTTTGTAATTGATAGCCCGGGCAGTGAGCCGGTATGTTCCGGGGCGGAGAAATTTGAATAGGAATTTCCCATCCGCTTCGGTCTGGAATGGAACGGTGTCGTTTAATACGATGTACGCGTCAGCCACTGGCGTACCGGTCTCTGCATCCACCACTGACCCACCAATTTTTCCCAGCTTAGTGTCATCCAGTCCGCACAAATCCAGGAAGCCATAGAGGAGCGACAATGCTTCTTTGCGATTGCACGCAATGCGCGAGAGGCGTTCGTCGTTTCCTGCGGCAGTCATCATCAACGGGCTGACTTCAAATACATTGAATTCCTTCTGAGCATGCATGATTTCCCAGGTGGACGACGCGATGATGTTTCCTTTAGTGGTGCCGAGCATCTCGACCATGTGGCGGGGGAAATGCTCGGCAAAGCGCCTGGATTCCGACCATTTCCAGTACGCACGGGAGATGTTCCAATCAAGCGGTTCGTTATGGCCTGGAAAAGGTGCACGGTGGCCAACGGTGATGTAATAATCGGCATCTCTGTCGAGGCCGAAGAGTACGCGCTCGATGTTGTCCATGGTCTTATCAGTCTCGCGTGTCATTAGTACGGCCGCCCCCGCACGGCGCAAATAATCGGCCAGGAAGTGCCCAACGCGCAGGTTAACGTCGCTGGCACGGAGGCCATTTTTCCCGCGCTCGCCGGTTTTTTCGCCGCCAAATTCCGGGTCAACAATGATTTGCTTCCCCTGCAGCACACCGCCAAAAAGCGGCTTAATAAGAATCGGTGCGGAGGATGAGGGGAGCTTTTGAGTGAGTGTCCAGTATCCTGGAGAGCGAATCGTAATCAGCGCATTTCTTTCATACCCTGGCTCAAGCATGAACCAACCATTGGGATCTGAAACGGTAAGGATCTCACCGCTCGGCGCACAGATCAAGGCCCCCGGGATGCCGCGCTTGGTTCGCGCTTCGTGGATAAAGTTTGTGTAACTTTGCTGCGTTGGCTTGTTAGGATCAATTGGAACCGGGAACTCATAGCTGCTCTCGTACTTTACAATCTGTGGGGTTTCCGGTTGAAGCTGTAGTTTAGTTGTAATATCGACATCACACTGTAACTGTATTTGTCCTTTCTTCAACGGGGATTGCACGTCTTCTCGCTCGGAAGAAACATTTTTCAGAGGATCTGGGCAATTAAAGTAGATCAGTATTTTTCCATCCTGCACGGTGGCGCTGATAGTTAGCAGGCCCAGGAGCGAGGATTCGACCATGAATGGCAAGCCATCCGGAAGTGGATTATTCCATTTGTCTTTCTGTGGAACAACCATGCGTGCATTGGTAAGGTTTTTCATCGGGAAGGGTGAGGGAAATACCTGAATATCGCCATTCGTCACGCCTTCCCAATCCAATTTAACTTCGATCTCCTGGCTGATAACGTGGGCGCTATTGCCGTTCAGATTTTTCGCCTCGATACGCAGTGAGTATTTTCCTGCGGGGAGCGGCTCTGGCGCGGCAGCATAGAGCATCTCGCTATCACTATTATAGACGCAGAGAAGGAGTTGATCCTCGAGCCAAACGCGGATGCTCGTAGGATCAATCAGGGCGCGGTGGTCGGGTTCGTCAATCCGGGCAACAATCTTCACCTGGGGGGACTGTTCAGCAGGGCTAGTAATGGTTATAAGGGGTGTGCCTTTTTCAAAAAAGCGCTTGATGCCATGAAAGTATGCCAGGGCTTCGGAGCGGAGCCGTTCATCGGTGCTTAGCCGTGCTTCTTCCTGCGGGTTTGAAATGTAGGAGGCTTCGCCCAGAATTGCAGGAAACGTATTACGGCGCAGCACGCCGTATGCCCAGCAGCAGTAGGATTTGCTGTCAGGCAGGCCAAAGGCCACTTCCAATTCGCGCAGCACTTCACCCGATGCATCCTCGGACGGGCCACCGAGATCATTATAGTGATAAAACACTTCCGTGCGGTTTTGTGTGCGATCAATCTGCGCATTGGCATTATGGTGAATTGAAACGAATAGATCGGACTTATGCTGCACATTGAATGCAGCGCGCTCGGCGATGCCCACATCCTCGTCGTCCGCACGCGAGAAAATCACCGAGGCACCTTCCTGCTCGAGGAGGTCTTTCAAGTACGAGGCCACAGTGAAATTTATCGCCTTCTCCTCCAGACCTTGGATGCCAACCGCGCCTTTTGCGCTGCCGCCGTGGCCGGCATCAATACAGATGAGTTTGCCGCGCAGTGCCTTATCAGGCGGGGCTGCGGATTGGCTGTATCCTTGCAATGCAGCAGTAAAGAGCAGACACCCACAGAGCGTGCCAAGCACAAGGTAGAGCGCTAATTGTCGTGTCAAACCGGAACGATGCATGATTTCTTCCTCCCTGTTCTGTTATAAGGCTAACCTGCCGGCAACTCGGCCGGTCAGTTTCAAGAAATCCTGGAACGATATATGCAGAACGACCACAGGCTTTCAAGGGCTTTTTCCCGGGGCAAACAGGCTGAGGTCTGCATAAGAGGAGGTAGCGCTAAGCCTCATGGATGCAATCATGTTGGATGCAGGCTAACAGCGAGTGCAAAGCGGCGATTTGCCGATACAATCCTCTGGCGCCTTTTCTCACGTCTTTTCTGGCAGGAGTCCTCCTTGTTTTTTCGCTGTTGACACTCTGAAAATTTCTCTGATAATGTAAACCCCGAGTTATTGCGGATAAGGCTGTTAAATACCAGGCTGAATTTTCCAATTACGTCCCATTTCATCGTGATTGACTCTTACGGTTCTAGTTCTAAACGAAAGGAGCGGTTGAGCTGATGAAATTTAAAACAGCAGTTGGGTTCTTTGCCGTAATTATTGTGCTGGCGGTACTTGGTGGGGGTGTCGTGTATCTTTCCATGTACTATCGGCAGAAGCAAGCAGTCGAGAAGCTGACACTTGCTGAGGCTTTGCTCGCCAAGAAGGAGTATGAAGGAGCGGTGAAGCAGCTTGAGGAGCTGCATACAAAATATGGGAAGATGGCGTTTGACGCGAAAGTGACTGCGCTGTTGGCAGAAGCGCTTTTTCATCAAGGTGTTTACGAGGAGGTTCGCAAGTATAGTGATGAGATATTGGAGAAGTATCCGAGGAGTGCTTATGTGGGCCAGGCAATGTACCTTAAGGGAAAGAGCCTTATGGAAGAAGGCCAGAACGTTGGTGAAGCAAAGACGCTCTTTGAGCAGATCATGGATCGCTTTCCCGAGGACGAGGTGGCTGATCGGGCGATGTATGGGCTTGCCGAGATAGCGAGGAAGCGCGGTAATCTCGTCGAGGCGAAGAAATACCTGGACGGGCTGCTTGAGATGCATCCGGACACACTGGTGCGCGGTGAAGTTGAGACATTGCTTGGCGAAGTGAACATGAAGATTCTCTTCTCCCGCCAGACAGTCAACGACGATATTATCTACACGGTTGAGGCAGGGGATAGTATTTATGAATTAGCCAGGCAGTACGGCGTGACGCAGGAGCTATTGCTGCGAAGTAATCAGATTCGCGACCCACTCCTGCTGGCCGTAGGCAAGCGCCTGAAAATTCCCCAATGTGATTTTTTAATTGTTGTAGATAAGAGCGACAATACCCTGACCCTCTATTCCGGGGAAGCGTTTTTTAAGAAATACCCGGTTCGCACAGGGAAGTATGATTTCCAGACGCCGGTTGGGGAGTATGTGATTGAAAACAAAAAGAAGGATCCGGAATGGTACAATCCGCGCGATAATAAGCGGTATCCGTCGGGGCACCCGGAAAACGAGCTCGGCACGCGCTGGATGTCGTTTTATCGAGATCAGCTGGGAATTCATGGAACCATACATCCCGATACCATTGGCCAGTACGCTTCTTATGGATGTGTGGGGATGCTGAAAGAGGACGTTGAAGAGTTGTTCGACATTGTGCCGCTCAAGACGCCGATCAAAATCATAGGTGAGACAAAAACGGAAGGACAAATCTAGTATGGGAAGCAAACTGCTCAAATTAGGCTTGCCAAAGGGAAGCCTGCAAGCCGCCACGCTCACGCTCATGGAGAAGGCGGGATACGCGTTTCAAGTTGGCCCGCGCTCTTACCATGCCACGTGTGACGATCCAGAGATAACGGGCGTGCTCGTGCGAGCTCAAGAGATGGCGCGCTACGTGGAGGCGGGGGTATTCGATGCAGGGTTGACCGGGCTGGACTGGATTAAAGAAAGCCAGGCCGACGTGGTCGAATTAGCCGATTTGATCTACGCGAAGCAATCTATGGGGCCCGTGAAATGGGTGCTCGCTATTCCGGAAGCGTCGTCCATAACGTCAGTGAAGGATCTTGAAGGCAAGCGCATTGCCACAGAAGCCGTCAATCTGACAAAGGCTTATCTGGCGAAGCACGGCGTGAGCGCACATGTCGAATTCTCCTGGGGTGCTACGGAAGTCAAGGCGCCGGAGCTGGTAGATGCGATTGTTGAGGTGACGGAGACCGGCGAGTCGCTGCGGGCGAATCAGCTGAAGATTCTGGATGTGGTACTGGAATCGTGGACGAAGCTTATCGCCAATCGTACGAGCTGGCAGGACGAGTGGAAGCGCGAGAAGATCGAGAACATCGTGCTCCTGTTGCAGGCCGCGATTGCAGCTGAGGGGAAGGTCGGGCTGAAGTTGAATGTGGAGAAGACGCATCTCGATACGGTGTTGAAAATTCTGCCTGCCATCACCTCGCCTACGGTCTCGTATCTATCGGACGACCGGTGGGTGGCGCTGGAGACGATACTTGATGAGAAGGAAGTGCGGCGGCTGATTCCGCAATTGCGGCGTGCCGGTGCTGTTGGGATTATCGAGTATTCGCTTAACAAGGTGGTCTATTGAACTACGCAAGGCCGTTTTTGTAGGGGCGATTACGCCCGAGGCGCACAAGTCATGAATTGCCCCTACGATCTGAGCCGGACGGCTTCTGCATGGGATTGGGCTTTCAATGAATATCATTTGTGTGATTCCCGCCCGCTATGGGTCTACCCGGTTCCCTGGCAAACCGCTCGTCGAGATTCTAGGCAAGCCGATGATCCAGTGGGTATATGAAAAGGCCCAGGCATCGCAGCTGCTGCGAGGAATTCTGGTGGCTACGGATGATTTGCGGATTTACGATGCTGTGGAATCCTTCGGCGGCAATTGCGTGCTGACTAGCGAGCAATACCATTCGGGCACGGACCGGATTGCAGATGCCGTGCATGGCTTAGAGTTTGATGCGGTTCTCAATTTGCAAGGCGATGAGCCGCTGATGGACGTGCGAACCATTGATCTGGTGCTGCGCACATTCATAGACGATGTGGAGCGGGAGATTGCTACGGCGATGGTAGCGATTAGAGAGGAGCAGGAGTTTCTGTCAGCCGACGCAGTGAAAGTGGTGGTTGATAGCCAGGGGTACGCGCTTTACTTTTCCCGCGCACCAATACCTTGCCAGGAGCGCGTAGTGCCGTCTGCACAGAGACAGCCCGCGGTGTATGGCTTTAAGCACCTTGGCCTCTATTGCTACAGCAAGGATGTCCTCTTGCGCTTTCCACAGTTACAACCAACGAGGCTTGAACAGATCGAGCAGCTCGAACAACTACGATTTCTCGAACACGGCTTTCGGATCAGAGTTGCCGAAACGCCGTACGATTCCAAAGGGGTTGATACGCCCGAGGATTTAGCCTGGGTTAAGGGACATCTGGAAGGGGAGACAACCACATGACAAAGTATATTTTTGTTACGGGAGGCGTAGTTTCCTCGCTGGGCAAGGGGATTGCCTCGGCCTCCATTGGCTGTTTGCTGGAATCAAGAGGCCTGAAAGTCACCTTGCAGAAGTTCGACCCGTATATCAACGTTGATCCAGGCACGATGAGTCCGTTTCAACATGGCGAGGTGTTTGTGACGGACGACGGGGCGGAGACCGATCTAGACCTCGGGCACTACGAGCGGTTTACCAGTGCAATCATGACGCAGGACAGTAATGTGACCACGGGCCAGATTTATTATGCGGTGATCATGAAGGAGCGCCGAGGGGATTATCTGGGTGGTACGGTTCAGGTGGTGCCGCATATCACGGACGAGATCAAAGATTCGATCTGCCGGCTGGCAAACAAGGGCAATTTCGATGTGGTGATTACCGAGATTGGCGGTACGGTTGGAGATATAGAAGGGCAGCCATTCTTGGAAGCGATTCGCCAGATTCCTTACGACGTGGGCCGCGAGAACGTTCTGTATGTGCATCTGACGCTGCTACCGTTCATTCGTGCGGCGAGTGAATTGAAAACCAAACCCACCCAGCACAGTGTGAGGACACTCCGCGAAATTGGTGTTCAGCCCGACATCCTTCTCTGCCGTACGGAGCGACGCTTTGACGAAGCTACGCGGGCAAAAATAGCGCTTTTCTGCAACGTGAATGTTGATGCGGTGTTTCAGGCTGTTGACGTGGATGAGATCTATGAAGTGCCCTTGCTGTTCACCCAACAGGGATTGGATGATACGATTCTTAAATGCCTCCATCTTCCAGTCACCAAACACAATCTTACCGAGTGGAAGAACCTGATAGACCGCATTCGCTTACTCCAGGAGAGCGTGACTATTGGCGTGGTTGGCAAGTACGTTCACCTGCAAGATGCTTATAAAAGTATCTACGAGTCACTACGGCACGGCGGGTTTGCTAATGACGTGAAGATCAAGATTGAGAGGATTGATTCCGAGACGCTCACCGCGGACAGGCTGGATCAGATACTCGGCCGGGTTGATGGGATTTTAATCCCCGGGGGATTTGGGACACGTGGGATCGAAGGCAAGATTCGCGCAGCAGGCTATGCACGCGAGCATGGTATTCCTTTTCTCGGCATCTGTTTGGGCATGCAGTGTGCGGTCATAGAGTTTGCCCAATCTGTATGTGGATTAGAGGGAGCGAATAGTACGGAGTTCGATCCGCATACGTCCCATCCGGTGATTGACTTGCTTGAGTCGCAGAAGGACATCAAGGATCTCGGCGGAACCATGCGGCTGGGCGCATATCCCTGTCGCCTGCAGCCGGGGACTAAAGTTGCTGAGGTTTACGGAGCCGACCAGATACATGAACGCCATCGGCACCGCTACGAGCTGAACAACCGGTTTCGCAAGGTGTTTGAAGAGAAAGGCATGGTCGTCTCGGGGATTTATGAGGAGAGCAACCTGGTCGAGATTGTAGAATTGCGGGAGCATCCGTGGTTTGTGGCATGTCAATTCCATCCGGAATTCAAATCGCGTCCTTTAAATGCGCATCCGTTGTTTCGTGGATTCATTAAGGCAGCGGGAAAATGGAGCGCCACCCGACAGCGCAAAGAGCAAGCGCAAGTCACGGCAACCGAGCAGGAATAATCCCGTCTTAGGCTCCCAAATCTCCACCGGCTTCAGTCACCTGAGCTAATAGAGACTGTCGCCACCGGCGAAGAGAGTGGAATTCAAAAGAACGTGGGCCGTCTTGTCGTCCATACACAAGGCCACGATTCGCAGAGGAGCGCATAGAGGATCTCACATGGAAGAGAACAACGACCTGAAAAAGAGTCTCCAACAGGTGAAAATGCTCATTCTGGATGTGGATGGCGTAATGACGGATGGCGGTCTCCTGCTGGGAGAATCTGAGGAGTGCAAACAATTTAACACCATGGATGGAGCGGGTGTGAAGTATCTGCAGCGTGCGGGGATTCGAGTGGCCATTATCACAGGACGTTGCTCTGGCGCAGTGGCGCGGCGTGCTCAGGAGCTTGGCATTAGCGATGTGCATCAGAAGGCATTGAAAAAACTCCCGGTGTTTCAGCAATTGTTGGCAAACTATGATCTGGCTGCGTCGGAGGTCGCCTACGTTGGAGACGACCTTCCAGATTTGCCGTTGCTGATCCGGGCTGGGTTACCTATTGCCGTTGCAAACGCCTGCCCCGAGGTGAAGGCTCGCGCAATGTACATCACGACAAGCAGTGGTGGTAAAGGGGCAATCAGAGAGGTGGCGGAGCTCATTCTCAAGGCGCAGGGTAAATGGGATCGAATAGTTGAAGGGTATCTTGAGTAGCCGGTGGTTAAAGAAGATTACACGGCCTGTGCGTCATTGGGCCGTATACGTTGCGGCGTTGTGTATGCGCCGATTGGTTCTCTTGCTTCCCCTGAACAGGGCAATGCAGTTTGGTGGTGGGGCTGGCTGGCTGGCCTATTTTGCTCTGCGAAGGGAGCGGCGCATAGCACTGCGTAATCTCGAGCAAGCCCTTCCGGAGATTTTACCCGCGCGCCAGAGGCGTCAGCTCGTGCGGGACGTCTTTCGCAATTGTGGACGCGGCTTGGCCGAGGTTTTCTGGTTTCCTAAATTTACCAAAGCGCTGGTTGCGGAACGGGTCAGTATTGTCGGGTCCGAGCATTTGCTTGGTGCGTATGCGCGGGGCCAGGGGTTTATTTGTCTGAGTGCGCATTTCGGCAACTGGGAACTGCTTGGCGTGTACGTGGCTCAGGTTCTGGGAATTCCCTTCGGGGTGGTTGCTCGTGATCTCAAAAACCCGCGGGTAGACGAGCTGGTGCGGCGCAATCGCCAGGAGATGGGAATTAATGTGATTATGCGAGGCAAAAGCGGCATAGCAATTTACCGCCGGTTGGGTAAAGGCGAGTGTGTAGGGATTCTGGCGGATCAGGATACGAGAGGCGAGGGTGTTTTTGTTAACTTCTTTGGGCAGCCGGCATATACACAAAATGGAGTGGCGCATCTCTGCGTGAAGACTGGAGTCGATATTATCCCGCTGTTTATCATCCGTAATCCTGATAAAGTGACGCACACCATCTATGTTGAGCCTCCACTCCGGGTGGAACGAACCGGGGACCACCACCGTGACGTCCAGGAGATTACCCAGAGTTTTACGAAGGTCATTGAAGGCTATGTCCGACGCTATCCGGCACAATGGATGTGGTTTCACCGGCGTTGGCGGCGCAAGCCACCGGCTGACCTTGCAAGAATCTCAACACCGCAGGCCCGTTCTACCTGAGCAGTAGAAGTACCTGCGGCAACGCTGCCTGAAGTGGCGTTTGTCCACACGTTAGGCGACATTCTGCGAATGTCGAATTGTAAATTGAAGATTGCAAATTGCAGATTTTAAAATGGAAGAAAAAGCAACGGAACTTTCAGAGAGATTATTGGATTACGGTGTTGAAATTGTAAAACTTACTACAAAGCTTGGCAAAACGCCAGGTAGGAAGCATATAGCCAATCAATTATTACGAGCAGGGACTTCTGTTGGCTCTAATTATGAGGAAGCGTGTGGAGCGCAAAGCAAAGCAGATTTCATACATAAACTTCAGATTGTTTTTAAAGAAATTCGTGAATCATTGTATTGGTTAAGATTGATTGAAAAGTCAGAAATCTTAAATGGACAAAGCTTAAGCGATATTATTAAGGAAACAAGACAAGTGAGTAATATTATAGCTAAATCAATCATTACGGCAAAGAAGGGGAAGTAAATTTGCAATTTAAAATTTCCAATTTTCATTTTACAATTTTGTATTCACGAAGTTTCAGAATGTCACTTAACAAAATATTCACGTCGCGGTTTTTTCGCCCTTGCCCTTCGGGAAATCCGCTAGCGCGAGTTCGTGAATACAAGACGATATGTCCTGGAAATGGGTAGATCATAATGAGTACGGTTGGGAAACGCATAGGCTTGTCCATTATGGTAGCCGGGTTAGTCTTGATACTCACCGGGTGCACGGAGATCCAGTTTCTTGATAAAGACACAGCCGAGGCAAGCAGTGAACAGGCCATAATTATAAGCGAGGTGGAAGTGTACATTACCAAAGAGGGCGAGGTGCAACAGAAGATCGAGGCAGCAAAAGCGCAGCTCTTTGAAGTCCAGTGCAAGATCGAGATGGTGGATATAGGCATCACATTCTATTCTCACGATCAGCCCGTCGGCGTTATCAATTCAGATAAGGGGATTTTCTACCTTGCGGAAGATAAAGATAAGCGTGTGAATAAGAACGACTTCGTTCTCACTAGCAATGTTCGCTACACTGCGGAAGATGGCACTATGTTAGTGACCAAAGAGATTCGCTGGAACAATATCCTTGAGCGAATTATCTCCCCCTTCGCGTTTACACAGCGCAAGGCTTTGCCCGAGGGTATCCTGCTCTTTACCGGTAAGGGTTTCGAGACCGATAAAACTTTCAGCAATTGGGTCTATAAAGGTGGCGAGATGACCATTTTGCCAAGATCTGATACGCAAGAGGAGTGACACATGAGAATCGGCTGGCAGTATGGGAAGGTAGCAATGCTGTTGCTCTGCGCTGGACTGGCAGTCTTGAGCGGCGCCCAGGAGTCAGAGGAAGATACAGGCGGTCTGCCAGGCATCTTTGGCGTCTTCGGTATGCGCGCGAAACTCACGGCTGACCCTGACGGCTATATAACTATGATAACAGACGAGAAAACCAGGAGTCTGGTGTCAATTGTAGCTCAGAAGAACGTTCGACTGGATGCAAAAGATCGCGATTTGTATCTGAGCTGTGATCGGCTTGTGTATGATGGCAAAGAAAACAAGCTTACTGCGACGGGACAGCCTGTGCACGTCAAGATGCGAGCCGCCGAGGCAACCTGTGGTTTATTCGAGTACTTTCCCGAAACACGGCGCTCTGAACTCTCCATTGATCCGGTCATTTACAATGAAGATCCAGAAGGCCGCAGAACTACTACCACAGGCGGCTTTATTATCATTGAACAGAACGAACAAGGGATGTCCTCCATTCTTATCAAAGGCGACGGCAAAGTGCCGGTTGAGCTTGTGCTGACGCCAGTGGAGGAACTAGCCACGGAGAATCACGTGACCACACCCACTGGCCCCGTTAAGATTGATGAAACTAACGTGGACGAGATCAAGGAGCTGGAAGTTACCGAGTAGGACATGACAAAACCTCATTTTGCAGTTGCTCTGAAGAAGAAAGCAGTTAGATCGCTGTAACCAAAGAAAGGTCTGTGGCTCAGGGCTACTGTCTGGCTCACTAAAAGGTGAGCCAGAAGCAAGTGGTGATTTCATTCGCCCGTAAGGAAAGGTTTAGGAGGGGAGCGCGAGGGGTTCCGCCGCGGCGGACCCCTCGCATCAGAAAAACATTGTCCAAACGCAAAATCCAGGTTTATTTTGCTTTCAGTGGCTGAGATTCTCCATCAGTTTTTCCAACAGTTATTCTACCTGCGAATGCAGTGCACTAGGTTGCTGCAGCATAAAGGATAAAGAAAAATGGCAAGCGTTGTCACAGGAGTTGCGGGCTTCATCGGCTCCTCGCTCGCCGAGACTTTGCTTGATAGAGGCGAGCAGGTAACCGGAATTGATTGCTTTATTGACTACTATCCCAGGGCGTTGAAAGAGAAGAACCTGCAGGGGTTGCTTGCCAACGCCCGATTTCGTTTTATAGAGCAGAACCTGGTTGACGTGGATTTTGCGTCTCTCTTGGCCGATGTGGACATAGTCTATCACCAGGCCGCACAGGCAGGGGTGCGCGCCAGCTGGGGAAAGGATTTTTCGATCTATACGCGGAATAATATTCTGGCCACGCAGCGATTGCTCGAAGCGCTGAAAGGGACGAAGATCAAATTGATCAACGCCTCATCATCGTCCGTCTATGGCGAGGTGGTGACGCTGCCGATGCGCGAAACGGATATTCCGCAGCCCGTGTCGCCTTACGGGGTGACCAAGCTGGCAGCGGAGCATCTCTGTTGTCTGTATGCCAGAAACTATGGTGTGGAGGCAGTGTCGCTGCGCTACTTCACGGTTTATGGGCCGCGTCAGCGTCCGGATATGGCCTTCCATCGGTTTATCAAGGCCATGCTGCGCGGTGAGGAAATCGAGATATATGGCAATGGGGAACAGACGCGCGATTTCACGTACATCCAGGATGCCGTGTCGGCAAATTTGCTGGCTGCAGAGCATGGGCAGCGCGGAGAAGTATATAATATCGGTGGAGGCGCGCGGATTACGGTGAATAACGTGCTGGAACTCCTGGAGCGCCTCACGACGAAGCCAGCCCGAGCACGCTACAACGAGCCGCAGAAAGGCGACGTCACGCACACTTACGCCGACACGCGCAAAGCACAAGAGGACCTACTGTTTAAGCCAACAACGACGCTTGAGGACGGCCTCAAGCGCCAGATTGAATGGATGCAAAAGGAAATCCTGCCCTCCCAGTTCTGAGTTCACATAACAGAATCAAACATCACCCATTCAGAGCGCCATATGTACGTATCTGGGATGTATTAAAATTTGTAGGGGCGACCCGCTGGGTCGCCCTCCTTTCTTAAAGCCATTTAATATTTGAATGTGCGAGGGGACCCCTTTCGAAAAAGGGTTACCCCTCGCGCTCCCCTCCTAAACCTTTCCATGAGGGCGATTTCATCCGCCTTCGCCAGGCTTCGGCGGATGAAATCGCAGTCAGGCTTTGTTTCACTTTTTTGTACTCAGATCAGGATCTATGTCCAGGGCCGCTGCTGTTATTATTCAAGTGAGAGTGTTTCTAACGTACTTTTCAATGCAAAATTTAGTTGTAGGGGCGAGCCGTCGGAAAATAAGGGCGGAAAATAAGGGGACAGGTTATATATTCCTTCGATTGAAACGCCGGAAAGCGGGGAGAAAGAAGAGAAATACATAACCTGTCCCCCTATTTGATGTAGGGGCACGCTGCAGCGTGCCCCTACGGGTTTTATTTTTTTGCGATTAGAGATGTGCGTTATGGCGCCGGGAGATTATAGCGGCTATAAAAGTCCTGGCGGCCGTTGCGTAACTCGACTCGCGAATTGGAAAAAAGTACGCATTCTTCTTCCCGTGTCTCTCCGTGCGGATAGGGGATCTTCTCTGATGGTTTGAAACTGCGTTCATAGGGAACCCAGAGACACCGCACATGCCAAATGTCGCCTGAATTGCGCTCAATATGATCAGCCCCTCCTGCAGGGCCTCCTGTATTCAATGCCGAACTATTGTATGCATAGCGAAAGTTCTGCACTCGGTGCGGATAGCGCTTCTTTAAAGTAGGGCAGAAGAGATACTCATCGCTTGAAAGGTAGCCGAGTGTGACCAGCAGACGCGGCACGCCATCCCAGGAGCCGTTCGCTGCGGGGCCGTTGCCTACCTCGGTGCGGTTTGGCGATGGCTCCAGGCCTGCAACGCCGTCAGCCAGGGGATAGCGGTTGCAATCAATTCGATAGGCATAGAGGGCATAGGCAATGGCTTTCAGATTGCTCGAACATTTAGCGACCTCCGACCGCCCGGTGGCTAGCATGAGATTTGGAAGTGCAATGGCGGTCAGAATGCTAATAAGTGCCACCACGATGAGCAGTTCGATTAGAGTAAAGCCCCTATGGAAGGTATCTAGGTTTCTTATGATTTGCATGCTTTTATCCCGGATTTTGCATTAGAGCAGGCGAGGGGAATCCGCCGCGGCGGATTGCCCCTCGCGCTCCCCTCCTAAACCTTTAGTTACGGGCAATTTCACCCGCCTCAGGCGGATGAAATCGCCACTTGCTCCTGGCTCACCTTTTGGTGAGTCAGGAAACAGTAGTGATACTAGGTGTTTGTGACAGTGTCCTTCCTTTGGTAAGCGTGCTTTTAGCTGCTTTTTGCTCCAATGAAACTGCAATACTCGGATCTATAGCCCGTGGCAGCCGATTATTGGTAAAGATTCCAATTGGTCGAGGTGCTGCTCGGTGTCCAATCAGCCGAGTGGATGGCTGCTACTGCATCCAAATCAAAGCCAAGTTTTCCGAAGGAAACATCCGCTGTTGCATTTCCCGGATCGTCAACTACGTCCCCCTGGCTGTCTCTCGTCTCAGTTGGTGTGTCTGGGTCACCGGTATCAGTGATCTTGACAAATCGTGCCCATGCCAGGCCAACGTCAGCAAGGTCAAAGAAATCGCCGCCGGAAACAGCTGGATCAACCGGACTAATCCCATTGGTCGGATTTGAAAAGACCGGATGGATGCCAGCAAAATTGATGTAGTCACTCATCCTGCCAAGACGGCCTTCTTCCGGGGGCGGTATGAAATCATAGGGAAAAGTAAAAAAGGTCTCGCCATCCTGGCTGACTGCCACGATTGCAGCTTCGCAGAAGGAGTAGTCCACATCCCCAATGGCGATCAGCGGATTTTCAAACACGGCCAGATCCACTCCTTGCAGATCAATAACGATATTGTCCAGGAACTCCAGCACGATCTCACCGCCGTCGCCAAGACTCAGCAGGTGGCTCTCAGAGGCCTGTGGAATTGCCGTACTTTCATTGCCGTGCGGTGGCCCCAGCACGTTTTCCGGAAAGTAACTTTCTCCGAACCCAGATTCAATGCCGGGCGGAAAGGAGGGCTGGAAGGAGACAACCCGGTCGGCAAACGGATCGCCGCAGAACCCCACTGACATCAGGCTCCAGCAGAGAGCCATAAGCATCACCAGCGTGAGATATTTTCCGGGCCTTGGGGCCTGCGCACTGCCGGGATACAGTGCCCGAAGAACTTCCGGGCAATGCCATCCGATAGCAGAATACCCCGCAATATGTTGTATATGGGTTCCGCCCATCCGCCTAGGCGGATGAAATCGCTGCCTCATTGTTGCACCTTTCGGTGAGCTTATTGACATGTGCAAGAAGACCCGCCTGGGGACTTTGCTTCTCTCGGTTAAGCGCGCTTTTTCTGTGCTTTTCAAAATGAGCATTGCATTTTCCTTATCCCAAGCAATTAGAAGTCAAGAAAGACGTAGCATCCGTCTAGGCGGATGATTCTTCACGGGCGTGACGCCCGTGCCACTCAGTGATAAAGCGTCCAGAACTTGGCCTGCGTAGGCGGCGACGGCATAATGATGGTAAGGCATCCATCGAAGTCACCATCAGCAATGATCAGTCTTGCTGCGTTTGGGCCTGATTCCGGACGAAAGGATTTCATAGGGTCATCGAAAACCAAATCGCCCAGAAAATAATAGGATGGAAATGTAGCAAAGTCTGAGACGGCTCCTGTGGCCCGATCAACCAGTTGCACACGGTTCCCGTTTGTAACAAACAGCCGGTCATCCTTATCAAGGGCAATGTCGTAGATGCCCGACAGTGTTCCTGATGAGACAATATCCATCTCGTCAGGGTCAATGGCATCACCATCTGGTGGCACGGAAAGGTCACGCAGCGCGAGTAATCCCGCGGGATTCGGAAAGGAGCTATTGCCGACGTACAGGGTGCCGGTCTGGTCAAAGCCAAGCCCTGCGCCGTAATCAAGGCCTTCATAAAAGACAGTGATTGAGGGAGAGCTGAGTGGCGACGAAATGCGCAGCACTTCGCCAAGGCCACCTCCATCGGCGGTGACAACGTACACATTGCCCGAAGTGTCGACTTCAGCTTGCTGGCCTGTGAATCCGCCCCAGCCAGTGCCTGGTAGGGTGTTGATCGGCGTGATGAGCTCAATCACCTCAGGTGTCGGAGTTCCTCCGACATCAACGATGTCGCGGGCATCGCCGTCGCCGTTAAGATCTCGTGCCAGGTAGATCGTGTCGCCAGGAACCAATGGCGGGCCGGTGATTTCATTATTGTCAACAATGATCAGCTCACCAGTCGAAAGCACCGCCAAACCACTTGCAGTAGCAAAAAGAGAGTCCAGGGCATTGTCTTCGCCATCGGGCCCTGTCAGGTTATACGCTCCCGTGGCAAAAGATGATGTTGTGGCTGTATCGCCCGAGAGGTCAATCCGAACAATACTGTGCGGGCCCCAGGCTCCAACTGCGGCATAGAGAATATGGCGATTTGCTGGATCAATAGCCAGGGAAGGGCCTTCAGGCAGGGACGAGATGCTAAGCAAATGCACTTCATATCCAGAAGGAATGCTGATCTGGGAAATCGCATCGGGTGCCAGGAGGGCAGCGAGCAGTATTGTGATGCAAATAGTATGTGGTAAACGAGACACAGTGTATTCTCCTTGAAGAAATTGGTGTGGCATAGAGTCCACGAAGCGATTACGGCACGCATAGTTACGTGTTTTTCGTGGCAATACCTGTAGAGAAAGCGTGCGTACGCTAGAGAATACAGTTCATCTTCACGCAGACGCCTGGAAGGTCGAGGTGGTGGGTTTGCAATTAGGTCATGGTCGCGTGGCTCCCATAAAAAATCCCTCTTCGGTCCCAGCGAGGGGAAGAAGAGGGAATGAGAAAAGTGGCTGTCATCACCCTTCACCTTCTCAGACACGAAGAAGTTAACATGAAGCACGCAGAGACGGGTCTTCTGACTCTCGGATCGTCCTACTCCTTACACCTTCCCATCCGCCAAGGCGAGACAGTGGTATGCTGTAAGTTTCGTCCCCGATTACAGCGGCGTGTCCGTGATGGTTTTTCACCATCTTCCATCGCTCAGAGCGTTACTGGCTCTTGAGCTACGCCTCTGCGCAGAACTGTATTCTTGGATTTGTTTCTAGGCGTTGCAGACAGTGTTGTCAAGAAAAAATATTGCATTCTGGCCCGATAGCGGATAGGGAATTCTAACTGAAGGCTGGCATTGTCGTGGCGAATATAAATTTTGAGTAGATTGCAATGAGCCTACTTGAGTTAGTAATAGTTTTGCTGGTGATCTATGTGTTGCACGGCTTCATTGATTTGCAAAACCCGTGGTTTCCTGTTGCTGCGGTTGCGGTACTGGCTGGGGGCATTGGGGTGGCCCTGCTTCTCACCCGTGTGGTGGGAAGTATGATGATACGCTTTTTTCTTGGGGATGAAGGCGGAACACCCACCAGGCCTCGCAAATATCCTATGGTGTATCAGGCACTGCAGGAGCATCGCGATACGGATGCTGAGGTTCAGTTGAAGCGCATCCTCGAGGAGCATCCAGACGATGCGGTTGCCTCGCAGTGGCTGGCAGACTTTTATTATAAGGCAGGGCGATATAGCGAATATATCGCCGAGCGAGAACGATACCTGGAAGCCGCGTCTAACTTGCGAAGGGAAGAGAAGTGTAGCATTTACCACCGGCTTGCAGACCTTTGTATGACCAGGCTGCATAATCCAGCCAAGGCACTTCTTTACCTGAACAGTATTATTCTAGACTTTCCGCAGACAAAAGAGGCAGTTGATGCGCGCAAGCGGATGCAGGTCATCACGGAAGGGCTTGAGAAGCGCATCCCGGATGACGATGAGGAGAAGGGATAATTGACAGTGAACGCTGGCAGGTGGCAGCAGCCTGTAGCGACGGCGTTTGATCATGACGCACCGGCACTGAAGAGAGGCGCAGGAGCTCAGACCTGCATTGGCTCTGAACAAGGGAGGTCAAGGAGGCAGGATTCGGATCGGATTTCGAAAGCCTTACCACCACCAGAGTGTGCTGCTGAGTGCGGCCCCGGGATGAATAGGAATAGGCCGGTCACGGTGGCTTTTGATGTAAGTTAACCCGCACGAGGCCTAGACGACTGCCGGGCAAGGGTAAAATTCTTTTGACAGTTGGGGATAATAGACAAATACTTAATAGATTAACACGTTGCAAGGATAAGTCTAGATTTTCTAAAGGCAGAAGTGGAGCTCTTCATTTCTGGAGGGGCTAGGTATTTCGCAAATGGAGAAGAGCTACTATCAAATCCTGGGAGTTTCGGAAGAGGCGCCGGAAAAGGAGATCAAGCGGGTTTATCATAATCTGGCGCGGAAGCTTCACCCGGATAAGGCCGTCTCTCCCGAACAGACGGCGCAGTTTGAGCACGATTTCGCCCTGGTTTCCAAAGCGTACAATGTTCTGAAAGATCCAGTCAAACGAGCCGAGTATGACAAGCTATTATCGAAGTCGGATAAGAAGCCCCAGGTCGTTGAGGCGGATAAACCGAAGGCCGCTGCCAAGCTGTCAAGGGTAGTCACGAGCGAGCGGGCCAGTATTGCTCAGAAGGCCTATGCCAAGGGAATGCAATTGTATAATTTGGAAGAGTATGTGCGGGCGATTGACTTTTTCGAAGCTGCGATTAATAACGATGATACGGAGCCGAATTATTACGTCAAATTGGCGCTGGCGTTAATGCACAGCCGCAAAAGCTTCACCCGCGCAGTTGAGGCATGCAAGAAGGCAGTTGAACTGGATCGCTACAACATTGATCTGAAGCTCAATCTGGCAGAGATCTATGAAACTGTGGGTAGTACCTCAATGGCGAGGCAGGCTTATGAAGATGTGCTGAAATGGGATGCGAACAATGAGCAGGCTAAGCAGAAGATAGCGCTGTTTGGTGGAGGTACAAAGGGCAAAGGCATTTTGGAAAAGTTACTTAGTAAATTCAGGAAGAAATAATCCATGGGACGAACAATCGGCATAGATCTTGGGACAACGAACTCTGTCGTGGCGTTTCTTGAGAACGACCGCGCAGAGGTAATTCCCAATCCAGAGGGGAGTAAAACTACACCCTCAGTGGTCTTTTTTAAAGAGGACGGCGAGGTCATTGTTGGCGAGCTAGCCAAGCGGCAGATCGTTAGCCATTCGCGCCATATCATCCGATCCGTGAAGCGCCTGATGGGCCAGCGCTATAGTCAACTTAAGGATAATCTGGACAAGTTTCCGTTCGAGATAGTACTGGGTGAGGACGACCGCATCTTGATTGACGTTGGTTCAAGGCAGGTGTCGCCAGAGGAGGTTTCCGCAGAGGTTCTGAAGAAGATGAAGGCTACAGCGGAAGGTTTTCTGGGTGAAATCATTAACGAGGCGGTTATTACAGTACCTGCGTATTTTAACGATAACCAGCGCCAGGCAACCAAGAAAGCGGCCGAATTGGCCGGGCTGCAGGTGATGCGGATTATTAACGAGCCAACCGCAGCTTCGCTCGCCTACGGGTTGCGAAAGGAGAAGAGCGAGAAGATTTCAGTGTTCGATTTTGGCGGTGGCACGTTTGACATCTCGATTCTGGAATTGAGTGAAGATATCTTTGAGGTTCGAAGCACGAATGGCGATACGCACCTTGGCGGTGACGATATTGATGCGATTTTATATGACTACATTCGCCAGCGGATTCGGGACACCCACGGAATAGATGTTCAGGAGGACACACAGGCTGTGCAACGGGTATGGGAATGTGCGGAGAAAGTGAAGTGCGAACTGTCCACGCTAAAGAAGACGGCCATCAATCTGCCCTTCATTGTATCTGATGAGTCAGGTCCGAAGCATTTTGCGGAGGAACTGTCGCGGGAGCAGTTCACCGAGCTTATTCAGCCGATCCTTGAGCGCCTGATTCCGCCTTGCCGCCGCGCTCTTATGGACGCCAAACTCTCAACAACTGACATCACAACGGTGTTGCTCATCGGTGGCTCAACACGCATTCCTGCCGTGCAGGAGATGGTTAAAGACTTCTTTGGCAAGACGCCGTGCAGAAGCGTCAATCCTGACGAGGCAGTGGCGATTGGCGCAGCCATCCAGAGCGGAGTGATATCGGGAGCCTTGCAGGAGGTGCTGTTGCTGGATGTAACACCTTTGTCGCTGGGTATTGAGTTGCAGGGCGGAATTATCTCGGTACTTGTTCCACGTAATAGTAACATCCCTACTACTGCGACCAGGCGTTTCACCACAGTCTCTGACAATCAGACAGCTGTTCGGATCCACGTGCTACAAGGCGAGCGGAAGAAAGCCAGCGAGAATCGCACATTGGCGTATTTTCGCCTTATAGATATTGCGTCTGCGCCGAAAGAAGTCCCGGAGATTGAGGTGAAGTTTCACATTGACGCCAATGGCATATTGAATGTTTCGGCAACCGATTTGACGTCCGGCAGCATGAAAGAGGTTAAGGTGGAGGCGCACCAGCAGGTTACGGAGGCTGGGATTGATCAGATTGTCCGTGAAGCCGAGGAAAAGACTGAAGAAGACCGGGCATTTGTTGAGCAAGCACGTAAAAAGACACGCGCTGAAAAGGTATATTCCATGCTATCCTCCTTTATAGAATCCGAAGGTGCCAAGCTCCCGGAGGAAGATCGGGATGAGATTAAAGAGGCGATAATTAAACTGGATTTTGCCATACAGCAGGATGATTATGAAGAGATGGGGGAGGCGGAAAAGATCTTGCTGGAACTGGGCGAGAAATACTCGGAGCTTTTTTATATCTACAAAGTCTCCGGGATGTAGGCCAATGAGGAAATCACTATCTGACTGAGGACGGCTTCGGACTGGGGGAGGAAAAAAACGCTTGCGTTACGCCTGGAGGGGCGCTATAAGAAGATAGTTTGAATTTAAGGTAATCTGAGAAAAGGGACCGTGAGAAAAATGAGGTTCTGTTTCCATGTGATAGTGTTAGCATTGCTTGCGGGGGTGCCGCTGGCCACGGCACAAACAACGCTTGATATTCAGGCGTTCCGCTACGAAGAAAAAGTCATCGAGGGAACGGACAGCGTCGAACGGGTTCAATATCCGCTCGCTGAAAAGGAGCGTCTCGACCAGGAGGCAATTCAAAGGATTCTGGAAGAACCACAGCAGGAGCCGGGGCAGGGGCCGAGGCCGGGCCAGATGCCCCCGGTCATGATGGGTGAACAAGCGATGGGAGCACCGGTAGGGATGCAAGTGCAGCAGGGACAGGACCCGCAGGCTGTGGCTGCTTGGACTTACTTCTGGGAACAGCTGAAACTGTGGCAGCTCTATATTGAGGACCGTATCTTCTACCGCAATCTGGCCGCGCAGGCGGAGGATATGATTAACTTTGAAGATCCAGGCGGGTTGCAAACGCAACTTGTGGGTCTACTCCTGGCTTTGTATCAACAGGCGGGTGAAATTGATGAGGAAAAGCACGAGGAGGTCCTGACATATCAACAGCGTCTGGTCAACCGTGCCAATTTGCGTGAAGCCTACAATGCCTGGCTGGAGGAGCAGAAAGAACTGGTTCTTGAATTTGCCGGACAATGGTTAAAGAAAATGCGCGGCGAGGAAGTTACCATTGATGGTAACCTATATCTTATCTCGTCCGAACCCTTGCGTCGTGTTCCTCGAAATGCAGTCAATATCGTCACAAACAAGCTGACTCCGTACGATATTGTGAACGAGGACGGCACATTGAAATCCTATTCTCCTGAATAGAGCTGCGGTAGCCCTAGCGGCTCTTTTCCCACCGAGTCATCCCGCTTATTAACTCAAAGTGTCCGTTTTTTTGATCCCAAGTTAGAATAGTCTGTTTCCATGAGTAATGCTGCGAATGTTCGACTTCCAGCCTGATGAATTTTCGGGCACTTTGAGTAAAATAAAACTTACAGTGTTTATCTTCTGTGGTTTAAATATGAGTTATTATTGCAACCGCAGATG
>CAZVVA010000032.1:0-4769 GCA_964630455.1 uncultured Candidatus Sumerlaeota bacterium
TTTTTGCCCCAATATCTTACCGTATTGAAAAAGATTGCCCGCCTGGTAGATATCCATTTGCACCTGGCTGAATGGCCGCCCTTGAATCAAGCGCTCCTCCTTATCGAGCACGCGAATTCCACCCGATGCCACATCGGCTTCAATCTGATCGCCACTCTTTAGATTTGCCTCAGCCAGTCCTTCACACTCAAGTATGGGAAACCCCGAATTAATTGCATTGCGCTTATAGATGGCGCCAAATGACTCACCAATCAGCAAGACAACCCCCAGTGACACAAAACAATCCACAGCCTGCTGACGTGATGACCCTGCCCCGAAGTTCTTACCCACCAGCACAATATCACCCGGCTGCGTCTTTGAGGGAAAATCCTCCCACCCGCGCAGATTTCCGAAGGTGAACTTCCCCATTTCTCGAATATCGGTAACCGCTAGATGTGCATTATGGTAAATTTGATCCGTATCAATATCGTCAATTAATCTCCCTTGGTCATCCACAATCATCCAGATACGTCCCTGTATTTGAGTCGCTTGTCCCATTGCATCTCCTCTCCCTGACCCTGACGGATCCCGTATGGAACGAGAACCGTGCCGACATTTCGGGCGGCCGAGCAAACAGGCTATTGCAATTCCTCCGGACTCATAATTTCGCCGGCAATGGCGGATGCTATGGCTGTGAGCGGGCTGACCAAATACGTGTCACCTGCCCCTTGCTTACCGGGGAAATTTCGATTGGAGGTACTGAGCTGTACCTCGTTCTTTCCGGTCATCCCGATCTGGCCCGAGGCACATCCACCACACGCAGCATGACTCACAATGACTCCGGCATCAAAGAATCGCTTGACCAGGCCTTGCGCCAGCAATTGCCCATACACTTCCCGCGTTGCCGGCACAATCTTTGCCATGACTGTGGATTTAATCTTCCGCTTCCCCAGAAACTCGGCCGCTTGTGCAAAGTCCTCATAGCGTCCATTTGTACATGAGCCGAGAAAAACCGAATCCACAGCCTTACCCCGATACTCAGACACCGGGGCAACCGCTGAGGGTTTTGGTGGAGCAGCCAGCTGCGGTGGAAGCCCCGAGACGTCCAGCTCCATCACCTGGCAATAATGCGCATCGGGATCCGCTGCAATAGGAGTCACGTGTCCCCCAGGGCGCAGGTGCTCCTGGCAGTAATCCAGAATCTCCTCAGCTGGAGTGAGCAACGCCGTGATGGCGCCCATCTCCGTGGCCATGCTGGCAAGGGTCAGGCGCTCCGCCAGATTCAAGCGCTCAATCTGCTCGCCGTAAAATTCCACGGCTTTCCCCAGCGCTCCTTTAGCTCCGAGCTTGCCGACGACAAACAGCGTCAGATCCTTCGCTGTTGTTGGATACTGGTACAGTCCCTTAATAACAATTTTGATCGTCTCAGGAACCTCGAACCACGTCCTGCCGGTCTTGAAGGCAAAGGCAATATCCTGATCACCCATACCTTGCCCAAATGCCCCAACAGCGCCGAGGATATTAAGATGGCTATCCGTGCCGACCACTGTCACCCCTGGATATACATATCCGTGCTCAAGCATCACATGCGAGCCGATGCCAGCGTCTACGTCGAATACCCGAATGCCCTGCTTGTGTGCAAATTCGCGGCACTCCTGCTGATTATTAGCATAAGGAATAGTAACTGCTGGCGCTACGCAATCGAACGTGAACAGGGTCTTTGCCCGATCCGCAACCGCAGACGTGCCATACTCGCGCTGAAAATGCTGCACAACATTCGCCCCGCCAAAATCGCGTGCCGAGCGAACATCCAGGTCCATCCAGACCACCCGACCTGGCACTACTTCTTCTCCTACGTGGCGAGCAATGATCTTTTCAATAATTGTCATCCCCATTCATGCTGCCTCTTGCCATGGTTTGCTATAAGCCTGACTTCTGCGGATAACCTTAATTGCGTCGAGTCCAATGTCAATAGATTTATCGTCTTTGGGGTCGCGGTCGCCTGGATTGCCACCTATTAGTTCCCGCTTTAGTGTAATATATCTTACAGAGGATTGCTCGAATGCCCTATCTGATATTATCCACTTTAATCTTGTCCAACCAGCTGTGCTCCTAGTTCTCTGTTTGACAAACAAATATGGTATTTTTTGGTGCACAGGAACGATGCGCACTGCACCAAAATGGGTCAACTTTGTGAATGCACCTACACGCAAGGCATTCTTTCAGTCTCAAAATGCAGAAAAGCCTGTCTAGGCCTTTGCCTTTGAAAAAAAGCTAAGAAAGTTAACAATAGTAAAATCAATATTATAGCCGCCAATCGGAAGATATCTCCTGAGATTTGGAGAAATTTTCACTCTGTTCAACTACTGGTCTGATTATTGCTCTCCTTATAGAATATACACGGGGCGGATTATACGTTCCCACAAATTAGAAGCCAACTGAGCCTTTATGGTAGTTGGGATGACTTCAAAGCGTATCGTCAAATTCTCCTGAGATCGGGGAAATATGCCAGTACTCCAAGTCATAAAAGGCCACAATATAGGAACAAAGTACGAGCTGGACAATACCAACACCATCGGCCGCGATATCTCCAGTTCCATCCAGCTGCTTGACCCAAGTGTTTCCCGTTCCCACGCCCTCATTGTCAAAAACAATCAAGGCTATATTATTCACGACAAGAAGAGCCTGAATGGCGTTCTTGTTAATGGTACTCGCATCAAAGAGCGAGCCCTCGAGCAGAATGACGAAATCCAATTGGGAAAAACATGTCTCTTGTTTGACTCGCACATTGACATCAAGAATACCCTGTTTGGATCGAAATCAGTCATCCTGAGTTCCCCGGACAGCGCGACATCCTCTCTTCCCCTCGTTGATCAGGAACTCGCCAAAGCTTCCTACACTGACAAGATTCCGGCAGACTTGATTTTTCAAGTATGTGATCTCGCCTCAGCCTCTCCGACCACAATTGGCGACGAGCTCAATCACATTATGCAGAGCCTGATTAAGCTCTTCCACGGCGATAGCGGCCTGATCATGCTCTGGGATCCAGTGAACAAAGATCTGGAGCCCATGGTGGCTATCTGTGAGGAAGAGGAGCTCTCGATCAACCGCAATATCATCGTCAGCGCCTTTATGCAAAAAAAGTCGGTTCTGAGTGTCAAAGATAAGTCTCCTTCGAAGAAAGGAGATGGCAAACGGCGCACCAAGAAAACCAGCCAGCGCTCAATCATGGTGACGCCGATTCTCAAGCGTTCGGAGGCAATGGGGGTTATTTATCTCGATAAGAAGCAGAGCGATACATACAGCCTGAAGGATCTGGCCCTGCTGCAGGCGATTAGCAAAATCGTGGCCACGAACATCGAGTTTGTCCGCGCCCAGGAGTCGCTCAAGTACATCGAAGAGAAACGTGTTCCAGCCATCATTATCGGCCAGAGCGACAAGATTAAGGAGATCCTCGTTCTGGTCGAAAAAGTGGCACAGACCACGACTACGGTCTTAATCCAGGGAGAAACTGGAACTGGGAAAGAGCTCTTCGCGCGTGAAATTCACCAGCGAAGTGGCCGCCGTTCTTATCCTTTCATTGCACTGAATTGCGCCTCCATTCCACATGAGCTCGCTGATGGCGAACTATTTGGCTACGAAAAAGGAGCATTCACGGGCGCAACGACCATGAAACGGGGCAAACTGGAGATGGCACATGGTGGCACTCTCCTTCTCGACGAAATCGGCGAGTTGACCCCACAGATTCAGCCCAAACTCCTCCGATTCCTTCAGGAGAAATGCTTCTATCGGCTGGGGGGCAATAAATCCATCCGCGTAGACGTGCGGATTATCGCTGCAAGCAATAAAGACCTGGCACAAGAAGTCACGGAGAGCCGTTTTCGCTACGACCTCCTTTCGCGGCTCAACGTTATCCAGTTCACCCTCCCGTCGCTCCGTGAGCGGCGGGAGGACATCAAACTCCTGCTGGATCATATCATCAAGCTCTATGCCGCCGAGTTCGCCAAGCCAGTTACCGGCGTAACGCCAGAAGCCCTGCGAATGCTGGAAGGCTATTCCTGGCCTGGCAATATCCGCGAATTGCAAAATTGCCTGGAACGCGCAGTGCTGCTGACCGAATCGCACATGATTACCCCGGACGACCTGAATATTGGCTTTGAAATCCAGCCAGGCGCATCAGAAAAGGAACCAATGTCGGAAAGCCGCGCGGACACCCAGATTGCCATGCCTACGACCGTCGTCTCTCTTGATGAGCTTGAGAAAGTATATATTCAGCAAACACTCGATTTGTGTAACTGGAACCAACTCAAGACGGCCAAAATCCTCGGTCTCCACCGCAACACCCTCCGCCGAAAAATCACCGAATACGCTCTGAGCCCGAAAGCTTCTTAGCACGTCCCACCGCTGCCCCGCGTCCGCTGGTGCACTGTAGTGCGATCCATAGCGTAACCCGGGTCGCAGTATGCTATGCTCATGAGCAAAGTCTGAATAATGTTTTTGGCCCTCCTGGAGTCTTCATAAAATACACTCCCACACATCTGATTTGAAAAATGGAAGATTCCTTTTACAGGTGTTTTCCTTGATTTAACCCCTGCTCTGATGTATTGGATCATGTGTTTATAATTGTAGGGGCAGGTTTCAAACCTGCCCTTACGATTTCGTTGTTGCGACATAACTATATCCAAGGAGGAGAATGATGAAATTTCTGACAGAATACCTCTGGTTCAACACGAAAAAGCATCGGGAATACGTAAATATTACTCCGCAGGTGGAAAAGTGCGTAGCCAAAA
>CAZVVA010000032.1:4779-23458 GCA_964630455.1 uncultured Candidatus Sumerlaeota bacterium
TAAGAGAAGGGATGGTGCTGGTCTCTGCAATGCACATTACGGCATCGATATACGTAAACGATGCAGAGTCGGGTTTGATCAGTGATATTGACGAGTGGCTGCAACGGCTCGCGCCCGAAGGCCCGGACTACCGCCACCATCGCACTGGTGAGCGCAACGGCGATGCGCATTTGAAAAATCTCCTCATGCATCACCAGGTGATCTTGCCTATCACAGACGGCAGTCTGGACCTTGGCCCCTGGCAGCAGGTCTACTACGCTGAGTTTGACGGACAGCGCCGCAAGCGCGTGGTTGTTAAGGTGATGGGCGAGTAAAAGGTGGCCCTATTTGACTCTTTGTATTGACATGGAGGCCCCTGAGGGTAGAATGAAATTCTAGAAGTTTAGAATCAGAGAAAAATTTCGGGGAGTAATCATCACATGAACCGACGACAAATTGCCGTTTTATTGCCAATGGTTGCGCTCGTATTATTTGCATTGAGGACAGGCGTGGCGGAAGAAAAAATTCATCGCTGTGCTGGAGCAGGACGATGGTTCCTCGGTACGCAACAGGCACTCACGAAGCAGATTGCCGATTGCATGCGTGCGGCCCCTGACGTCAAAATCACCAGCCCTGTTGTAGCATTGATATCCCCACACGCGGGGTACCCTTATGCTGGCACGGTCATGGCAGCAGGCTACAAGACTATAAAGGGGAAATCTTTTCAGCGGGTCATCATTCTTGGTATCAGCCATGCCTATGGATTCCCCGGCGCATCTATTCCGAAATACGATGCGTACGAGACACCGCTAGGCACCATTCCGCTGGATACCCAGGTACGCGATGCGCTCCTTGAGCACCCTTACGTCATCTCGCACCCAAGCTCCCACTTAACGGAGCACTCGATCGAAAACGAGCTTCCCTTTCTGCAAACCGTACTGAAGCCTGGGTTCCGCATCGTGCCGATTCAGGTGGGCGAAATGTCTGCACGCCAACGTGTGGCCCTCGCCGATGCCCTTCGTCCTTATTGCGACGACCAGACCCTGCTGGTTGTAAGCTCCGACTTTTCGCATGTCGGGACCAGGTATGGGTACATGCCGTTTCGTGATAACCTGAAAGAGAACATCTACAAGCTCGATCAAGGAGCGATTGACCAGATTCTGGCACTCGACGTGGCAGGGTTCAGCAATTATGTTGCCAAAACTGGCGCCACCATTTGTGGTCGCAATCCCATAAAGTTGCTGCTTACCCTGCTGGACAAAAATACTACCAAAGCCGACTTGGTTATGTATCAGAACTCGAGCGACCGGTCCGGCGACTATAGCCGGCTCTCAGTTGGATACACCGCCATTGTATTTACAAAGAGCGTCTCGCCAGCGAGAAGCAGAGAGGGGGAGAAAATGAAACCACAAAAAGAAGAGGAACCGCAGCGAAGGAAGCCTGTTGAAAGACAACCGAGAGAAACCGCAGAAGACGAAAAGAAGGCCATGAGCGAGAGGGAGCTTAGCCCGGCTGAGCAGCAAACCCTGCTCAAACTCGCCCGCGATACGCTGGAAACCTCACTGCAACAAAAAAACAAAGCAGTATCCGATCTTGCACAATATGAGCTGACACCACAGTTGCGAGAAAAATCCGGCGTGTTTGTCACATTAAAAAAGCTCGGTCAGCTGCGCGGCTGTATCGGTTACATCGAAGGCATCAAGCCGATTTACCAGACAGTGATTGATAACGCGAAAAATGCAGCGTTTGACGATCCGCGATTTCCAAAGGTGCGCGCTGAGGAGCTCAAAGACATCACGATTGAGATCTCCGTGATGACGCCTCTGCGCCGCATCAAGTCGGTGGACGAGATTGTAGTTGGCAAGCACGGCCTGACAATTGAAAAAGGCTATCATCATGGTCTCCTGCTTCCGCAGGTGCCCGTGGAGTGGGGATGGGATCGCGACACGTTTCTGGTACACATCTGCCGCAAGGCCGGCCTTCCCGACGATGCCTGGAAAGAAGGGGCCACCCTCAAAGTCTTCAGCGCTCAGGTCTTCGGAGAAAAAGAGTAGCATCACCTGCCTCATATCCTTGCACCTGACCAAGGTTGCTCGAGCCTCTGCTATTGTCTCCTTGTTTCCTCGTGATTCACTGTGCCTGATGTCATTCTGAGTGGCCTAAGGCGGACGAAGAATCTCGTATAGCATAGCGGAAAAATGAAACAATACTACGTCTATATCGTGACCAATAAGTCACGCACTCTTTATACCGGCGTTACGAACAACCTCGAGCGGCGAGTCTATGAACACAAACACGGCTTTGTTCCAGGGTTTACGAAAAAGTACAATGTCAAGCGGCTCGTCTACTTTGAAGCCACACCGGACATTCAGGGTGCAATTGCCCGAGAGAAACAGATCAAGGGATGGCTGCGAGCTAAGAAAGTCGCCCTGATTGAGTCTGTAAACGCAAAATGGGAAGACCTGAGCACTGAATGGTATGACGAAGAGAAGGAGATTCAATAGGGGCTGGTATGTGTTTCTCTTGATAATGTGAGGGAAGCATCTATTACGGGATTCTTCGGCTACGCCTCAGAATGACAGGAGAGGTTACCCAAAGTGGCCAGGGGGTGTTGTTTCCATACACGGCGACATAAATAGTGTATTGCACCGCCTTGTGTCATCCTGAGCCCGCCGCGGCGGACGAAGGATCTCAAACTGTCTGATCCTTAGTTTCTTCCCCGCCACAGCGGGTCAGAATGACAGCGCACATACAATGCCTGCGATTGAGTATGCAAAACTGCTGTCGCTTTGAATGAAGTGAAGAATCTCAATCGCGTTTGTAGTCAAAAAGTCATCATAATTAAGAATCAGTGGGCTCAGAAAAAAAAGGGCAAGCCATGAGTCGGTTGGACGCGTACATTCAAAGCGTAATGTCCCGCATGGGGCTGGAGGAGCCACAGCGAGCGGAGATGGAAAAGGAACTGCGCACTCCGCTCCAACGGGCTGTTGAGGCTGGTCTGGCAAAAGGCCTCACCAGAGAACAGGCCGAGCGCAATGCCATACAAGCAGCACGTCAATCTTCCTTCCTGTTCAAATACTTCGGCATTCTGGGAGACCATGCATGGATTCATTTTACATACATCGCAGGGCTTGTCTATTTGGCTGTTACTTTATGTTTTTGCCTTGTAGTCGCATTGGCAGATAAAGATCGACAAACTTATCTGCTCTTCTTTTCAGGTCGAACTTTCCTTCTTTCCGCCTCATTTATAACGATCTACGTTTGGATATGGCTATTCCTCCACATGTTTAAGCGTGTTGAAATAAAAGGCGGGCTGTATGTGCGCAGATTCTTAAAGAAACCGCGCCTCGTACTATTCGATAAGATTACGCAGGTACGGTTCAGCCTGGTGCCGCTGGTGCGCCCGAGAAGGATTGTTATCGAAACTGCCGAGAAGCGGGCGGTGTTAGATAGGAAATTCCATGGCTTCCCTGGTGCAGCATTTGCCCTGGATGCCTTTGCCTCAGATAAAACAGATAAAGATATGAAGAAGTATCTTATGAAAGCCCCGCCAAAGATCCGGGTTCCAATCGAATCTTCCTCCTTGCGACCTATTCTCACCTTTCTTTGGGCTCTTATCCTCATGGGCTTCTTCATTTTTGTAGGCAACCTGTGGGAAGGTATCGGATTTAGTCTGCCATTGGCGGTGGTCTTCCTTGCCGCATTCATCCTGGTGTTGTTTCAGGCGCTTCTTCTTGGTGAAACAGCCAAAAAAGTGCTCTGTTTGCTGCTCTGGGTAATGATTTTTCTAGCATGCCTGGGGAGCAGCTCCGGTTGTTTCTTTGGCGATGCTGCTCGAGCGCGATGGGCGTCATCCATGGCCTGTGCAATGTTCATCGGAGCCGTCGTTATCCTCTGGTGGCGCTGGTCACGTGTCGTTCTGGTTGGATTATTCATGGTTTGTGGCGCTCTCTTCTTTTCATCACGCTACGTACTACCTTCACTTTATTGGAAAGAACTCAAGCCTCTCATATTTGAAACAACGCCCTATTCTTCCCTGGAAATGCAGATTGTGGGTTCCCAAGGGCCAATTGTATGGATTGATAGGTATAAGAAAAATAACTCGGAAAATGGAACTCAACTGCTCAAGGCCGCATATCTGAATGGAGAGATTCGTTCAGTAAAGATCGAAGAATCTTTATACTGGTGGCCTATGACTCCTACCCCTTTTCACGAGCCTTGTTTGCTGCGAACAATTTCACACGAAACGACATCGACTTATGAAGTGCATATTTATAATCAAGACATATCCGAAGTCAAAAAGGTACTGCCTCTTCCGCCAGAGACGAACCTGTACGGTCTGGATTCTCCGATGTACCCCGTCTGGTCTCCTGATGGAAAGTATCTTATTACGCGGACAGCAGAACATAACGAAACCTACGAGTATAAAATGCAGGCAGTGAATATACAAAATAGTATTACTTCTGAATTTCAAGCCATCTGGAGCCCTTTTCGATGGGTTGATAACAAAACCATAGAAGCCCGGCTCACTTCCAAAGACAAAACGCGTGATGATGACACTGCAAGCACAAGGCCAAAGAGCATAGATATTTGGCACATTGACGTGGAGAAAGGATCTCGAGAACTCCTTTTGCAGCGAGTACTCAGCGAGAAAGAGAAGTACAAGGCCGTCTTTCCAGGCCTGAAATATGCCCTCATCACCTATTATGAAACTCCTCTCTCCCCTGATGCTCTGTCTGAACAACCACCGGATAGTTGCTATATTATGAACATTGAAACAAGTGATACTCTCAGCGTTCCCTTGCCAAAAGAATGGAAACCTCTCTATTCTTTAGGCTCAATGGGGTGGAGTGAGGAAAACAACGCCCTCGCTTACGCTTCAAACCCAGAAAACAAAGACGAAGGGCCGCGGATAGTTGTCGTGGATGTGAAATCGAGAAGCATCAAGGCCCGCAAATTCCCATCTAACCTACGTATCGAGAACATCAGATTATCTCCCGACGGGAAAAAGATACTTTTCATTCGTTCACTGGAAAACGATCCTCTCTTGAAGCTGTTCTCACGATTGGATCTATGGGATCTTGAAACAGATGAAATCGTACCAGTGCGTTCCCTGGGAGTATTTGAGTTTTTCTGGGAATTTCTCTCATATCCAAGGTGGTCTCCTGATAGTAGCTGGTTTGTCTACCCATTTATTCAAGAAAAAATCAAAGGGCCTAATCTCACGATCGAAGTGGTAAAAGTTCCATGAATATAATAAGAGCAGTTGCCTGAACTCAGAGATGTCAGGGCAGGTTTGAAACCTGTTGAAAATGCGCCTTCTGCGTGCCCCTACAAAATCTGCGTGTATCTGCGGTTAAAATAAGAATTCATGCTTAAACCACAGATGAACACAGATAAAAACTTAAGGCTTGTTGCTTAAATGTTCCTGTTTATTCGTTGCGTACAAAGAGTCCATGATCAGGCAGAATTTATTAACCACAACGACACTACGAACACAACGACGACCATAGCGAGTTTGATGAATATTGTGCTCGTCGTGCCGTCGTGGTTCCATATTCCTTTTCTTCTATGTACTTTTAGAAAAAAGGGCAAGCCATGAGCCGGTTGGACGCGTACATTCAAAGCGTAATGTCCCGCATGGGGCTGGAGGAGCCACAGCGAGCGGAGATGGAAAAGGAACTGCGCACTCCGCTTGTGCAGGCAGTTGAGACATACCTCGCACGAGGTCTCTCCAGAGAACAGGCGGAAGATCAAGCCATACGTGCCGCAAATCAGTCTTCTTTCCTCTTTAAACACTTCGGGATCGTACGCGGCCAAGAATGGGCCTACTTTGAGCACATCACACTGTTTCTCTGTCTTGGCATTATGTTCTGCCCCGTCTTTCAAATGGTAAGAGCCATTGGCAACATAGGATGTTATCTCATGTTGCTGCTATATATTATCGTTTGGATGTCTGTGTTATTTATACTATTCAGACGCGTGGAAATTAGTGGCGGACTGGCTGTTCATGGACTCTTAAGGAAATCGCAGCACATACCATTAGATAAGATTACGCGGGTCCGGTTCAGCCTGGTTCCGCTGGTGCGCCCGAGAAGGATTGTCATCGAAACTGCCGAGAAGCGGGCGGTGCTAGATAGGAAATTCCATGGCTTCCCTGGTGCAGCGGTTGCCTTGAATGCTTTTGCTTCAGAAAAAATAGACAGAAACGCCAAGCGGTATCTCGAGAAGGCTAGGCGCGGAATACACGTTCCGCAAGAATCTCCCACTGCGCACCGGGTTTTCACGCTTCTTTGGGCCTTCATCATACTGGGATTTTTTATCGCCATTCGTCCTTTGTGGTGGGGTTTTGGATTTGGCCTGTCATTGCCGGTTGTCCTACTTGCGGCCAGTGTACTGATTTGTGTGCAGTATTACACACATAAGGAGACCGTGAAAAAGGGACTTACTCAGTTACTGGGCCTGATTTTTCTGGTGAGCCTTGCCACGCTGGCCTATGCTGCGATTGGAGAGTCTTCGCTGGCGCGATGGCTATCAGTTGTTGCTCTGGGTATGATAATGGGTGCCATAGTTCTCCTCTGGTGGCGCTGGTCACGTGCGTTTCTTGTTGGCGTATTTGCCTTAGGTGCGATTCCGATTTTCTTATCCCTGTACCTCTTCCCATCACTGTACTGTAAAGAGCTTGCGCCTCTTGTATTGGAGACAGGATTATCGACCTCATCAAACTTTCAAATTCTAAGTTCTAAAGGGCCGATTGTATGGTTGGGTTACTATAGGGAAAACACGAGCGGTAATGTAACCCAAGCGCTCATAGCAGGATATTTGAATGGAGAGATTCGCTCAATCAAGCTGGAAAAACCCGGTCACTGGGTGCTCATGTCTCCAACTCCTCTTCAAGAACCCTGTGTGCTTCGAAAGATTCCTCACCATCCGGAACCGATCCGGGAAGTACACATCTACGATCAAGAAATATCCGCAGCAATAAAGGTGGTCACCCTTCCTCCTGGCAACGAGCCCTCATGGCTCCATTTCTCGCTGTTCCCGATCTGGTCGCCCGACGCGAAATACTTGATAACACATACCCGAACCTATGAAAGAGAGGTGGTAAATGTAGAAGATGGCAGCGTTACTCGGTTTGAAGATGACTTTTCCCCAATTCAATGGCTTGATAACAAAACCCTAATAGGGCAGATCATTCCCAAGTGGAAACCGCAGGATCCCAACCATGACACTTCAGAAGATAAACCGGAATGCATAGAGCTATGGGCTTTTGACGTAGAGAAGGGCACCAAAGAACCCTTCTTGAGGCGGGAATTATCTGAGAAGGAGAAGTGCGAGATAATCTTTCACGGCTTGAAATATGCCTTTATCGCTTATTATGAGATCCCTCCTGCTGATACGTCGCACGTTCCACCACCAGACTCTTGTTACATTATGAATATCGAGACCGGCGAGCGCATCTCCGTTCCCATACCACATGAGTCGCAGGGTATCTATTTATTCCTGTTTGGAGGGTGGAATGAGAAAAAGGAGACACTTGCCTATGTTGCGAACCCGGAGGAGCAAGGGGAAGGGCCACGAATAGTGGTGGTGGATTTGAAAGCGAAAAACACAAAGGAACGTAAATTTTCGCTGAACGAAGGCATTGCAAATATCAGGTTATCTCCCAATGCAAAAAGGATATTTTTTGTTCGCATATTGAAAAATGATCCCATGCTGAAATGGTTTCCAAGATGGGATCTATGGGATCTTGAAAAGGATGAGATTGTACCTGTTCGCTCAGCGGGATTCATCAACTCCTTTTTGCTGATTTACTCATACCCCATCTGGTCGCCTGATAGCACCTGGTTTGCCTATCCTTTTATGACGATAGAAATTTTTAGACCCGGCTATAGAATCGAAGTGGTAAAATTTCCATAGAACTTGCGCAAAGGAAATAGTCGAAATAATAGTCGAGAATTTCAGGCCTGTATGTTGGAAGAAAACAAAGGTAAGAAAGTTCTTGTCATAGCCGCTTTGATACATACGGCCGCTTTCGCTGCGTTCATAATTATCTGTGTTTCTCTCGAGGATAGACTCACGAGAGATGCGGTTTCAATTGGTATGAGTGTATTGGCTCTGCTCGTAGCAATTGAACTGCTTCTTATAAGATTTTTGGTCAAGAAGCTCCCCAGGGTGGCTAAGGTTTATCTGACGTGTAAAGCAATTTTCTTACTCTCACTCTCATTGTCTATTTTCAGTATGCTGCAATTCGAAAGCGCTATATTGACTAATCTATTCATGGTTATTGCCTTTGGCTCATTTCTGTTCGGCATGGCATATCTTATCTATGCGGCGATCAGGCAAGCCAGAGCGAAGGGGTCGTAAGAAAGGAATCCTGCGTCAATACAGGGAGAGTATAGTCACAGTCATCTACTTTCCGGAAGGAAGCCCAAGGAAATTTAATAAACTAACAAAGATAAGCGACTGTCCCCCGAATTCCCGTAGCTCCAATTCTTTGAACAAATAGCTGCACAATTGAGACAATTTACCAAGTGCCGTCATCATTTGACAAAAATCCACTATCCTCTTAATACGGGCGTATTTTTTTCTTCTACAGCCAAATAGCCAGCGAAAAAGCCCTTGACAGGTAACCCTTTTTGTTGCTTCTTGTAAACAAGGTCGTGCGCGGTAGTAAATTTGCTCTCGCTCTTTTTCCATGCTGGTTATCTTCAGCTGTCCTTATCCGTCTCTGCCGCACGTCTCCCGTGCAGCGAATTCTCATGCATGCACGACACAACCAATTTCCCAAAGGAGGAATGTATGCTCGTGAAATCTCGCCTCAATGGTCATTCTACCAAATGGCTGGCCAGCGCACTTCTCTCATGTCTGTTGCTACTTGTCTGCTCCGCTGCCCTGGCCGACGAAATTCAGTGGGAGACAGATTTCAACACCGCACTCAAGAAAGCCGCAGCCCAGAAAAAACCCGTGATGGTGGATTTCTACACCGACTGGTGCGGCCCGTGCAAATGGCTCGACGAAAAGACTTACTCTGACCCAGGAGTTATCGAACAGGCAAAGAACTTCATCAGCGTCAAGGTAGATGGCGATAAAAACCGCGACGTCACCAGCGCTTACAAAATCCGCGGCTATCCCACTATCGGCTTCCTCGACCATACAGGTAAGGAGACCTACCGCATCCTTGGCTTTCGTCCACCTGAGGACTTTCTGCCCATCATAAAAGACCTTGCCCAGAAGAAAGATCCCGAAGAAGGAACAAAAAAACTTATCGCCTCCAAGCCCTCAGACTGGGAATCTCTCCTTCGTATTGCCAATTATTATATGGAAAAGCAAGACCTCGACCAGTCCCTTGACTTCTTTGAAAAGGCGCTTGATAAAATCCCTGCGGAAAAACAGGAACAACGCGAAAACGCCATATTCTCTATTGTGCGCCTCTACCTGCAAAAACAAAGGGTTGATGACGCCGAAAAACTGCTCCTCGATCTTGAAAAACAGCCAAATCTTAAGGACGCTAAACTGCTTCAGCAATCTTTAGTCACGGTCTACCTCTTCAAGGCTGATAAACCCAAGGTGCTCGAGTACCTTAAAAAATTCCGCGCTCTTATCACTGATCCTGAGGAGCTCAAACAACTTGATGGGCTCGAATCCAACCTTGACCAGATTATTGCCCAGATCAAAGCAGCGCAATCCGCTGCGGAAGAAACGGAAGCAAAGCCCGAACCTGGGGCAAAGCCCGAGTCCGAGGCTCTCGACCCGGAGACAGAAGTGCGCCAGCTTACGGCCCGCACCAAGGCCAATCTGCGCTCCGTTGCCACAGGACTGGAATCCTACTTTGTTGACAACAATACCTATCCCGCCAGCGCGCTCGGCTCCGACCCGCTCAGTGTCTTCGCTCCCTTTCCCGAGCTCAAGCAGCGTTATTCAATCCGCAACTACGTCCGCGGCTCCGCCCATTCCCTCACCAGTCCGATCGCTTACCTCACCTCGTCCCACTTGATTGATCCCTTTTCCGCGGACGAAAAGGAAAAGCGCCGCCCATACTCTTATTACAGCGGTAAAACGCACGGCTGGATCGTTATCAGCACAGGCCCTGACCGCGACTATGATATTGACCCCGAGCGGGACTACCACGGCCCCAAGCCATCACAGCCTGAGGAATCCCTGCTCATCAGAGCCTACGACCCCACGAACGGCATCACCAGCTCGGGCGACATATTTCGCATTAAACAGTAAGAGCACCACAATGAGATCGGGCGAATCCCTTGCCCTTAGCAACATAAAAACACAGGCGCATTTCGGATAGATTCTCCGAAATGCGCCTTTCATTTTCACTGCCCAAAAATGTAGGGGCGACCCGCCGGATCGCCACTACGTCTCGCCGTTATGTCTCACTAATGTAAAATATTCGACCGCCAGACGTCACCGTTGCTCTCAGAGCCGTTCGTAGGATCGTATGTTTTATTAACCAGAATCCCCAAAAGCTCTCTCATCCCGCTCGGTTGCTGAAAATCCTGCTGCGGGACGATGTCGTAATCCTTGTCCGGCCCTGCACTGATGAGTATCCACGCTCTGCCACTAGTATAGTAGCTAAACCATTCCTTCTTGCCGGCTGAAAAGGGATCCCGAGGTATGCTTGTAATGTACGCAATTGGAGTGGTGAGTGAACCTGCAGGCTTCTCTGGCCGTAGCAGGATGAATGAGGGCCGCTGCGTCGCAAAATCCGTCCGCAGCTCCCACAAGGGATAACGATTATTGTCTATTGTGTAGCATTCAATTGCTGTGGCCAACGACCGTTGATCCGCTTTCACCCGGGACACCCCAGCCCGCCCCTGCGCCTGTAAAAAATTCGGCACAGCTATTGCCCCCATAACGCCACCCACGCCAAACGCAATGAATTCTTCGCCGCCTACAGAGTACGATTCCGAAATTATTGCCTTCTCCTCGGCCTTGCTGCGGCTCACTGACGGAAGCATGTGATTCGAGATCGCTGCGAAGTTCGGTATCGCATTCATTGGAATTGGCTGCATCTCTTGCTGCCGCAACCTGGCATTAATACCCTGCAGCAGCATCAGCATCATCGGTTGCATCTGCGTAAGATCCGCAGGTTTGCTACACGACTGTTCAATCAGATTGCCTGCCAGCTTGAGCTCCTGGAATTCCTCTACCGGCTCGATATATTCCCCGCTCGTTTTTGCATCTATAATCCGCTGCAACTGCGGCACACCGCTCGTCACCACCAGATACTCCCCGAAGGTCGCCACGCAGACTTGAACCGGAACCATGGGAATCATGAACATCTTATACGCTATTCCGCTGTACTCGCCCTGCTGCGTCATGAGTCCCGCTTCCTTTACTATCCTGTCGAGCAGCTGGTTAAACTTCGCGGTGTCCCTGAGCTGAATGAGCAACGCCATGAAGGGTAACGGCATCCCTTGCTCCACTGCAAAGGCATACTCGGACCCAATCATAGCGCAGATCTCGTCCAATCCGAACCCTAATGCCTCCTTAATCTGCCCTGAGGCCATCTCAAGTCCTGCTGGAAACTCCTCCGGCGCGATGCTGCTCCCGATCTCCTTGATCAACGCCAATACATCACTCATTGACTTCACCGACATTGCTGAGTACGACTGCGTGGTTGGAGGAAGCATCTTGATCACTTTCAGCTCATCCGTCGGCTTGAAAAGCCCAAATAACCCGCGCCGCGGCACCGTAAACGTCAGCTTCATCAGCGAGTAAGCACCTTTCCCTTTCAGCGTTGACGTAGCCGCCAGATACTCCATATCAAACAGCCCGAGCGAATCCAGCACCTGCTTAACCATCTGAATCTTGTCAGCGGCAGAAGCCAACTCCCCGGTCTGCGCCAGGGCAATTAGCTGCTTCGCCCATTGCGTTGTACGCGCCAGGTTCACCCACAGGTACGTATCCGCTTCAGGATCATTCATCTCTCGCGCTGCCGCATATCCGGCAGAACTCGTCCAATTCGCTTCGGTTTCTTTCTGACGCTTTATCACATCCATTAATCGTTTACGGGACGGCCCAAGCACCCATAGATCATCGAGAAACAGGTAGGCAAATTCAATACCACCTCCAAAATACGCGCGAGTGATCGTCTGTCCCTCAACGGCCTCATCAGCGACCTGGAGATTTGGAACGTGTTTCTTTAACGCGCCAATCACCGCAGTGCCGAGAAACGTCTTTGCCTTCTCCGTGTTCTCGCCAAAGCGCGCGTACACCATCGGCAGCGCATACTCCGCCGTCACCTGCTGTGGAATCTCTATCACCAGCGCCACATCCTTCTGAAACAGTCCGAAGAACTCGTCCAGGTCGAACCCGACCAATTCTTTCAGCTTCGCCCAGTGCGGCAGAAAAAAGTCCTGCTTCCAGCTCGTCAGGTTCGGATCCGTCCACATCGCATGTATCGCCGACTCTTTGAATCGCTCCTTGTACCGCGCAATATCAGGCTTGTACAGCAGCAAGGCCGTATCCTGTGGCAGCAGCGCGTCAAACGTCGTCACCAGCGCAGGCGCTGCCTTCTCCACAACCTCCGGCGCTTCTTCCCTCTTTCCACATCCAAACAGCACTACACACACCATAACTACCAGTCCCACAACACACAATCTTCTCATCGGTACCCTCCTGTTTGTAGCATGTCAAAATCTACCGTTTCCAGACCCACTTCTCTAAAGTGTTAACTAATACCTACTCGGAAATCAAGAACAATTCCGCAATCTATAAAAAGAATTCCCTTTTAACTTATCTTTGCTAAAGGCTGCCTCTGTGACTCGGTGACTAAACTAAAGATGTAGGGGCTCAAAATCCGCCGCGGCAGATGAGCCCTTACAATCTTATTGCGTATGGAAAAATTCGTACAGACTCTCGCCTATTGACGCAGGAATCCCCGGAATGTTTTTCAGTTCATCGCGGCTGGCAGATTTTATCCTGGCCAGACTGCCGAAGTGCCGAAGCAAAAGCCGCTTACGTTTCGGCCCTATTCCCTCTAGCTCGTCAAGTAACGAACGAAGGTTTCGCTTGCGGTGCAGCCGCTGATAATAGCTAATCGCAAACCGGTGCGCCTCATCCCGAATACGCTGCAACAGATGCAGCACAGCCCGGTGCGACTTGAACATAATAGGGTTCTTGCGCCCCGGCACGTATACGTGCTCCTCATCGCTCGCGGCCCCGGATCGTCTAACGCGCCCGTCTACGCGCCCTTTCGCCAGTGCCGCCAGCTCTACACCTCTCACGCCCAGAGCTTTCAGCACCGCCTGCGCAATATTAAGATGTCCTTTCCCTCCATCCACAAGCAGCAAATCCGGCATGTCGCAATCTTCCGTCTTTAGCCGACGAAAATGCCGCTCCAGTGCCTCACGCATCATCGCGTAATCATCCGAGCCTTCCACACTGCGAATCTTGAATAACCGGTAGCCGCTCTTCTCTGCCTCCCCATCAGCAAATACGACCAACGCACCTACCGCCATCGTACCGCCAATGTTCGAAATGTCCACACACTCGATACGCCGAGGCGCTTTCTTCAGCTGCAGCTTCTTCTGCACTTCCTCGAGTAGCTCCTCCCTGCCTTGATCGCCCGCCGCAGCGCGCTCCAATCGCTCACGCGCATTTTCAATCGCCAGCTCCACCAACCGCCGCTTCTCACCCCGCTGAGGTACTCCGATCACTACCCGCCGTTCCTTTAGTCCCCCCAGCCACTCCTCCAGTAGCTCTCGCTCCTCTGGTTCAGCCGATACGAGAATCTCCGCCGGTATGTACTTCTGTTCATGATAGAACTGACTGATAAACCCGTAGAGCACCTTCCCCGCTTCTTCTCCATAATCTGCAAACACGAAATCACGACTCTCAATCAACACTCCACTCCGATACGTCAGCACTACAACCGCCGTGCGTCCTCCTGCGCTCCACTGCGCAATCACGTCGCGATCCTCCAGCCCATGGCTCGCTACTCTCTGCCGTTCGATGGTCTTTAGAACCGCTGCGATCTGGTCTCGCACCCGCGCGGCCTTCTCAAACTCCATCGCCTCCGCGTGCACCTTCATCCGCTCTTCCAGCATCCGCACCACTTCCTGTTCCTTCCCCTCCAGAAACAGAATCACTCCACGCACCAGCTCCGCATACTCCTCCGGGTCTACCTCATACACACACGGCCCCAAGCAGTTCCCGATCTGGTAAAGCAGGCACGGCCGCGTGCGGTTGCGAAACACACTGTCCTTACAAGAGCGCAGTGGGAAAACCCGCTGTAAGAGTTGCAACACATCACGTACCGCACTCGTTGACGTGTATGGGCCGAAGTAATATGCCCCGTTCTTTTTCCGCCGCCGAATC
Organism: uncultured Candidatus Sumerlaeota bacterium; assembly: GCA_964630455.1. Classification (GTDB taxonomy): domain Bacteria; phylum Sumerlaeota; class Sumerlaeia; order MWCT01; family JAUWMI01; genus JAUWMI01. Next base: position 19,096 of record CAZVVA010000032.1, read on the forward strand.
ATCTCCACCCGCGCATATTCCTGCTTCGCATCCAGCCGCAGACTGATATACGTCTTGTCGTCGCGCAGCCGGATGTTATAGCGCGGACGCTGGCGCTTGATCAGCGTGTTCTCAAGCAAAAATGCCTCGTTCTCCGTCGTCGTCACCAGATAATCAATACTTGCTACACGATTAACAAAAAACCGCGTGCTATAGCGCTCATCCATAGCTCCTGAAAAATGCGACCGCAGCCGGCTACGCAAATTCTTCGCCTTGCCGATATAAAGCACCTCGCCGCGCGCACCTTTCATAATATACACCCCGGGTGCGGTCGGATAGTGCTCCAGCTGCGCAGTATCAAATGGCATTTCACTCATATCCAAATAATCAATCCTTGCCTTGCGGCCCGAGGAACCCCGCCCTTTGCTACCGCATGATCACCCATCAGGCCACATGTTATCTCGATCACACAGTATCACCACAATGTGCGTGAAGCGAATAGAACGTACGATGCATTTCCTACGGAAGCCAGAGGTACTGAAACTGCGGCCCGCCGGACTGGAAAATGCCTTGTGCATCAATATTCACCAGGTTTACCTGCCCTGCACCCGGCCACCCGGAGCGCTCATATATGTTACCGTAATATTGCCCCGGTCGTTTGTAGAACACCACTTTCGCCTGATCTATCCCCGCCTCCTCCTTTGCAATCGCAATTACCTTCTCAAGGTACGCAATGCCATCTATCATCTTCAGCTCGACCGCCTGTTGTGCACTGTAGACCCGGCCATCCGCGAGCCGAAGCACGCTCTCGCGGTCCAGTTCCGGCCGCCTGTCCACGATGATATCCACAAATCGGCCGTACATCTCCTGGATCAATCGCTCCAGAATCTCGCGTTCTTCCGGCGTGAAATCACGCCATATTGATCCAATATCTTTCTTCTCACCCGACTTGATCACGCGGCTCTTCACACCTATCTTCTCCGCCAGACCCGACACTTGTGGAAATACCGCAATTACCCCGATACTCCCTGTAACTGTGGTGGGATGCGCATAAATCTTATCTGCGGCCAGGGCTACGTAATATCCTCCCGAGGCTGCCACGTTCATCATCGCTGCATACACTGGTTTGTTCGTCTTCGTCTTAAATTCCTTCACCGCATTATAAATCAGGTCACACGCAGTCACACCGCCACCGGGGCTAGCGATCCGTAGCACTACTGCCCGCACCCGATCGTCCTGCTCCGCCTTCTCCAGCATATCTTTTATCTCGGATACCGTATTCTCCTGCGAAAAAATACCCCCTCGTTCTTCTCCCGTAATGATCCCTTTGATCGGCAAAATCAAAATCCTGTTCCGTACAAACGGTTTCTTCGCCTTCTCCACTACCACCTCTTTCAGCTCACCCTTGTAGTCCATAAAACCGGGGATAATCACAAGCGCGCATCCCTGAATGAGAACACAAAGCAGTACCACCAGGATGCTCACCCACAAACCCGATTGCCTCTTCTCTCCAGCCATTTGACTTCCTCCTTTGTACGAGCAGGCTTGAAACCTGCCCCTACCTTTTTATGTGCCAATATTGCGCTATTTTAGACTAACGCTGGTAGAACGGTCAGCTTACGCTGGTAGAACGGCCACATGTCAAACCCGACGCTTTCGCCTGGGCGAATCCAGCATCTGCCGGATTGCCCACACCAGATGTACGAATTCAAATGGCTTCTCAAGGGTTGCGTCTTTCCGGCCAGGCTTCAGCCGCTTGACAACCTCTGCCAACTGCCTGCGTCCCGTGTAGAGTACTCGCATTCGAGGCCTCACCTTCCGTATTTGCCTCAGTATCTTCTCACCTCCCAGTCGCACATCAACGACATCAAGAACAACCAGATCAATCGCCCGACTATGCCTGCGAAAATACCTCACCGCCTTCCCTCTTTCCGATATACTCGAAACCTGATACCCCAACACCTCAAGCAACTGCTGATAGACCGGCCCCATATTCTCATCCCCATCAACGATCAGCAGCCGCTCACTCCCGCGCGCCAATGGAATATACAATGCCCGCTCCTCTTCAATCATCCCTGCTGAAACCGGAAAGAACAACCGCATATGCTGTACGTTCCCACGAACCTCTGAGATATCAATAAACCCTGAATGCTTCTTCACGTTACTATAAACCATGGCCAGCCCGACATCATCGCGCTGCCACTCATCTGGCTTCACCACTGCGCCTCTGCCTTTCTCCTCCTTCCCCTCATACGTCAGGGTGAGCGTCACGTAATCGCCCGGCGGCACTTCCCCCGCTTCTTCCTTAACTTCCTCCTTCTGCGAATAATTGGCAGTCGTCAGCACCAACCGGCCGCCTTCCGGTAACGCATCCTGCGCCTTTACACACAAATGTATCAACATCTGCTGAATCTGATCCTCATCCCCGTCAATTCTCCGAAGATTCTCCTCAAACACCGTCTCGATCCTGATGCTCTCATCCACCAATGGCCGCACATCCTCCGTAACCTTCTCCGCCAGCGCATTCAGATTCAGCGCCACGCTGCGATACTTCGTCCCAAGACAACTCGTCTGAAGCTGCTTGGTCAACTCCGACACCTGAATCGCTGAGCGCTCGATCGCATCGATCTGACGGTAGAATCTCTCTTCCGGCTGCAACAACGTCTTGATGAACGACGCATACCCCATTATGCCACCTAACAGATTATTAAAATCGTGTGCCACTCCACGAACAAAAATCATTAAGTTCTCCAGCTGCTGCCTGGTATTCGCCAACGTCACTTCGCTCGCCCGCTCTCTCATCTCGTGCCCGATTAATCCCACCGCTTTCTTTTGAGCAAGGCCTTCTTCCAGGGAAAAAGTTGCAAACCGCAATCGGCGCTGACTTCGCTTGCTCCCATCACACCCCCATTCAAACGATACCTCCTTTATCGCCTCCAGGAATTGCTGTTCAGCCTTACGCACACGATTCGCAACGCTCGCTCCACTCAGCCGCACAAAATCACGCACACTCCGAAGCTTCCCCGGCTCCGCCCCAACCATCTCTTCCATCTTCCGATTTGCGTATAACACCGCTCCATCGCGCGCTACTGATAGCACTCCAACCGGCATCCTGGCAAGCAATGCGCCCACTACCTGCTCGGGCCTTTGCCTCTTGCTGTCCTTACTCCCATTGCTCTTACGACCACTCGCTTCGCCTCGCTTTTTCGATTCTCTCATCGCAGTTATCTCTTTCCTCAAAGCGTTGAATCAATCAACTTTTTCTATGCTTTACTTCGCCATTTGTCAACCGTCTTGTATTCACGAAGTCGCCGAAGGTGATTTCCCCGCTGTGCGTCTACTGGCAAGTTCGGTCGCTAACAGTTTCTTCAGATGCCGCGTTCTTTCTCCAGTGCATCACACTCAAGAATATTGTTTGACTTACCTCCCGCATCAAAAGTACAAATAATCTGTTTTAATAACCCGGTGAAGCACTTGTAACCGGGAATTCACACTGTGGGTGCCTATCCTATTCCCGAAGGAGACTCCTGACGTGCAACTCAAATTCTGGAAAATTGAAGGCACTGGAAACGACTTCATCGCTCTCAGCTCCTTCCACCACCGCATCCCCCTTGCAAAACGTCCTGCAATGGCACGCACCCTCTGTTGCCGACGTCGCTCCATTGGCGCCGACGGACTGTTCTTCCTTGACCCCTCAAAAAACCACCATTTCAAAATGCGCTATTATAATCCCGATGGCTCCGAGGCCGGAATCTGTGGTAACGGTGCGCGCTCTGCCGCATTCCTCGCCCATCACCTCGGCATTGCTCCTCGCAACGTCACGTTCGAAGCACTTGCGGGTCTCTACCGCGCCAAAATCAAAGATAACTCCGTGGTGCTCACGATGTCTCCCATCAAGGCAATCCAACTGAATATTTCCGTGCGCTCTCGCGTCTTCAACGGCATAGTTCACTTTATTGATATCGGTGTGCCCCACATTGTGATCATCTCTGATGACATTAAAGACCTGGACGTCATTACTATCGGTCGCGCCCTTCGCCACCACCAGCGCTTCCAACCCCAAGGCACCAACGTCAACTTCATCACCGTGCGCGACAAGCACAATATCAATATTCGGACGTACGAACGAGGCGTTGAGGATGAGACACTCGCTTGTGGCACCGGAAGCGTGACCTCAGCCGTCGCTGCCACCCTTAACCGCCTGGCCAGCTCACCCATTGCCATCCACACCCGAGGCGGAGATACCCTGATCGTGCGCTTTAAAATTAAAAACCACTCGGTCGAGCAGCTGCAACTCGAAGGCAAGGCACGCATCGTCTTCACCGGCGAGCTGCATTACCCGCTCTAGTACTCCGTCACATTTGAAATGAGGGGAAGAAAAATC
>CAZVVA010000033.1:0-15918 GCA_964630455.1 uncultured Candidatus Sumerlaeota bacterium
GGGGCAATTCATGAATTGCCCCTACAAATCTTACAGGCGCAATCTGTGCCATTGCGAATATCCTGCTTCAGTGCGAATTCGCCTGCTTTTTCTTAATTCAGTCTGTCTTAGCACTGCAATGCATGCGGTAAAACCAAAGGACTGTGTCTCCGTAGTTTTTAGTTCTGAACAGGTGCAAGTCGCCGTAGTGCTTGTCCAGTGTCTCGCGCTTTCCGATCTGCGCAATAACAATACCCTCTGGGGCAACAACCCGTAACCGTGCAAGCTGAATAAGGGTCTGATGGGCCAGGTTCTGCCCGTAAGGCGGGCCAATGAAAATCAGATCAAATTGGCAAGCCGCTTTATCGAGGCGATGCAGGGCCCTTTGCACATCCGCTCGCATGACGTTAGACTGATTGTACAACTCCAAGGTACGCAGATTCTCTTTGATAATCCGTACACATGCGGCGTCCTGCTCAACAAAAGTACACGCAGCAGCACCACGGCTGAGCGCTTCGATCCCCACACTGCCACTTCCCGCGAACAAGTCAAGAAACTCGCATGATCCGATGATAGAATCCAGAATGCTGAACAGAGCCTCTTTTATCCTTCCCAGCAAGGGACGCGTGCCAAGCCCGCTGGGCGTTCTGAGGCGGGCTCCTTTTTTTGTGCCTCCAATGACCCTGAGATGCGGCATGTTCGTGGTACGGTTTGGCCAAGTCGCAGTGAATAATGTACTAAAAAATCTGCTTCCATCCCTTAGCGTAAAACGCATCTACAGCGCAAGGAGTTTATGGACAAGGCAGCCCAACGAAGAGACATCTGCTAGCTCGCCTGAGGCGGGCCAGCCTGAAGGCAATGCAGGCGGAACAGAATGAGCAGACAGGCAGCACAAAAAAACCGGGGGATCCAGGAGATCCCCCAGTTGGAGTTGCAAGTGGGCTTTCCGCTGCTCTCAGGTTTATTCAGCTTCCAGGGCTTTGGGAGGCGCCGCAGGTTATTTCGGGCCAATTGGCGCCTGAGGAGCAGTACGAACCCTGGGAAACGGCGTGTTGAACCGGGAATAGCGTCCAGCATCTCCAGTGCGATATTGCGGGCCACGAGCTTCAAACGAACGCTGTGCAGCACGCCGGACGGGCCGTTGTCTCTCCAATTGCGGTTCACTCATCCGGTCGCGCATCCTCTGCTGCTGATTTAATCTTTGAAACACTTGTCCGCGATCCCGGCGATGCATCCTATCCCGAACCGGCTCGTATAAATCCGCTCGACGTGAGCGAGCCTTGCTAACCTTGGCGCGAATCCGACGCTTGAGAACCTGCTTGATCTTCTGTCGCTGCTCAGGAGTCAACTGATCTTTCGCAAACAGCAAATGATGAACTCTGGTCTTGTGTATCTGCGTTTGCAGATCATATATCTTCTCAATCGTCTTATCAACTTCCGCCTTGTCAGACTTTTCTTGCTCCATAAGCTCCCGCAGCTTTAGCCGGGCTGCGCGTAACTGGCCGTGCAGCTCTGCAACTTCCTGTTGCGTTTCGTAGCGTTTATCCCTGAGCGCCTGAACCGTCTTATCGGGAAGATCCACTTTCTTGATGACAGCGTCATCGCCCCACCAGCCCTGGGCACTTGATGTCTGCCAGCACCCAATCAGAGCGCTTCCTGCAACTACCAGTGTAATCACCACTATGAGCTTTGCTGTAGAGAAGTTGAACATGTTTCATCACCTCCTTGCTGATATATATTGCCTTTCAAAAGAGGAGTATGTGCAAGAAAGGTGCCACAACTGCCGGGATGAAGCCGTGGTCTACCTGAATGGCAAATTGAGCCACTTTCGGCTTCCATTGTATCCCACTGGCTGGAGGTAGTAGTGATAACATGTCAGGTGAGATTCTGAGCTATAAGTCTTTATATATCAATGTGATGATTCTTAAGGACTCACTCCGTGTTTTCATGGCAATTGGTCTGGAAAATCAGGAGAGAGAATACTTGCTTTCTTCTGCTGGCTTCCGAGCAGACTAAATAGGGAACCGTTTTGAAATGTACAAAATGGTACAAAGTATTCTTGGGACTGTCCGAAATGAGAATAATACACCACAAAGCGACTTGCAGCGGAAGGGGTAAACATTACGAGCCTAGCGGTGACTATTAAAATAACTTCGCAGAGAAAGGGGCGCCGTTTCAGGTAATTGTTAATTATCCGAGAGCATCGCTCTCATACTGTCTTTTGCGATAACAAATCATCGATCAACATACCTAGAAAATTTGTCATTGCTTAAGGCAAAAAAACGAGTATAGTCTCTATTTGAACCAGTGCAGATACTCTGAGAAATCAGAGGTTATCAAAGTCTATTGTTGGGGAGCTGAGTGATGGTGGGTATGTTTAAGCAGGTGCTCGTCAACGTCGAAGATACTGAGATTCGCGTCGCATACCTTGAGGATTCAGAGCTTGTAGAACTGCACATTGAATCTTTCGAGGAGCGCTCACTTGTAGGAAATCTGTATAAAGGAGTAGTTGAGGACATTGTGCCTGGGCTGCATGCGGCTTTTGTAGATATCGGACTAGAGCGCCGCGCATTTCTTCACTTTTCTGATTTCCATCCGGAATTTCAGATTGACGGCAAATCGTGCAGGCCCTCGTTATTCAAGCGGTTTCGCAAACGCCTCGGTTCCGCCGACAGTGGCCAGACTTCTACTCACGGCAAGCCACCTCGTACCGAAGAGGCGCTCCATAAAGGCCAGCACCTGCTTGTCCAGGTGATCAAGGAAGCAATTGGCGAGAAGGCGTGTCGCGTGACGACCAACGCATCGCTACCCGGGCGATACCTTGTGTTGCTCCCCTTTGCGCGCCAGAGGGGTGGGGTATCGCGAAAAATCACCGACATTCAAGAGCGGGAGCGGCTTAAGAAGATTCTGAATGAGATTCGTACAGGCAATATGGGATTTATTATTAGAACTGTTGGATATGCGGCTACAGGGGGTGAGATTAAGCGAGATGTCGGATTTTTGCAAAAAAAGTGGAGCGCGATTGTACGTGAATTTCTCCGCGCTACTCCTCCTGCGCTCGTTTACAATGAGCACGATATCATATACCGCCTTGTGCGGGATGTCCTGCGCACCGACATCTCGGAGATCCTTATTGATTCACAGCAACATATGCGTATTCTCCAGAGCGCTTTGCGTCAGTTGCTGCCCGCCTTGAAATCGCGCGTGCGATTGTTCACAAAGAAGACAAATTTGTTTCACGAGCATGGCGTGGAAAAGCAAATTCAGAAGGTGCTGCAGCGCAAGGTCTGGCTAAAAAGTGGGGGCTATTTAATTTTTGACGAAGCCGAGGCCCTGGCTGCGATTGACGTGAATACTGGAAAGTATGTGGGCAGGAAAGACCAGGAAGAGACAATTCTGCAGACGAATATGGAGGCTGCGCAGGTTATCGCCCGTCAGCTGCGGCTGCGCGACATCGGCGGAATTATTGTGATTGATTTTATTGACATGGCCACCAAGGCTAATCGCAATAAGGTATTTCAGGAATTTCGTAAGCATCTTAAAAGGGATCGCTCCAAGCTGACGCTCTTACCCTTCAGCCGCTTTGGCCTGCTAGAAATGACACGCAAACGCGTCAAGCAAAGCCTGAAAAACATTATTTATACGGATTGCCCATATTGCAGTGGCTCCGGGAAGATTCTTGCAAAGAGCCAAATCTGGCGCAACATAAAGTATGAAGTGCTGAAGACGGTTCAGAACGAAAAACCGGTACGTGCCGTGACAGTCACCACGCATCCGGAAATCAGGAAATACGTGGAGACAGAAGTCCGCGATTCGCTATCACATCTCCAGAAGCGTCTTAAGGTCCGAGTGATCTTTAGAACATCTGGTACATACCACTATGAGCACTTTGACGTGCGACCGGGGGAGTAGTGGGCAACGGGCAGCCCCTGCAGTGAATCATCAGGATGCTCCATCGGATCTGGCAAACATAATCCATCCAGGTAACATATGCCTGGATTCGTGCAACTGAAATACTCAGCTACCGGGACTCTCGCATGAAATCACTGGAATTTGTTCATCTGCACGTGCACAGTGAATACAGCCTGCTTGACGGCGCATGTCGCTTAGATCCGCTGTGTCGGAGGATTCGCGACTTAGGGATGCCTGCGGTTGGCATAACTGACCATGGGAATCTTTTTGGCGCCATCGAATTCTATAAGACCGCTGCAGTACACGGGATAAAGCCAATCATTGGCGGTGAGTTCTACTTTGCCCCAACCAGCCGCCTTGATAGAGCGCTGCAGGAGAAAAAGGCAGCCCAGCACATCATTCTGCTCGCCAAAGATTACACCGGCTACCTCAATCTCATTAAGCTATCTTCCCTCGCATTTACCGAAGGATTTTACTACAAGCCCCGAATTGATTGGGAGCTGCTTGAGCGCTACCATGAGGGCCTGATCGGACTGTCGGCGTGTCTGAAAAGCCCGATTGCCGAAGCCATTATTGACCGCCGCGAGAAGCTTGCCAATCAGCTTGTGGAGAGGTTCAAACAGATTCTCGGGCCTGAGAATTTCTTTCTGGAGCTTATGGATCAGGGGCTGGCGGAACAGAAAACCGTAAATCGGGCAAAACTGCAGCTTGCCAAGAAGCACGGGGTACGGCTGGTAGCAACGAACGACTGCCATTACCTCCATAAAGAAGATGCGGAGATTCATGACATCTTGCTGTGCATTCAAACCGGCAAGACAATTGACGAACAAAAACGATTCAAATTTGCATCTGACCAGTTTTACGTGAAAAGTGCCGAGGAGATGAACAGGCTTTTTGGCGAAGTACCCGAGGCTATTAGTAACACTGTCCGGATTGCCGAGCGCTGCAATGTGAGCATCCCATTCCGTCAGAAATTGCTGCCTCAGTATCATCCGCCTGATGGGAAAACGCCCGGGAATTATCTACGCGAATTGGTGTATGCGGGCCTAGAGAAGCGCTATCCAACAATTACGGACGAACATCGCCAGCGCGTTGAGAAAGAGCTAGGCGTTATCAGTGAGATGGGATTCGAATCGTACTTTCTCATCGTATGGGACTTTGTGCGTTTTGCGAAGGAGAACCACATTCCCGTTGGCCCGGGACGTGGTTCTGCTGCCGGAAGCCTGGCTTCTTACGCCTTGGGCATTACCGACATTGACCCGCTTAGCCACGGGCTGATTTTCGAACGTTTCCTCAACATCGGCCGGGTAACAATGCCGGACTTCGACGTTGACTTCTGTTACGAAAAGCGTGGCCGCGTCATCAACTACGTCAAGCAAAAATACGGCGAGAAGAACGTGGCACAAATTATCACCTTCGGCACAATGAAGGCGAAGAATGCGGTGCGCGACGTAGGCCGGGCACTTGCGATTCCTCTCGGCATTGTTGACCGCATCGCCAAGCTCATTCCAGATAACACACCTCTGGCCGCCGCACTGCGCGAGGTTAAAGAACTGCGCGAGGCAAGCAAGGAAGATGCAACTGTAGAAAAACTACTCCGGGTTGCTCAGGCGCTCGAGGGGACCGTCCGCCATGTCTCAACTCACGCAGCCGGCGTCGTCATAGCCGACTGTGACCTGTCTGACATTGTACCCATCTATCGCAGTCCAACGGAAAATGAAATCGCCACTCAGTATACCATGAAACAAGTAGAAGAGATCGGGTTGCTAAAGATTGACTTCCTGGGCCTGAAAAATCTGACGATTATAGAGAATACTGTTGACCAAGTTAAAAAGACTCGTGGCGTTGACGTTGATTGGAAAACTCTCCCATTGGACGACCCGAAGACATATGCTCTGCTGCAGTCGGGAAGGACGTTCGGCATCTTCCAGCTGGAAAGTAGTGGGATGCGCGACCTCGTGAAAAAGCTCGCGCCTGAGACCTTTGAGGATCTTGTAGCACTGCTCGCGCTCTATCGGCCAGGCCCACTGGGCAGTGGTATGGTGGACGACTTTATCTCACGTAAGCAAGGACGTAAAGAGATCATCTACGACCATCCACTGCTTGAGCCGATTCTCAAGGAGACCTACGGCATTATTCTTTATCAAGAGCAGGTGACGCAGATTGCTCATGTGCTGGCAAAATTTGCGCTGAGCGAGGGTGACTTGCTTCGGCGCGCCATGGGAAAGAAGATCCGTGATGAAATGGCAGCACAAAAGACGAATTTCGTTGATCGGGCTGCGAAGAACGGAGTTGACCGCGTGGTGGGGGAGAAAATTTTTGACCGTATGGAATACTTCGCTGGCTATGGGTTTAATAAATCTCACAGTGCCGCTTATGCGCTGATCACTTTCCGGACTGCGTACTTGAAAGCTCACTTTCCCATGGAGTACATGGCAGCGCTGATGACCAGCGAAATCGGGGACAATGAAAAGCTTGGTATGTACATCGGCGTATGCAAGGAAATGGGAATCAAGATTCTGCCTCCGGATGTTAATGAATCGTACGCCAATTTTGCTGTAGTTGGTGAGGACATTCGGTTCGGGCTGGTCGCTGTGAAGAACGTCGGCGAGTCAGCAGTAAACGCCATTGTTGACGCACGCCGCTCAGGAGAGCTGTTCAGTGATTTTCAGGACTTCTGCATGCGTGTGGATCTCACAGCCCTGAATGCGCGGATGCTGGAAGCGCTAATTCGGTGCGGCGCATTTGACTCGCTCGGAGCATATCGCTCGCAGCTGCTTCAGATTCTTCCCGAAGTGCTGGAGATCGCCACGGCCTACCAGCACGATAAGCAGGCTGGCCAATCAACACTCTTTGATCTCATGGACCAGTGCCCGGGGGGAGGAGCAGATCAAAAAACCTGTCTTCCCACCATTCCTGACTGGACCACGAAGGAGAAACTCCAGAATGAAAAGGATCTAGTCGGGTTCTATATCACTGGGCATCCGCTTGACCGCTTTCTGGTAGATCTCCATTCGTTCAGCACGTTCACGTCGCAGGAGCTCAAGAAACGCAAAGCAAAAACCGATGTCCAGATGGTTGGCATCATAACAAAGGTATCGCCCAAGCTGGATAGGCATGGTAAGACGATGGCATTCGTCCGGCTGGAAGATTATGAAGGGATGGTTGAGCTGCTGATATTCCACGAGGCCTACGAAAAGTATCGCAAGTTTCTTTCAGTAAATAACGTTATCTGGGTAAAGGGCGTGGTGAACACGCGAAACGGTGAACACAAAATTCAAGTGTCAGAGATTCGTTTGCCTGAAGAAGTGCGGCAGAAATTGACCAGGGTCGTGGACATCCACCTTATACTATCGGACATCAATGAGGCGTGCCTTGCGGAGCTACATGGGATCTTGTCCAGGCACAAAGGCCACTGCAAGGTGCGCATTACGGTCGAACGCCCCGGAATTGGTAATGTAGGAATCCTTGCAGGGACGCACTATCAGGTAGAGCCATCGGACGAGCTTGTCAAGGACCTGGATGCATTGCACATGCAAAAGGTGTTGACGTTCTCGCAGAATTGAGATACAAGGCATGTTCATTTAGTTGGGCGCGCGAAACATATTTGGAACTGTTGGGGTTTCTCATGAAACTGCCCAACTGGCCCTGAAAATTGGTGTGAATTGAAAAGGTAGGGGTGGCGCCATCTCAGTATAAGAATGAACTCCCATTCTGCTCGCGAGGTAATGAAGGTTATGGCCCTATCGAGTTTTGATTTTGAAAAGCCTGTTGTTGAGCTAGAACAGAAGATCGAGCATCTCCAGGCAAAGGAAAGCACGAATCCCGCGGTACGTAAGGAGCTGGAAGGATTAGAAGCACAGCTGCAAGAGACCAAGAAGCAAATTTACGAAAATCTTACACCGTGGCAGCGGGTGCAACTGGCCAGACACATCGCTCGGCCGCATTCGCTTGACTACATCTCCCTCCTTTTCTCGGATTGGATGGAGCTACACGGGGATCGCACTTTTGCTGACGATCCGGCTGTTGTATGCGGCTTTGCCCATTTTAACGGGGCGTCTTTGGCTGTCATCGGCCAACAGAAGGGCAAGGACACCAAGGAGAACCTGGCACGCAACTTTGCGATGATGCACCCTGAGGGCTATCGCAAGGCGCTTCGTATTATGAAACTCGCCGATAAATTTGCCCTGCCCATAGTCGTTCTCATAGATACGCCTGGTGCGTATCCGGGCATCGGAGCAGAAGAACGGGGGCAAGCGGAGGCAATCGCGCGCAACATTAAAGAAATGGCTCTACTACGGGTGCCCATCATTGTCATCATTATTGGTGAGGGCGCCAGTGGAGGAGCCCTGGGTGTTGGCCTTGGCGACGTCGTGCTGATGCTGGAGAACGCGTGGTATTGCGTGATTTCGCCTGAGGGGTGTGCCTCGATTCTCTGGCGCGACCGTGCAATGGCGCCGCAATCCGCAGAGGCCTTGAAGCTAACAGCGCGGGATTTAATCAAGCTAAAGGTAGTTGACGAAGTGATTCCTGAGCCCCTCGGCGGGGCTCATCGGAACCCCGAAGAGGCTGCGAAGAACATCAGAGTCGCATTGCAAAAACATCTCGCTATTCTGACCAAAAAGACCCCAACGCAACTTCAGGCTGACCGGTTTGCAAAGTATCGCTCTATGGGCGTTGTGATTGAGAAGTAGACCAGAAGCAAGGTCGTTTCCAACTCCTCTCCCATAGAGACGTTGAGAGCTTGCTTTGCATAAAGGCAAATGAGCCCGGAACGCTAATGGCTGAATTTACAAACAAAGGCAACTCCCATGACCGTGCTGAGTAAACGCTATGCTCCACAGGCCATTGAGGCGAAGTGGTACGAGTTCTGGGAGTCGCACAATCTCTTCCGTGCGGATGCAGACAGTACGCGCCCACCGTTCTCAATTGCCATTCCGCCACCCAACATCACGGGTATTCTGCACATGGGCCACGCTCTGAACAATACGCTCCAGGACGTGATTATCCGCCAGAGGCGCATGCAGGGATATAATAGCCTGTGGCTTCCGGGCACAGATCACGCGGGCATTGCCACGCAAAATGTTGTGGAACGGCAGCTCATGAAGGAAGGGACGCAGCGCCAGGAGCTTGGACGTGAAAAGTTCGTCGAGCGTGTCTGGCAGTGGCGCGAAAAGTATGGCCGCACAATAACGACGCAGCTCAGGCGACTGGGCGCATCTTGCGATTGGTCGCGCGAACGCTTTACATTGGACGAAGGACTATCGCGTGCGGTGCGAACCGTGTTTAAACGCCTGTACGACGAAGGCCTGATTTACAAAGGGAGCTATATCATTAACTGGTGCCCGCGCTGTCTGACAGCGTTGTCCGAGGATGAGGTAGAATATGAAGATATGCAAGGCAAGCTCTGGTATATCAAATACCCGCTCGCGGAAGGCCGGGGCTTTATCAACGTAGCAACCACACGACCAGAAACCATGCTCGGCGATACGGCTGTTGCCGCCAACCCAGCAGACGATCGCTACAAACATCTCCTGGGCAAGTTTGCCATCTTACCGATTCTGAATCGTCCCCTGAAGATCATTGCTGATGATTTCGTACAGAAAAGTTTCGGAACAGGCCTGGTCAAGGTGACACCGGCACACGATCCGAACGACTATCTGATTGGCAAGCGGCATCAGTTAGAAGAAATCAACATTCTAGAGCCTGATGGGCGGATCAATGAGAATGGAGGGCCGTACTCTGGGCTCGACCGCTACGAGTGCCGAAAAAAGCTGCTAGAGGATCTGGAGGCACAGCAGCTGATAGAAAAAGTCGAGCCTTACGTTTATGCAGTCGGCCATTGCTACCGCTGCGAGACGCCAATTGAGCCCTATATTTCGCTGCAGTGGTTCGTGAGGATGAAACCGCTGGCTGAGCCGGCCATCAGGGCGGTGGAACAGGGTGAGGTGCGTTTCATCCCGAAGAACTGGGAGAATACCTACTTCCACTGGATGAAGAACGTGCGCGACTGGTGTATCTCGCGACAGCTCTGGTGGGGCCATCGAATACCGGCATGGTATTGCGGTGAGTGTGAGCACATTGAGGTTAGTGCCGACGAGGAGCCTGCACGCTGTTCGCGCTGTGGTGCTGCTGCGCTGCGCCAGGACGAGGATGTCCTGGACACCTGGTTTTCGTCGGCTTTGTGGCCTTTTTCCACACTGGGCTGGCCAGAACAGACGCGCGATCTGCAGACTTTCTATCCCACTTCAGTCCTGGTGACAGGACACGAAATTATCTTCTTCTGGGTGGCTCGCATGATTATCATGGGACTGAAGTTTATGGACGCGGTGCCATTCCGAGAAGTCTATATCAACCCTATTGTCTTTGATGAGCATGGCAAAAAAATGAGCAAAACAAAGGGGAATATCATTGACCCTATTGACATAATTGAGACGTATGGCACGGACTCGTTGCGCCTTACACTGTGTGCGTATGCTGCCCAAGGCCGCAACATCAGTATATCGCTAAAGCGCCTGGAGGGGTATCGTAACTTTACTAATAAACTCTGGAACGCTGCCCGATTCGTTCTGATGAATACCGCCAACCTACCAGCAGAAGCAATTGCCAGACCAATCAACCGGAAGGATCTTCTGCTCGAAGATCGCTGGATATTGAGCGTTTATAGCCGCATGGTGGAAAGCGTCAATGCAGCGCTTAAGACGTATGATTTCGACATTGCGGTGCATTCCCTCTACCAGTTTGTCTGGCATCAGTACTGCGACTGGTATCTTGAGCTGGTAAAACCACGCCTATACAGCCAGGGCCTAACAGCCACCCAGGAGCAGAGCCGCTACGATGCCCAGCGCATTCTGGTGTTGATCCTGGAGGGTCTGTGCCGCTTGCTAAATCCCATCATTCCTTTCATTACAGAAGAGATCTGGCAGATCATTCGCGAGCGTTACGCCTCTGCGGGTACGCGCTCGAGCGCTGAGGAGAAAGGTCGCCTGGTCTATCAGTTTTTTGCCGCCCTGCAAAAACAATCGGTCATGATTGCAGACTGGCTGGAAAGCATTGACCACCAGTACGTTCATGAAGGCGACGAACAGCAGATGAGTCTGATTCAGGAAGTTATCTACTGCATTCGCAACATTCGCGGGGAAATGAACATCCCGCCGAGTATGGCAACGGACGTCTATATTACGACCGAAGACGCGAGCCGGCGGTCACTACTAGCCTCGCAGGAGAAGTATTTGAAGAACCTGATTAATGTCAATACACTCGAGATTGGCGAACGCCTTGACATCCCCCTCCGCTTCGCCTCCACAGGTGTGGTGCACGACATCGAGATTACCATTCCGCTGCCTGAAGATCTGCGAGCACAGGAGCTTGCCCGATTGCGCAAGGAGCTCGCGAAAATGCAGACGGAGGAGACCTCGCTGAAGAAGAAATTACAGAATAAGAAATTTCTGGCCAAGGCTCCTGCTGCTGTCATTACGGCACAGAAAACGAAACTCGAACAGCTCCAGTTGGAGCGCTCCAAGCTGGAGGGCAAGCTCCAGCAAATTCGATAATCCAATTGCACAAAGGTTTATTGGCTTGACACATAAGCGAAGGTGTCATATAAAATCATCCGAAAACAGTCGAGATAAAAACCAGAAAATTGAGCTATTTGAAGTACAACGAGGTACCGGTGTTCAAGACAAGTTATACCGATCATGCCGATTTTTGAATTCCAATGCAACCAGTGCCAGACTTGCTTTGAAGATCTCATCCGCACTGCCCGCGACGAAGCCGCGGTCCAGTGTCCGCAGTGCCAAAGTGCTGACCTCAGGAAGCTCGTGTCACAGTTTGGCGTGGCAAGTGCAGGCAAGGATGAACTGGGTGAATCATCAGGGGCTTCAGCGTGTTCAACGTGCGTATCGAAAAATTGTAGTACCTGTGGCTAGAAGACGTTGTCCTGAGAAAGGGAAAACTCCAAAGGACCAGGGAGGACCGTAGCAATGGCGAAGCTAAGCAATGAGCAGGTGGTGAATCTCATCCAGGAAAAGATGAAGGAAAAAGAGGAAGTAATCAAGGAACAGCAGGTTCAGATCCAGGAGCTCCAGGAGCGCATTAGTGAGCTCGAGGCGCGCGTTCCGGAACTGGAAAAGGCTGAGAAAGAACGCAACGACCTAATCGAAAAACTGTCGCAGGTGCTGGAGTAATCGGTCTCGCCGCGTTGGACAAATCGCCTGGTCGTTTAGCAATAAGATTCTATTGCCGAACGGCTTTTTCATATTCACACTCCTGCGCCAGCATACGTTTGGCCCTTTCTGCTACCGCCTGAATGCATGATGTGGGGTGGCCCATCCGTCTGGAATACGCCTTTTTGATCTCGCCGGGGCAATGTCACGGCCTCTACCGTACCTGAGATCTTTCGAAGAATTCCAAGAATGTCTGATCGATACTTCAACGATTGCTCTTTTTTTTATTTACAAGTACTCCGCCAATGAGTAGCAAGTAAATCAATTCAATAGTGAATACATAAACAAAATGAAAGGCCTCCAATGCAGATTCACTTCCAGTTCAACCGTTGCAGTGCATGGGTGGTGATCCTTGCCGTCTTTATCGGCTGTGCACACTTAGGTCAGATAATGTTCAATCCCAGCTTCTCGGTGAACCTGGCTGAACCAGGTAATAAGTGGCCCCAAGAGGAAAATCTTACACCGGCTCAGAGCGAAGTCCTGGCTAAGTACGGGCCACCGGATTACTTGCATATCTGGTGGACCAGGCAAGGTGACATTCAGACCTATCTCAAGGTAGACAGGAAATTCCCGCGGATCCACGACTACGACCGTTCGTGGATTTATCTCGACCACAACGAAGACATTGTCTTCAAAAGCGACACTAACTACGTCGCGCTTCCAATTTCCGATCAGCTTCGCGTAGTATGCGAGTACGGCGACCCAGAGGACATTAAGAAGAATGTTGGCCGCGACGGCGTGCTGGTTGAAAGCTGGACGTACTATTCGCACGGCGTCCTGTTGAAATTTTCCGACGGCAAGCTAGCCAAGCGCCAGGAATTTCCGCCTATGGGGACGTATATTAAAAAGTAACCGGTTGAATGGGGGAACGGGGTGCAGGCTTCGGGCCTACGAGGTGAGCTGTCAACACGAAATTGCGAGTCATTGCTTTGATTGGCGTGTGGCAAGAAAGAGGGAGATACCGTGCATCCTGACCTTGAAACCGTGCTGCTGACCAAGGAGCAAATTGAACAGCGCGTCACAGAACTGGCACGAGAAATTTGCGAAGATTACAAGGACAAGAATCTCGTGCTAGTCGCTGTGCTTAAGGGAGGGATCATCTTCATGGCTGACCTGACGCGTAAGTTGACTATTCGCCATAGCTACGACGTAGTTGGCGCTTCAAGCTACGGCAAATCCACGGTCTCCTCGGGCCAGGTCATCATTACAAAGGACATTGACATTGATGTTTCCAATAGAGACGTGTTGCTGGTGGAGGATATTTATGACACGGGCCGCACAATGAAAGCGGTCTGCGATCTGATCTGGCTCCACGCCCCAAACACGCTGGAAATCTGCACGTTTCTATACAAGGAGAAATCTCGGCCATCCGATTTGCCGATCAGGTATATCGGATTCCGTATCCCCGACAAATTTGTGGTCGGCTACGGCCTGGATTACAACGAACAGTATCGCAACCTTGCGTGCATTGGAGTGTTAAAGAAGCAAGTATATGGCTAGCAGGAACGAAGCGAAGGGGTCGTCAGGGTGATCCTAGCGGAAAATCGCGACCAGCTGGCCAGAAGTGTGACGATCTCCTGATGAATATATAAAGATACTGCTTATGGAGTACGTTGACCTACACGTCCATACCACTGCCTCCGACAGTACTTTTACACCTGAACAGGTAGTGCGCCTAGCTGTGAAGAAGGGCTTTCGGGCGATTGCCATCACTGACCACGATACTACGCTGGGCATTTCGCCCGCCCAACGCACAGGGGAGGAGCTGGGTCTTGAGGTGCTGTCGGGCATTGAACTGACCATTGAGCACAACGAGCACGAGATGCATCTGCTCGGCTACGGGATTCAGCCGAACGATGCGACACTGCTGAAGACATTGACCCGCCTGCGCGAAGTGAGGCGCGCGCGAGTCATAAAGATGGCTGAGCTGCTAGAAGCACTTGGTGCAGAAATTGACATCAAGCGTGTATTGGATCAGGTTGAAAAGGACGGAGCGGTTGGCCGTCTCCACGTGGCCAACGAGCTGGTCCGTCTTGGCCATGCCCACTCGATCGATAACGCAATGAATACCTACCTCCGCAAAGGGCGTCCTGCATTCGTGCCAAAGCTCACCTTCACCCCTGCGGAGGGGATTAGACTGATTCAGCAAACCGGCGGTGTTACGTCACTAGCTCATCCCGGCATGGGCCGGATGGAACAATACCTGCCTGACCTCGTGAAGGCTGGACTTCATGGTCTGGAGGTGTACCACCCGAACCACACACCTGAGCAGACGAAACAGTATCTTGCGCTGGCAAAGCAGCACGGGCTGCTGATCACCGGCGGCTCGGATGACCATGGCCACGCAAAAGAAGAGGTGCTGCTCGGAAAGATTCGCCTCGACTACGCACTTCTCGATACCCTCAAGCGCCACCTTCCAGATTCCTCCAGATCGCTTCGCACGCATGCAAAATAAGTCCCCTCGGCCTGCCATGCTATTACTCAGAGCACAATATTGGAGTTACTGTATGCCTTATAAAAATTTCACGCAAAGCCGCTAAGTCGCAAAGAAGAAGAGAACTTTGCGCTCCTGGCATCTCTGCGAGAGACTTAAAGTCCCTCGGTTCGCACAACGAACCTTGCGGGTTCGATTCCCGCTCCCGGCACTTATTTCTAAAGACTTGGCCATGGTCAGCCATTCTGCTAGATACTCTCGCCCAGGGAGTAATTGTCCATGGCTTTGTCAATGGTATTGCCGCAAAAAGTGGTTTAAATTCGGGCATTGTTACACTTCCCATCCACTGTAATATCACCACCTTCCGTAGTCTGTAAATCCTCTTTATTGTGACTCACGATCAGAAAGTTGGAGGTTCAAACCCTCCCTCCCCAGCCATTTTTCATAAGTCCCCATTGTCTAGCCTGGCCCAGGACATCGGCCTCTCAGAGCGAAAACAGGGTTTCAATACCCCTTGGGGATATTTTCTTTTATGGCCCCCTTTGAAAGAAATTTTGTGTGGATTTTAATTTATGGCAAAATTGCGAGAATATATCTTACATTGACATAACACAGATAAGTAGCTTAAATCCAATAACAGTTATGTGTACAATAATTCTAAGGAAAGAAACCCGCATTTGCTTTGCGGCCATAAATATCCAGATTACTTGACTATTTTTTTAAAAAAGGGGAATTATCCATAAAAATGGAGCATATAGTAATATTTGGGTTCTTTTTTAATTTAATCATTGGAATGTGGGCTGTTATTTATATCCACCATATGTATAAATCCTATGCCCATTCCTTTCTTCAACCAATCGTACACTATACTATTTTTTATAATTTATGCGTTTTAAGCCTTTTAATTTTGCTATATTTACATACTAACCTCCCTGGAAACTTCCTATCCTATCACTCTCCGGTTTACATGGATGTTTTCTTTTTAGTCATTTCTATCTTAATCATATTGATGATCTATTCAATGCGTAAAGTCGATTTGAGATTCCAGGGAAAAGACCTATCCTCGCGATCCAATAGATTGATTTTAATTGGAATTGTTATACTTGTTCTCAGTTATTGTATAAAGTTGGGTCTTTCCCATGAAACCACATTATACAGGTGGCTTTCTATCATACATTCGCTAATTTTTAATAATGTGATTGTTTTAGAAATTCCTGTTTTGATTATTTTGCTAATTCATGGGAAGAAGTGCCAGGATTTAAGTAAGAAGAAAATAATAAGTGCATTTGCATATTTCTATATGTCGCGCTATGTGATTTTGACACTATCATTGGTGTTCATACCGTTTCCCAGGCCGACCAAGCATTT
>CAZVVA010000033.1:15928-23406 GCA_964630455.1 uncultured Candidatus Sumerlaeota bacterium
GAATGTCGATATTCATATTTTTTAATATCATTCCGTTCCTTTGGTTAAAATACTTTTTCCTGGATTACGCGGAAAGCATGCTAAAGCCTATAGATGACAACGCAGTATTGGATAGAATTTATCAAGAGTACGATATTTCAAAAAGAGAACAGGAGATCGTTGAGCTCATTCTGAATGGTAAGAGTAATAAAGAAATCGGAGCGTTACTTTATATTTCCGTTCATACAGTAAAGAATCACATTTACAATATTTTTCAGAAACTTAAGGTGAATACAAGATATGAGTTGATGCTCTTCATCACAAAATTTCAGAAGAGACAGTGTATACCTGTCAAAGACAACACGGAAAATTAGGAACCATTATGTCCGAATTTGTCTTCGCCGTCCCATCACTGCCAGAGCGATAAATAGAATTGTTAGTAAAAGATAGCACAGCGGAATATTTGCTGTGATGGCTTCACGGGTTGCACCCATATAATCGAAAACCGCCACCTTTTTGATCGGCCCGATGTACCACACTAATACATATACGATTTCGAATAAGCGAGTGCCACGGGTCCATGTACCCAGAGCTAAAGCAAGGGAGGGGATGAACATTGCGCCAACAAGCCAGGCGAACCATACATCGTACTGTCCGGCCAACAGCAAGCGCAGAGCAAAGCTCCCAGCGGTTATGCACGAAACGAGAACACCCGCCAGCCAGATTGCAGGCAGCTGAAGACATAAGGGATGAGCAACGGAAAAAGTTATCTGATGTGTTTTGTGCTGCGCTTCGCGAGCGCCCATTGACGACCAAAGCAGAACCGGCCATAGCCACGCTATAGGGAAAAGATATTGATGTGACACCTCAAGGGGGCTTAGCAGAATCGCGACGAATAAGCCCACAGCTATCAAATGCCACCACCACTTCTGGCTTTTGACCATGAGAATCAGTTCGGCCCAAAAAATGACCCAGAAACGCTGATGCAACCGATGTCTATCCAGCGCCGTAAGGTGGACGGCAATGTTGGAGCCGTGCGACATTGGTAGATTACTCGTGGTTGACATTGACAAACCGACGGAACTTACTATCTTTTTCCAAATACTTTGCCAATACCAGACCTGCTTTTGTTTTCGGCGGCGAATGCGCTTGCGTGCAGGGTCGAACCGATCAAAGGGAAAGGCCGCGGCAAATGCGAGCATCGCTGCAATTCCAAGCCATATAATCCTTTCGAAGATTATTTTTGCCGTCCAGTTGATACCTTCCCAGGCAAAGCGAACAACGTCGCGTCCTTGTGTTGGGACAAATAAGTCGGTAGATCCGTGATGGATATCAAGACCCTCGGCAGCCATTTGTAGACGAATATCCACAATTGCCCTCGATACACCGGCAAAGTCGTTACCAGGTGTAATATCCTCAACATAGATAAACATCATCCCGATAAGTAACATCAGCATACCGAACCAGACAAAAAAGTAGATTACATTGCCTAGACCGCTCCGCAAAAAGGAAATGCTTTCAAACAGCACGACCACCCCTGCCATTGCCGCCAACGTCGGCACCCCCATGAGCCATATCGGAGATATCAGCGCCAACAGATCGACATTCATATCCTCACCCCGCACAATCTGCATAATGACCGCCATCATCGTCAGGACTGCAAGAATCAAGCTGAGAACTGCCAAGTTGCTTAACCATTTGCCCATCACATAAATCGGTCCGCGGATCGGCGTGGTAGCAACGATTTGTCCCACCCGCGTCACGTAGTCCCGTTTAATGGAACCTTTGACAAGATAGAATCCAATCAAACTGAGAAGTGTGCACACCAGAACGCCGAACACCAATCCGATCCACGGTGAGTTGTAAAAACCCCGGCATCCGTGGATCACAAACGCGGTGTACGGCGCGCCGACGGGAGGCACAAGCAAATAGCCTGCGTATACACTGATGCCCATGACAATTAAAAAGCTATACTGCCGTACTCGTTCCAGGAAATCAGCCCGTACTAAATGGTAAATGCTTCGAACCATGCTCATTATCTGTTTACCTCGGCCAATGGAGTTGTATTATTTGCAGCTGAAATGCAGTATAGATACGCATCTTCCAGCGTTGGTGCAATGCTTTCGGAGGTGTTGCAGGGGGGAATATCGGAGACCGTCCGAACATGCACGCCGTCAGAACGCCGGGCGGTGTTGATTACCAGGTGCTGCTTCTGGAACGTGATTAACTCTTTACTGGGAATGACACATAACCATACTTTACCCGCGACTGACTGTAGTAGTTTTTCAGGCACGGCGTGCTGCAGTAAGTGACCATTGTTGATGAGCATGATTTCGGTGGCGACAGCCTCTACATCGGAGACAATATGAGTGGAAAGAATCACAATACGGTCTCCGGAAAGCTCTGAAAGTAGATTGCGGAAACGAACCCGCTCTTCCGGATCCAGTCCGGCAGTTGGCTCATCGACAATGAGCAGTTGGGGGTCGTTGAGCAGAGCCTGCGCAATGCCCACTCGTTGTTTCATGCCACCGGAATAGCTTCCCAAACGGCGATTGCTGACGTCAGTGAGGTTGGTCAATTGCAACAACTCATTGATCCTGCGCCGCGCTGCATTCCCGTTCAGTCCCTTCATGGCTGCTATGTATTGAAGAAACTCAACTGCATTGAGATTAGGGTAGATGCCGAAATGTTGCGGCAGATAGCCGAGTACGGCACGTAGTTCATTGGGCGAGCGGACAATATCCGTCCCGTTCCAACTCACACTCCCTTCAGTGGGTTTGGTGACGGTCGCCAAGATATTCATCAACGTCGTCTTACCAGCACCATTTGGCCCCAGCAGGCCTAATATTCCCGGTCCCAGCTCCAGACTGAAATTACGCAGTCCCCAAACCTGGCCTTTGTAAATTTTACCAACGTTCTCTATTACGAGTTTCATTGCTCTCCGCTCTTTCCATTGAAAATCCGGACCGATCATTTCCTTTCTGGACGTAACACACGGTAGTTCTACTGATCTACCCTTTTCAACCGTATCTTTTATCACCTGATTCCCTATATCCGTCCGTGTTTTCGACAACATAATGTCCTCCTTCTGTAGACTGAAAACAGGTTTAAGGATTATCCGTATAATTATTGTTTCTTGAAGATTATTTCTTTTCCTCCTTCTCCTCCATAGTGTACTATCATTTGTGTCACTTCGCCATTTTCATTGAATTTAAAGGTTAAGATGCTTTGTTTACCTTCAACAAAGAATGTAGTCTTTGATTCGGGGAGAATTTCGTACCTATGGCCTCTTCCCGTATCGAAGTAAAGCCGGTTACCCATAAAAACAATAAAGTGGACTCGTCCCGCTTCCCTGTCAGTGATCAATTTGTAAACACCAGCATACTTTTTCAACTCAGAGGGTGAAAGAATAATGGCATTCCGTTTTTGTTCCTTAAACGGATCACCCATAACGATAGCCGCGACGCTTTCAGCTATATGATCGGTTGGTGGATTCGCCTTTGGGTTTATACAATTGGAAAGCAATGCCACGTAGATGCGCTTCTCAGGCAGGCGGATTGTATGTGAGATGAATCCATAGATTCCGCCTCCATGATATATGCTTTTTGTGCCTTTCAATTGACCAAGGAACCAACCTAAGGCAAAGTGAGAGGATTCACCGTTATTCAGGATGAAGGGTGAAAACATATGCTCTAGCTGCTTTTTGCTGATGAGCTTTTCACCGTATAACGCTTCGTCCCATTTGGCAAGGTCATCCACATTTGTGATGAGACCCCCTGCTGCGTGCAAATGTGTAAAACTCATATCAGGGGCATTCACATATCGATCCCCTTCCTTGTGGTAACCCCTGACCCGATAAGGAATCTTATAGAAATTGTTCGCGAAAGTGGTGCTGGTCATGGCCAACGGATCAAAGATATTCTCCTGCATGAACTGTTCATAAGATTGACCGCTGACCTTTTCAATGATTTGACCCAGAAGGTAATATCCAGAGTTGCAGTACTTGTACTTCTCACCTGGTGTAAACTCCATGGGTTCATCCTTAAAGAAATTAACCAGTTCCTGCAAACTCACGTCTTCTCGAATATGTTTCCAGTACTCTTTGATGCTATGGAGTCTCTTAATACCGGAAGTATGAGATAGCAGATGGCGGATCGTGATTTTATGGCCCCGAGTGGGATAATCGGAAAGGTATTGTGAGATATCATCATCCAAAGACAGCAATCCTCGATCGGCCAGTATCATGATAGCCATGGCTGTGAACGGCTTGGTTGTGGATCCGACGGCAAACACCATTTCAGGTCTGATCGCAACGCCTGATCCCATGTCAGCCATGCCGTATCCTTTGCGAAAAATGACCTTGCCATTTTTAACAGCGATAACAGCGGCTCCCGGCTCATCTTCCTTATAAATCCGGGAAAGGAATTCGTAGATCTGTCTGGCAATGTTCGCTTCATCTGTTTGTTCAGAGGCTTTTTCGATTGCATCGGCTCCAGGCAGACGCTCTGCGCTTACTACCTCAATTTGGGAGAACAAGCAGCAAATCAACGCCAGGATTAATAATTTTTTCATCATTCCATTCTCCTTTTTATTTTATGATTTAAATGCAATAATATAGATGAATTTCCGCATGTCTATGGGTAGGGTTTCTCATTTTTTCAAAATAGTACTGTTTTCCTATTGTACCCCGGCAGCGAAAGGGAGGGAAGTTAGGTAAGCCTAAATGTTCAGAGAATGTTCAAAATGATTTGTGATCTAAGGGTTATGTTCTTAAATTTGTGTATTTGTAAGTCCAATAAAATCAATGCCCCGATTTTTACTCTTAATCAGAAGGTTCCGGGTTCGAGCCTTCGCTCCCCAACCATTTTCCTTGGGGTGCTAGGCCTTACACTAAACCTTGGAGTATTTTACGCCTTGTTCTATCTGTCGAGGAGCACAAGAATTTTTACACTTCCACACAATCTAACAAACAGAGCAGCCTTTGGACGCAATTAGGATCTTGTTCTCTAAAACTCACTCGCCTGTGCTTATGGTTGGTGAAGAACATCTTCAAGACGAATACGATTCACCCCCACGTGACACTTGGACTTCCGGTTTATCTTCTTTCCGTTTAGAATAGCCCGTGGATTTTTGAAATAACGTATTCATGATTCATACCACGGTCAAGGTAAGGCGGTATAACATTTGTACCCTGTTCGTCCTCCTTTCGACAAAATAATTTACGTGCCTTAACCAGTTTCAGGTTGCACATTTCCTCATATGGCACAGACCCATTCCTTCCATTGTATCCGTCCTGGTAAACAATGACGCAAGACTTAAAATTCGATAAGATGTGTCCATGGTTTTGTCCATGGAGGATATGCAAGAGATAGATGGAAGTTAGACCTCAGTTTGATCCTTTTCATTTTTATTTTCAATGTTTTCAGCACTTTCCGGATCAGGCTGAAACTGACTTAAAATCTGTAACCTATTTACTGGTCTCATTGGCGTGAATAAACAAGCAAGGCATCGCTCCTTTTTGACCTCACAGTCAACACGGCGGTGCCACTGGCCGATGCAGGTTGTGGCCGCCAGGGAGCTGAGTAAACCCTGGCGCCGAAGGGATTTCTGCAGGCATCTCGGTGAGATATGAGGCTTGACGGAAAAAGTCGCGGCTGTGTCCCTTTTCCGCATTTCAAATTGACAAACCCGGGGGAGTCGGCCAATGTAATCGAAGATTTCCTGGCACATCGAGGCTGGTAAATGCAACAGGCGACAACCAATCGGATGAAACGTGTGCTGAAGACCCTCGGGTTTACGGTGCTTGCAGTTGTTATTTTTTTCCTCCTCTGCGAGGCGTTGCTGCGCGTTGTCGGGTTTTCAGCCTACCAGATTGACTTTAGTGTCTATCCAAATGTGCCAGGCGACATCGTCCCGAACCAGCGCCTGATTCACCGCGTCCCCCAGGTGGACATAGCATATTCCATAACGATTAACGATCAGGGATTTCGTGGCTCAGGCAAAGCCACTCCTACGAGTTTCTACCGCATTCTCTGCCTGGGCGATTCGTCAACGATGGGCTACGGGGTGGGGGATCATGCGAGCTATCCCGAGCGGTTGGAGAGTTTTCTCGACGGTATCTACTCTGGCGTGTTTGACGTCATCAATGCCGGCACGATCGGCTACACGATTGATGACGAGCTGAGCTATTTGCGCGAGAAGGGCCTCCGGCTTGCACCAGACCTGGTGGTGCTGGAGCTTTTCTATAACGACGTAATCGAAAAGCAGCATCGCCAGGAGACACAACGCAAGTTCCGGCGCAAGCGTGTTTCCTACACACCGCTCAAGAGCCTCCTGCTCAACTCTGCATTTTATCAGGCGCTCCGTAACACATGCGTGCGTATCATGGCAGCAGCCGGGCACTACTTTCCGGAAAATCCGACGGACAAAATGCCAATGGCGATGTTTCCGGCAAAGTTCCCTGAAGCGTGGGAAGCCTATGATCGCGTGCTGCGCGAGTTCATCGAGCTCCTGCGCGAGCGCCATATTCCGCTCATCGCCATCATCAGCCCGCATCAGTACCAAGTTTACAAATGGGGATACCCTTTTGGTGAGTATTATGGTACTCATGCCTATCAGGATCATCTGAAGCAGCTGCTCGCTGGCGAGGAGATTGCGTGTGTGGATTTGCTCCCGGAGTTTCTCAAGCAGGTGGAAGAGAATAAGGCGCTTTACCTCACTTACGGGCTGTATGATGAGCACCTGAGCGATATTGGTCAGCTGGTCAAAGCCGAGCTGGTATTCGCAGCAATCCAGCGCCAGCTGGCAAAAGAGGGCTTTTACAATTTCTATGATCAGCTGGATAACGCAGAGATTACGAC
The DNA here is from genome assembly GCA_964630455.1 of uncultured Candidatus Sumerlaeota bacterium. GTDB lineage: Bacteria > Sumerlaeota > Sumerlaeia > MWCT01 > JAUWMI01 > JAUWMI01. Next base: position 22,768 of record CAZVVA010000033.1, read on the forward strand.
GCGCTCACTCACAGCGTTTGTCAAGTATGGGCGCCGCTGGATCAGCAGGGGAGATGAGCGAAGTCTGATTATGGCGGGGAATGCAACAGTGCGGTTTCCGAACATCATGATTCAGCCGCAGAGTCAGCTGGTCTTTGGCATTGGAGTGCCACGGTGGAGTGCAGAGCAAGTTGCTGAGGATCTAGAGTTTGAAATCATTTTGAATGAAGAGGGAAGCACACAATCGGTGAGCCTGTTCCACTGGATCGCAAACAAGAGAAAAGATACAGATGAAGAGCCACCACACATCATTGCGCTTGCGCCATACGCAGGTAAGCGAGTTGCGATTGAATTTCTAACGACAACTGCTGAGATGAACCGATGTGAAATCTACCTGAGCAATCCGATGATTATTTGCGGAGAACACAAGCCGGCATTTGCCAAACGCCTGCCTGAAGTCACGGCCAAGTGAGAACTATAATCAGCCGCCTTCTTATTCTTCCAGCACATCCTCCAGACGAATGCCATACAGCTTCATTTTGCGACAGAGCGTTGAGGGGTTAATGTCGAGAATGCGTGCAGTCTGTCGTTTGTTACCTAGCGTAATTTTCAAAACTTGAATGATATGCTCTTTCTCCATGGCTTCGCGTGTCTTATCAG
>CAZVVA010000034.1:0-23286 GCA_964630455.1 uncultured Candidatus Sumerlaeota bacterium
GATACATTGTTTCGATACTTGTTCGCCATTGCTTTCCTCTTAAAGGCGAATTGGATTGGGAACGAATGAGGAAGACCGACTTTGCACCGCAAGTAAATTTCCTTGGACTTGAGCCAAGATTTTCGGCCTTCAAATCGTCTGCATTTGTTGTGCTGCCTGTGCCATACGACCTGACGACTTCCTATCAACCAGGCGCGCGATTCGGGCCGCAGGCCATCCTTGAGGCGTCAAAACACGTTGAGCTTTATGATGAGGAGCTCGATACTGAGACCTACCGTATGGGCATCCACACGCTGAATCCGGTCGAGGTGACAACCAAAGGCCCCCGGGCAATGATGCGTCGTCTGGGCCGCGTGTATCGGGATATACTGCGGACAAAAAAATTCCCGGTGGTGTTGGGCGGTGAGCATTCGATTACCTATGCCGTTGTGCAGGCACTGAGGGCGAGTAAGCCTGGGCAGTTTGCTGTGGTGCAGTTTGACGCTCATGCAGACTACAGGCAAGAGTATGCGGGTAGTTCATTTAACCATGCCTGTGTGGCACGCCGCATTGAAGAGCTGGGAGTTTCGATTGTGCAGATTGGCGTCCGGTCGCTCTCCGCCGAGGAAAAGGATCTGTTTCAGGCGAAGACCATTCACACAGTCCGAATGCAGGATCTTGGTGGCGATCAGCTGGATTCGCTGATCTCGTCGGTGATCAAGAGGCTTCCGAGGGCGATCTACATTACAATTGACCTGGATGTTCTGGATCCATCAATCATGCCCTCGACAGGGACTCCAGAACCCGGGGGGCTCTTGTGGGCGCCGCTTTTGAAGATTCTGCGCCCGTTGATTTTCTCGAAGAAGGTGTTGGGATTCGATGTCGTGGAGCTGAGTCCTATTCCCGGTCTGGTAGCGCCGAATTTCCTTGCGGCGAAATTGGTTTACCGCATGTTGGGGTATGTGAGTAAGGCGAGTCGCAGCTGATCATGGGTTGTTTTTCCTTGCCATCCCTTTTAGTGCTGTCAGGAGAGTCTCACGGGCTTGGGAGAAGGTATTTTCTTGACTTGGATTTTACGGTGTGGCTAAAGTGCCCTCATAGGACCGAAGAAATGGCTGGCCATATCTAAGGTGTGACATGGCCGCATGTTGCTGATAGAGGAGGGATCAACATGACAATCTTGAATAAGCTTAAGGAATTTCTCGACAAGAAGAAGGTGAAATATGCTGTGCGTACGCATCCGGTGGTTTACACGTCGCAGGAAGTAGCTGCGGCGGAGCACGTGCCGGGAGCGCAACTGGCGAAAGTCGTGATGATCAGGGCCAATGAAGAGTTTGTTATGGTCGTTTTGCCTGCCACGCAGCGCATCGTCGTTGAGAAGTTAAGCGAAGTGCTCGGGAAGCCTGAGGCGCGTCTTGCTACTGAGGAGGAATTTAAAGGACTGTTTCCCCAGTGCGAAACTGGTGCTATGCCGCCCTTCGGGAATTTATATGATCTTCCCGTGTACGTGGACAAGACGCTTACTGAGGCGAAGGAGATTGTCTTTCGCGCAGGTACGCACACCGATACGGTGCACATGAAGTACAAAGATTTTACCAAGCTCGTCAAACCAACGGTGGCAGAGTTTAGCCAACATCTATAGCCTTCTCAAAATTAATATTCTTTTGGGAAAGGGCGGGCTGCCGCATTCCGCCAGAGGCGGACAGGCCCACCAGAGGCGGACAGGCCGTCATACCCTGACCCCCATTCCTCTGCGGCTAAATTTTTGCTGAGTGAAGGATGTTTTATTCCTCAAGCAGGCCGCAAAAGAGTCGGTTTTCCCATTTGAAATTTGTATTGCTCACTTCGCCCGACCATATATGGCCGGTGTTGGTGGAAATATTTTCGTCCTCGAAGGAGAAGTCTTTCCGATAGCCGAGCAGTCGAAGATGGCGAGCACCAATACGGCGTGCAGTCCGTGCGACGACATTGATGTCGCTATCGTCAACGGTGGATTTTATGGCGTCTTTCCATTCGGGCTCGGTAACACCGTACTCGGCGAGCTTGTAGCGGCGGTACGCGTGTTCAAAATCAATAAATTCCTCCTTCAGCACGTTGAGAACTTTCCTGGCTTCTTGTGGCTTGCCCAGCCAGTGATAGACGTACATCGCATTCACCATGGCCAGGGTCACCATGGCGACGTTTTGGTAGACGGCGCGCTGATCGAAGTTTTCCCAGAAGGTGCCGCAGGATTTGTACCCATCCAGAGTGAAGTAATAGGCCTGTGCTGCCAAACCGGCGATCAGCGTCTTCTTGGCTGACGGCTTTCCTTTGCATCCCTGGAAGAGGTGTTGTTTAACAAGGCTTGGCAAATAGATATCGGCCTCCGACATGCCGTGATGGACGAAGTGCTCCTTCCAGTGGATATAGGCATAGTGGACGAGGAAGTTATCCACGTTGCGACGTTTGATTTTGGCATTTTTGCTAGGAACCAGGGAGGCCAGGACGCCGAGCATTCCTGAGCCGTAGGTCTTGGAATCGCCCTTGACGATGCGCACACAAGTGGCCACGGCCTTATTAAAGCCGATCTTCCAGCACTGGGGTCCCGGCTCGTATACCGTGCCGTTCTTAGTGAAGCGCGTATAGGCATGATTTTCGTCTACCAGCTTATATTCCGCATTGCTGTCGAGAGTACCTTCCCATCTGCCTAGAGAGATGTTGTTAACATGCCAGTCGGTCCACGTCGTGTTGTCTTTCACCATGATGCTTTGCGGCTCGTAATCTGTGTGGCGGAAGTTACCGTTTAATTTGCGTCGTACGAACATGTCAGGCGCGAGCGCTAAGTAGCCAAGCTCTGTTAGTTTGATGATTTTTTGTTCGAAGTTCTTCGATGCTTTGACGGTATAAGTTAGTGCCTCAATGTCCTCAAAATGGGACCAGCAGTAATCAATATTCTGGATGTTGAGGTCGGCGTCGACCTTGGCAATTGTGCGATCAAGGAGCTTTTTGACCGAAGGGTTGGAAAACGTCACCCAGTTGCTGAAATGGCGATCCCGGAAGACCACAGAGACGAAGCCATCTTTTGTAGAGTCGAGTTTAATAATATTCCACGATTTCATCAAGACGTCAGTATCGCGCTCCATGGCCTGATGATTGTCGAGCAGCAGCACCAGATGGGGATCCTTGACTTTTTCTTCCTTACACTTCGACTTGAACTGGTCGTATAGAATTTCCAGCACGCGTTTGCTGTAGCCCCCTTCCGGAAGCCAGAAGGGAACAACGAATCGGGAACTATTATGGGTGGCTTTCAGGTAATCGTGATATGTTACCAGAATGGGCCAGTAAAAGAGGAGACCGATCCGCACGCACAGCCGCACATCGTAGTCATCCTTCAGCATGGGCAGGATCACGTGGAAGGGGACAGTGGCGCACGGGGCAACCACACCCCCCCTGTAGAGTTCCATAATCCGCGCATAGGTATTTTCAGCGGTTTCATAATCCATCTCCAGGATGCGATAAAGCGTATCTGGTTCAATAGCGATGGAGAGAAATGGCACCATGCCCTTCTCTTTGAAAACATCGCGCATAGTCTGGCGCACGTACGTGGTAATATTTGAAAAAATGCCAGTAAAAATGCGATAGCCTTTTATCATTAGTTCTGTCCAGTTCTTTCCCCGAATTGCCTCTTCGCCGATCTGAGCACTAACCGGAGCTATGCGCTCGATATAGCGTGGATGCTCGGAAAAAGATTCAAGAAGCTCGTTAAGGTCGGCTTCGTCGAGTTTCCGCGGCAATCGGCGATCAAGATCCATCCGCGAACCTACTTGATAAGAATGACCATGATAAATAGGATGTAGAAAATGCATTTAAAAACTCCTCCTAGATGGGACCATCTGCCTTAGACCTATCCGAATCTGTTTGAGCTCTTTACAGAGAAGAGTCATTACCTGATCGATTCTTCGGTCCGTTAGCAGGTATTTCGCATCCGGCCTGCAAGATGCTTTTTCTCCCTCAGGTGCCATAAGGTCTTGCAGCCACGGGACGCAGTATGCTATCCGTAGTTTTATCCAGTTCCAATACTGGTTCAGCAAAAAGCCACTCCAGAAGAGTGACACCATGGTTGCGGCTCTCAGGACTCAAACAGAATGGAACAGAAACCCGGGTGTGCATCTTATCACAAACAACCACTGTAATCCTAGTATAATATAAAACACTTTTGCGGTTCAAGAGAAAAATTACGACCCCCGCAAAGCCTTGCCATGGCACGGGATCCCCTGGTACTGACTATCGGCTTGGCTCAAGGATTCCGGGAAGGTGAGGGCGCCTGTTACTGCGCGGAGCATAGTGGGAGGGAGAGGCGTCCGAGGGTTTCACAACTCCGCTTTTGCAGCGCCGACATGTATTCTGATAAGGAAAGTAGCCTTCTGAAGAACAAGAGGAGGAAGCCGAGATGGATGCACTTGATGCATTGAAGACGCGACGCAGTGTCAGGTACTACCAATCAACTGCTGTGCCGCGCGATGTAGTCCGTGAGATCGTAGACGCTGGACGGCTGGCCCCAACGGCAAACAATATACAGCCCTGGGAATTCGTTATTGTGCAGGATGCGAAAACCCGCAAGGCAATTGCCGATCTCACGGACTACGGGAAATTCATTGCTGAAGCGCCCGTGTGTATCGCAGTGTTTTGCAAGTCAACGAAATACGCTCTGGAAGACGGAAGTGCGGCCACACAGAACCTGCTGGTGGCTGCAACGGCTCTGGGTATGGGCTCGTGCTGGGTAGCAGGGGACAAGAAACAGTACGCCGCGGCGCTTCGGGACTTGCTTGGCGTGCCAGAGGGCTACCGATTGATCAGCCTTGTTTCCATTGGGTTGAGTGCGAAGCCGACACCATCACTGCCTAAGCGCCCGCTTGAAGAGGTCATTCACTGGGAACGCTTCTCCTGAGTAACGCGCATCCCCACCATGCATGCATAAAAAAGGAGATGAAGTAGTCTGATTTGATTACTTCACCTCCTGCAGAATCCATTCCGCTGTCTGAGCAGAGAAATTCGTAGCTTGGAAAATCCATGCAAACGGAGCGAGCTGCTCAGAGTATTTTTTTCAGTTTCGGGGCTGCTTTGAAGCCAACAGCCTTGGATGCCTTGATTTTGATTTCCTCACCGGTTTGGGGATTTCTGCCGATTCGTGCCTTGCGTTGCCTGACGGTGAACGTCCCGAACCCGGGCATCTGAAATCTTTTCTTCTGCTTGATTGCTTTTGCAATTTGGTCGAAGGCGGCATCCACAATGGCTTCCGTTGCAACCTTGCTGACATCGTATTTCCCCGTGCTCTTCTTAACCGCTTCAATCAGCTCTGCTTTGGTCATTAATCAGTCACCTCCTTCGCTTTCTGTGTCTTGGTCAAAAATCCGCATCAAGGCTTGAAAATATATTTCCAGCTTCCGTTCCCTTGCCCTAGCATTATCTAGTTTTCGGGTCAACTAAATTTTACGAACGTGGCATGAATTTTTTTATATCGCCATGTTTGAACCTGCTGATAAACGAGTGGGGCGGAGCGCTGGCCTTCAGACTCCGGGGGAGATGTTGGTCCAATTTCCGGGAGTTCCGATAGTGAGAAACAAGATGTTTGTCAGAGCATTTTTTCATTGCGCATTTTTGGGTGGCTCGGGACGCGGGAGAGTCGAATAGTATGGAGCCGGGGCTCGCCGCTTGACTGTAAGTCCTGCAGTTACAGTACTTGCCCTGGAGGCGCATGGCTTAGGGGGGGATATTCAGGCCCGAGGCAATGACCACACTAATTTTCGTCTCATTCGATACAGTCGTGCCTGCCGGAGGGTTTTGTGCAAGGATAATTCCCTTCTCCACACCGGGCTGTTCCTTCTCAGTAATCTGGTCAACGGTAAGATCGAGTCTCGCCAGAAGAGGTTGGGCCTCTTTGAGGGTGGAATTCACCAGGCCGGGCATTGGAAACTTGCGGGGTAGTGGCCCGCTGCTGACAAGCAGATTAACCGCATACTTTCGTGGCGCAGCGCTCTGGGGAAGAGGATCCTGGGTGATGACGTTTCCCTTTTTCACTTCGTTGTTGTAGAGGTAGGAAGTCTTGCCAACCTGGAGATCAAGCGCGCGCAATTTGACGCCTGCATTCAGATAGCTCTCGCCGCGCAAATCCGGTACCTGGATTAACGTTGGCCCTTTACTGAGAACGACTTTGACGTCAGCGCCAACTTTGGCATGCGTGCCAGGGAAGGGATATTGCGAAATGATGTCGCCCTCTCGGACTATCTCACTGTATTCTTTCTTGTCGAGCTTGAGTGAGAGATTGAGCGCGCGCAATCTTTCAAGCGCTTCACTCGGGCTCGTGCTAACGAGGTTGGGCACAACAACCTCCTCAGCGGAAATAAAGTGGCGAATGGTTAGATAGCTGATGGTTGTCAGCAAGATGAATACCAGGATGACAACGATGGCCAGCCGAAACAAAAATCCCATGAAGCTGCGAAATCTCGATCCGCGCTGACTCTCAGGCGCGCCGAACAGCGGAGATGACCCCTGGCTCTCTGATGTTGTAGCAGAGACGCTTTCGGTCGACTGCGTTTCGTCTGAAAGATCGTGCGTAAATCTGATGTGCTTTTCGAGATTTCGCTTTTCTTGCTCATCCATTATGGGAATGTTCTCCAAAATCGTGTTGTTCGGTTGATTCTTAAAATCTATTAACTCTATTGCACAAAGGATGAAAAGATTAAAGAGATTTCTTCCGTCCTAGTTTAAGAAGCATTTTGCAGATTCTTGGTTTGTTGACAAGCAAAGAATTATTGATTGTCCTAAATATCGAGTGATGGACCCTGGCTGAACTATGCTGTATTCAAGCTTGCAGATATGATTTTCTTTGTCTCTCTGATGGTTCGGCGTCTGGGTGGCTCCTCCTCACCGCACCGTGTAAGAAGCTGTTGCGTTTCGTGGGCTCTTCAGGCAATAGGAGTTTTCAAGAGGAGTGAGGAGTTGAGCCGAAAGGGCTCAGGGCTGATTGTGTACATTTGTTTGTGTGGGTTGTTGGCCAGAAGAGGAGCGGATAATGAGATTTCCGGAAGCGAAAGCATTTTTGGAGTCAATTCCCAAGGGTAGCCGTGTGGTTTTACTTATGGATGGCGATGCGGATGGTCTGTCAGGGGGGAAGATACTGGAGTATACGCTGCGGGAGATTGGTGTGACGACGCAGCCTGTATTTCCTGGGAAAACGGAATACGCCTATTCGCCACAGGTGGTAGAGCAGGTTCGCGCCGCGGCTCCGGACTATATTGTGATCGTGGATATGGGAAGCTCACCGGAGAATCCGTATGCGCCAACGCCGGTTTTGGTGATTGACCATCACCGGCCGACGGGGATTCCCCAGGATGTAGTGTTTTGCAGTTCCTACAAGCACCGGCCGGTGGAGACCTCGTCGCTGATATGCTATCTGGTGTGCGAGGAGATCGTTGTGCTGGAGGAGCAAGCGTGGATTCCGCTTCTTGGTGTGTTTGGCGATCTCGGGAGCGTAGAAGCATTTCCCTACCTTGCACCAATTGTGAAACGCTATGGCAAAACGCACTGCAAGCGGGCAGTGTCGTTGTTGAATGCGGCGCGGCGTGCAGTGGCGTACGACGTGAAAACGGCCTACGGTGCACTTGGCGTGGCCAATTCGCCAAAGGAGCTGGTTACGGGAAACCACGCGGTGCTGGAGCGGCTTCGGGCGTATAAGGCAGAGGTGAAGGAGGCCATAGACGAAGCGGCGCGAGTCGGCCCGATTTTTGGCGGCGACACGGCGTGGATTCGCTGCTCCTCACCGTGCCTTATACAAGGCCTCATGGCCTCGCGGTGGGCTAATCGGCTTCTGCGCTATCGTGTGCTGGCTTCAAACAACAAGTACATACCTGGTGAAATTGTTTTCTCACTGCGCAGTCAACGCGACGAGAGTCAGATTGCGTTTCTCAACGAGGTCTTACGCGATTGTGCGGTTGAAGGAGCGTATGGGTTTGGCCATGATGCGGCAACAGGTGGGAAATTGTCGCCGCGCAGCTTTGCTATGCTGATGCAGCGAATTGGCTTTGAGGATAAGCTGGTGCGAGAGTACCTGGAATCAATGGACTGAGCAAAGGAGCGTATAAACCCGGGGTTTTGCGTTTTAATATACGAGGGGGATTCGCCTAGGCGAATCACCCCTCGCGCTCCCCTCCCAAACCTTTCTTTACGAGCGATTTCATCCGCTTTTAGCGAATGAAATCGCTCACTCATTATTGGACCTTTTTGTGAGCCTGTTGTCATGGACCGGTAGAGTCAGGTGTGATTGTCTTTGATTCATTTAGTGGGGTCTTTCTGCAGTTTTTCTTTGGTCTACTGCAAAATTTCGTATAAAAATGCGATGCGCTGTTTGTGACGGCTTTTCAGGAAGGGCTTCTCCAACATCTGGCGGACGGGAAAGAGATAAAAAAAGAGGAGAAAGACACATGGTCTTTCTCCTCAGAGCATTTTCGCCATACTGTGATTCACAGAGCGCGGACGCCTACTCGCAGGGTCGTATGAAATCCACTCTGCGGGTCAGGTCTGTCCACTTCTGAGCGACAGCTGACGTTATCGGGCATATTCAATCACTCGGGTTTCGCGCAGAACCGTGACTTTAATCTGGCCGGGATATTCCAGTTCGCTCTCGATGCGATTGGTGACATCGCGGGCAAGCTTGGCGCACTCATTATCATTGAGCTGGTTTGGCTCGACGATAATGCGAATTTCGCGGCCGGCCTGGATGGCGTAAGATTTCTCGACGCCCTCAAAGGAGCTAGCAATTCCCTCAAGTTTTTCGAGCCGTTTGACATACGACTCGAGGGTTTCCCTGCGAGCGCCTGGGCGTGCGGCTGAGATCGCATCAGCAGCCTGCACGATAACGGCGATTATTGTCCTGAATTCCTCCTCTCCATGATGAGCGGCAATGGCGTGAACAATAGCAGGAGACTCGTTAAATTTCTTGGTAATTTCTGCACCAATCAACGCATGGGTGCCTTCCATCTCATAGCTCACGGATTTTCCAACATCGTGTAAAAGTCCAGCGCGTTTCGCCATCTGAGCATCAACGCCCAGCTCCGAGGCCATTGCTTCGCACAGATGTGCAACCTCAACCGAATGGGTCATCACGTTCTGGCCGTAGCTGGTTCGGTATTTCAGGCGGCCGAGTTGCTTAATTAACTCTGGGTGCAGCTCATGGATGCCGAGGTCGAATGCAACCTGTTCGCCGCTTTCCCGCACAGCGTCTTCCACCTGCTTCTCGGCCTTGGTGACCATTTCTTCAATACGTGCGGGATGAATGCGACCATCGGAGATGAGTCTTTCCAGTGCGAGGCGAGCGACTTCTCGACGAAGAGGATCAAAGCAGCTGAGAACAACAGCCTCCGGCGTGTCATCCACGATGATGTTACAGCCGGATGCAGCTTCCAGAGCCCGGATGTTACGACCTTCCCTCCCGATGATGCGGCCTTTCATCTCATCGTTGGGAAGATTTACCACCGACACCGTGGTTTCACTGACCTGATCGGTGGCGCACTTCTGAATCGCCAGAGTAATAATCTGGCGAGCCTTCTTATTTGCAATTTCACGTGTCTCGGTTTCGATGCGACGAATCAGACACGCTGCTTCTTGTTTGACATCACTCTCCAGGCTTTCCAGGAGCATGCGTTTTGCTTGTTCTGCCGACAGACCGGAGATTTCTTCACACCGCCGCAGAGCCTCCTCTTTGAGCTTTTGTACGTGTTTCTCTTTGTGTTCGACACTCTGGAGCTTTGAGTCAAGCAGCCTTTCCTTTTCCATGACTGCTCGCTCTCGTTTGTCGAACACGTCAAATTTTCGATCGAGCGATGCCTCGCGTCCTTGCAGCTTCTTTTCTTGTCGATCGATCTCAAATTTGCGTTTTTTGAGTTCGCGCTCTAACTGCCGTTGCTTCTGATAGAATTCCTCTTTGACTTCGATCGAGGCAGCCTTGCGCCGATTCTCTACCTCGCGCTTAGCTTCTTCGATGATGCGCTTGGCTCGTACGTGAGCCGATTCGACTTTTTTCTCTGCTATGAGTTTTCTCAGGAAATAACCGCCAATAAACCCGATAGGTATTGCACCTATTACGAGAATATTGGTGAGATCCATAGTTGCTGTATATGTCACCTCCTCAATGGGAATAAAAAAATTATCAGCACCATATGCTTGGCTTGATTCTTCTCTTAGTACTTAATATTTGGCTCGGAAGTCAAGCAAAATGTGGCACATCGCTGAATGTCTCTTGCCCTGCACAGGTACACGAAATCGCTATTGACAACCTGGCAGATGTCTTCTTATATAGTTAGGATTTTGATGCGCTCGTATGAGTGGCACATAGGGGAATTTTTGCGGCTGGCCAGCAGGAGTGCAGGATGAAGATTTTACAGCGATATGTGTTACGAGAGCTTTTTAGTCCGCTAATAATCGGCCTCCTGGTGTTTACATTCACTCTGCTCGTGAACAAGATGTTCCGCCTCACGGATCTCCTGGTAAGCCAGGGGGTGAGTTTTGGGCTGGTCGTGCAGTTGCTCCTGTGCCTCCTGCCCACCTTGCTGACGCTTACAATTCCCATGTCGGTTCTGGTGGCTGTACTTATCGGATTTGGACGGCTGGCTGTGGATAATGAGATTCTTGCCATGCGAACAGGCGGTGTGAACCTGATGCGTCTGTTTGTCCCTGTGATTATCGGTGCCTGTCTGATCAGCGGGGTAATGATTGCAGCCAATTACTCGCTCGTGCCAAATTTAATGTACAAAGGAACAGACCTCTTCTATCGCCTGGAGTTCCAGGTGCTTACCACCCTTGAGCCGGGCCGCTTTTATGATGATCTTGGAGGCAGGGACGTTGATCTGACGCTTTACTATAGTGAACGGGATCCCAAGACGAATGATATGATTGGTGTGAACATGAGGCTGGTGGGCGGACTGGAGAAGATTGCTGGCCAGAAGGAGGAGAAGGCGCGTTCTACTGAGGCGGTCTCCACACGAGAAGAGGGCGCGGAAGCCGAGACAGTGATCGTTGCCTCGCGGGGCCGCATCGAGGCATATCCTGAGCAGAAAGCAGTCCAAATTCGCCTGTTTGATGGATCGTTGCATCCGATTGCCAGGCACCGGCCAACGCAGAATATCGTTCTGTTTTTCAAGGAGCTTAAACGTACGCTGAGGCCCAAGATAGGCCGTATTAAAGGTGGCGAGTACGTGAAGAGACCGAACGAGATGACAATTGGCGAGTTGCACAAGGCACTTAAACAGCCACACATCAGAGAAGGAGATCGTAATAAAGTCCGCAACCAACTGGCTCAGCGCTATTCGATTCCTCTGGCGTGCGTTGCCTTTGTGCTGATCGGCATGCCGCTGGCTATTTACATCCGGCCCTCGGGAAAGTCGGTGGGTTTTGCCGTATCGTTCGGTCTGTTGTTTATCTACTATTTAATGCTGAAGTGGGGGACCTCACTCGGCGAAGAGGGTTATCGCCTGGCCACACTGGCGATTTTCTCGCCCAACATCCTGCTGGGTGCCGTGGGATGTGTGCTGATCCGCAGGAGTTTGAAGAAATAATTGGAGAGTGCATTTCTTTCGAGCCGTAGTGAGGGTAAACGGTTGGTCGGTTAATCGGTTTCGGGAGCTCAAAGTTCATGAGGCGATTGTTCACATGCCTGGGGGAAGGTTGGTTAGTCGGTTGTGGCCTGGTGATTTGCTGGCTGTTGCTGTCAGCTGCCGTAGCCCAGGAGCCGCCCGAGGAGCCAAAAGAGCCGGCTCTGATTCCTTTGGCCGACTTCTTTCAGGTGAAGAAAGCGGCTCCGTCTGAAGAGATCGCAAGAAAGGCGGGCGAGATCAGCATTCGGGCTAGCGAGAAGGGATATCTCGACATTGACGAAGAGAGTGGGCTGATCTACGCGCGCTCGGGTGCTCGCATTAGCTACAGGGACTTCACTCTGGAAGCGGATCGGCTTATTCTTGATCCACGATTGCAAGAGGTGCAGGCATATGGGAATGTGACATTGCGTTCCCCGCGAGCTGAAGTCACTGCCGAGTCAATGTGGTACAATTTTGACAAGCAGGAGGGTGCGGCATTTAAGGTCGGTGGGCATCACGCGGACCTTTATTTTAAAGCAGCGAAAGAGGAGGACGAAATTCCTTCGTTCCAACGCCTGAGCGAGGAAGAAGCGCTGTTTCGCGATGCGTCATTCACGACGTGTGATTTTTCCATTCCGCATTACCATATACGTGCCAGAGAGGTCATCCTGTATCTCGATGATCGAGTTTTCGCACGCGGCGCTGTCCTTTACATCTGGGGGATACCCATTTTTTACTTTCCTGCCTACTCGCGTTCGCTTTATGAGCACACGCCATGGAGTTTTACGTTCGGGTACTCGAGCCGCCTGGGGGGTTTTGGTCGCGTTGGGTATGATTACTGGCATTCGCTCTATGAGCCGCCTTTTGAGCAAGAGGAGCAGATGCAGCTCCGGAGTGCGGGCCACTTGGCGATGAAACTCGATTATTTTGGCCGCCGTGGTGTGGGGCATGGCGCCGTCTACAAGTATGAGTTTGACTACGGAAAGCATAGAGGACTTCTTGATCTGTATGGGATCAAGGATCGGGGGCGAGATCTGGAGGAGTATGAGGAGGAAGATCCGTATCGCTGGTTGGCGCGTGTGCAGCACCGCTCTGCGCTGTCAAGGTATCTGACACTATTGTTGAATGTGGATGAAGTGCACGATGCGGATCTATACTGGGAACTGCTCGATCGGTTTGGAGATGAGAAACGAGGCCGCATGGGGGAGCGGCAGGCACGTGGCGCTCTGACTCTGGCGAACGAAGCACTGCTGGCCCGCGTGCTGTTTGAGGTTAAGGACCGGCTTTCGCGCGATCGTCTCTCAAACTTCACGGAACCCGGCGACGATGACCTGGACTTCGACGAAGATCCTTACGATCAGATTGATGACGACGACGAAGAAGGGCTGGCTCGTAAGCGCTTTGGTCGGGTGACTGAACGCGCACCCCAGCTGACGCTTTCTACGAAGCAGCTCAATCTATGGCGGCTGCCGCTCTACTATCGTCTGAAGGTTGATGCGATCAATAATTTGGACCCCGGGTTTAACCTGATAGATCGCGAAGACGATGCCTACGTTCAAGGTGCGGATCTCTATCAGTCGCTCATGTATCGGCTGCGTCTGGGCGAGCGCTATACGCTGCTGTCCACGCTGGGTGGTGGTGTGGCGTACCTGAAGCGCCAGGATGAAGACTATCACTACGATTTCCCGGCTGGCGTAATCTTTCCTTATACGATTGATGGTCTGACGTTTGCCGGGCCGAACGAGATTTATACGGGAACCGAAGTGCGATCTATCAAGGACGTTGACCCGGTGTACGCATACGGGGATGCGGAGGTGCGTCTGAACGCCCGCTTTTCAGAGGTGCTGACCGCATATCTTTTGTATAAAATTCGCGAGGGCAATGACGACTCGCTGGGAGAGTATTACGAATCGCTGGGAAGCAAGCATTTCCTGAGCGATATTTATGCATTTCGGCTCAGGCAACACTGGATTGAAGGCAATCTGAAATACTTTTTAAAATTTCCAAATCTCTATTTCTCTGCCGGAGGCGGTCACAACCTGCAGACGGGCGATGCCGTTTATGCTAATGAGCGGCTTGACTTCGCATCTGTGGGCGGCGGCTATCAGAACGATGCCAAGACGTTCAACGTGCTGATGAGTACGGGTTATCAAAGCCGTCAGATTCGCGACCCTTCTGACGTGAACGAGTTTCAGCAGGACAGCGTGTCTGTCAGCTGTGTTGGGTCCTATATCCCTAAAACAAAACGATGGTGGGCACGTCTGGGCGCATTCGGTTACAGGGCGCTGGACGATGACCCTTTGGGACGCACACGTGGCCTGGACCCCACTGATCCCGAATATTCCCGCCGAGATAGCGACCGCAGCTACTATGAAGACGATACAGAAATGACATTGGCAGCAACGCTGGGGGCAAAGATCGGGCCGAAGTACGAGGCGGAAATCAGGGCAAGCTACAACTCCCGCATTGAGGATCTTTCAGCCGCGCATTTCATTTTGAAGCGCGACCTCCATGACTTTGTTGCTCAGCTTCTAGTTGGCTTCCGCAACGATCCGTTTGACGACGACGATGATGATGATGACGACGAGGGGCGCAAGGGAGAGCGCGATTGGGAAGTGCGCTTCTCGCTCGTACTTAAAAGCCCATACGAAAAATCTACGCTGAGCGGCACTACTATTAAGACCCTCGTTGATTTTGAAAAAGAGCTCGCCGTGGCTGAACCTTTCTAAACTCCTGCCATTGGTTCTATTGTTTCTCTCCTTCCGATTTTCAGGCCGTTCTGTTCTCAGGTGCATCACGGTAACAGGATATTTGTACTAACCACTGTCTATTCCCTTTCTGGTAATCACCAGTAGTGCATGGCCAGGGTTGTTTTGACGGATACGTGCCCGCCAGTGGCGCATAGTCCGGAAAGCATCCTCCTGCATTAAAAGGCGAAAGATTTTGTAGGGGCACGCCGCGGCGTGCCCCTACATGCCTTATTGCAAAGTTGGCGCTGTACTGGAGATGCAGGGGTCGGTATATTTTGACATGAGCTGGGCAAAAGCGAGGAAAGAGGAACTATTTCTGTAAGCAGGGATAATATTGAAGCGCAAGGATAACCAGAGAGGTGCACAGGGCTACCTGGCGAGAATGGCGCGTTTCTCGCATGCGGCCCGGCATTCCAGGCAGCGGAGGCATTCGTTATCAGCGGTCTCCTGGTAAATTTTGCGATCCATAGGGCAGACCTGCTGGCAGAGCTCGCAGGCGTCGCACTTGTCTTTTTCCACAGTGACGCGAAACAGGCTGATGCGGTTCAGCCAGGCGAAACTTGCGCCAATGGGGCACACGACACGACAAAAAGGCCGTTTGTAAAACACCGAACTGCGGATTATATAATACAGCACAAAGAGCTTAAAAAGCAGGAGCAAGCCGAGGGCTGTGAAGATCAGCGATGCATCAAATACCCCTGCGCCCATGAGCTCTGAATCGTAAAATGAGTTATTCATAATCTCAGCAAGGCGGTAGTTGAAAAAGGGGAGCGTTACTTCCAGGGTGCCTGCCGGACACCAATTGCAGAAATAGTAATTAGCCGGATCAAAAACATTGGATGTCCGGACTGTTCCGAAAAGCAGAGCAGTAATCAACACAGTGAAAATTAAAATTTTGTACTTAACGCGAAGTAGTGACGGCGGGAGCCGCTTTTTGATTGACGGGATTTTATAGAGGAGTTCTTGAAATAAACCAAACGGACATACCCAGCCACATAGGAGCCGACCTACCAGAACGCCCACCACAAGGATGCTGCCAATGGCGATAAAGGGAATAATCCCTTTGGCCAGAAATGGTCCGATTATACCAATGGGACACGCATAGGCAGCCAGCGGACATCCCCAGCAGTTCATTACAGGCACGCAGACTGACATGGACTTGAAGTAATACGGATTCAGGAAGAAGACGAAAAACGTCTGGGAAATGCGTCGTGTTAGATGATGTGTGAGTTTCATTGAAAACGGTTACATCCTGTGCTTCAACACCACCTGGCGGGGGAGGGCAGATTTGTAACCTGCCCCTACAGCTCTTTTCCGCGGATTGTTCGTTTGGCTGTCTGAGTCGCGACACGCGCGACTTCGCGCTTACCTTCATCAGGTAGCGCAGGCGCCGGATCTGTCAATCAATAGGTCGTATGATCGCCGAACCGAGGGCGCCTGCTGTTTGCCGATAAGGGAATTAGTGTGGACAGCCGTAATTAGCTCGGGCTCGTTGAGCGTAGCGTTATATTCCGCCTGATCTGGCCCGACGGCGACTTTTACCTGCTCCTGGTGCCCCATAAAGCCAAAAAACAACATTGCCGCGGCAACAGTAAAGATTGTAAATGCGAGGAGTTTCTTAACCATATCAGCCACCCCTCAAAAGTAGGCACAATTAGCCTGTCTGTTATTGTCCAATAACTTTAGACTCTATTTACCCCGAAAAGGTTGTCAGGGTCAATAAAATTTCCTTTGAAGAATTGAGAATGGATTTGGCGATGTACAGCCACGGAGCGTTGCTTCGAACAAACAGGCTAAAGGCGAACGGCCGGGAGGATGCGACCCACGCCACTCACGAAAAGATATCATTCAGCATTTAGCGGAGGGCTTTTGGCGCGTCCACGGTATTCTCTTTCTTTATGAGTGATCGGCTATGGATTGCGGGTGGCTTCGGCTGGGGTGACGGCGGTGAGGGTGCCGTCCATGCCGGGAACTATGACGATCCCTTGGTCTACTGCAACTCCGCCTAGCACGAATAGCCTGGGTGTGATCTGATATTGCCAGCGCAGCTTTCCTGTTGCGGCATCAACGGCTGATAGCAACCCTTTATTTGAGCAGCCGTACAGTATGCCGTCCTGCTCAAGCGGAGGCGCGGGGATGCGGCCCAAATTGAGCGGTGCTTCCCAGATGCGTTGGCCTTCGAGGTCAATCTTTTCCAGGTTACCTCTGAATTTTCGTAAATACAAAGCCTTCCCATCTTCTGCAAGCCTGATGGCAGCAGTGTCTGTTGTAAGTATCTCCATATTCGACCCATCGAAATCGTAGCTTCCCAGGCGAAAACCACGGTCGGCAACGTATACCTTATTGTCCGCCACAACAGGTGGGCAATCTGCAGCGCTATAATAACGCCGCGCTCTCCCGAGGCTGGCGGTTGGGGAGGACTCGCGCCACCTGAGTGCCCCATTCATGCTGTTCACTCCATAGACATATGAATCCCATGCGGCAAACACGACGGTGTGGTCAAAGCAGACCGCCTGCGACTCGATGCTATAGTGTGCACCGGGATAGACCCAGCGCAGTGAGCCGGTCTCGGCATCCAGCGCATAGAGCTTCGCATCATTATTGCCAATGTAGAGCATTCCATGCTCCATGGTTGGTGAGGAGTAGACCGGAGCAGTGGTTGTGTGGGCCCAGCGGAGTTTACCGTCTGTAGAGACTGCGTAAACCTTGCTGTCTCCTGATCCGAAGTAGACGGTGTCGTTTACAACAAGAGGAGAGGAGAGAATTTCTGCGTCGGTGGGGAACTTCCACAGGATTTTCCCGCTGGTAGTGCGGACTGCGTAGAGATTTCCATCATTTCCGCCAACGTAGGCAACTCCATTGGCGACGGCTGGAGT
Organism: uncultured Candidatus Sumerlaeota bacterium; assembly: GCA_964630455.1. Classification (GTDB taxonomy): domain Bacteria; phylum Sumerlaeota; class Sumerlaeia; order MWCT01; family JAUWMI01; genus JAUWMI01. Next base: position 17,212 of record CAZVVA010000034.1, read on the forward strand.
GCTTTGAATGGAACCGTCAAGAACGAGTCGCCATTTGGCACGAGGGGCGTCAGGTCGCTCGAGGTAAAATGCGGTTGACCGATAGTAGGTAGTGCCATCCGCTGCGGTCACTGCGATTCGGAGGTAATGTGCACCTGGGGCGAGTTCGCCAACCGGCAAGGTGCCTTTATAGCTCATGAAAGTAGCTATGCGCTTGCCTGCAAGAGATAGCGTCACCGGTGATTTCACGAGCTCGTGTGTGGTGTTGTCGTCAATCTGGCAGATTACTTCTGTTATGGTGGATTCCTCAAGATTTTGAACTTTTGTTTTCACTACGAGCGTGTCACCCGAATATGTCTTGCCAGGCTTTGGTTCGGAGATTTTGATTTTTGGATAGCTGGCGCTCTTGGGGATTGGCTTTTCGAGTAATGCCTTTGGTGGTTTCGATGCATCAAAGTACTTGTACACCACGCGGAGCACGCCGTTTTTGATTGAGACGACATTATAGCCTGCGTTTCTGCCAAAGGTCGAGCCTCCCATTACCCCATGAATTCCGTCAAAGTTGTACAACCGTGCGCCGTGGCCATGGCCGAATAGCAAGAGCACCACGTTGTATGGCTGCAGGAGATCCAGGACGCGGTAACGTTCGTACGGGCTGCTGAATGCAGAATCCAGGGGATGGTGGAAAAAGACGAACACCGGTGTCGAGTGGTCAATACGCTTCAGGTCGTTTTTCAGCCAGAGTAATGTTTCGCGGGTAAAAGACGGGAGGGGCTCCTGGAGTGTTGAGGAATCTATGCCGATGAAATGGCATCCGAATTCGTCGAACGAGTAATTGCGGCCGCCGTGCATCTCTCTCATCAGGTGGACCGCAGCAACCCATGTATTATCGTGATTGCCCAATATGTGGTAAACAGGAATGTTGATGTTTTCAAAAAAATCAAGGTAGTCCTGCCAGGTTACGCCTGCGACGCCATACTCTGTGAGGTCACCTGTGACGATCATGAACGATGGCGCAGCCACCTGCACATCATAAGGCGGAAGATCAACGGGTGCTGTTACCGGGATGCGAGTGATGTTTGAGCCGCGGGAGCGCTGAACTTTCGCTGCATCGGCTGACAAACGTGCTTCTGTGTGGATGTCGGAGATCTGAATAAACGTAAAGTCCTGCACTGGTGCAGGCTTCCAGAACAAGAAGCCGCAGAAAACAAGGCAGGCTAAAAGCGAGACTGCAAGAACAGCGGATAGTTTCAGTTTGCTCATTGGCATGGGTCAGACCTTTCTGCCTGTCCGGCTAGGAATTTGCGCGTTGCCTATTTGATTAATGAGATTTGTATAGATAACGGTACAGTTGAAAGCTTAGCACCGGCGCAGAACTCAGGCTTTCGTCAGCGTTTGTCATTTCTTTTTGTTCTAAGCGTGGCATCCGCCTAGGCGGATGAATCTACACGGGCAAGTTGAAAATGCGCCTGTGGCGTGATGCCCGTGCCACGTTGAATGGCACAGTTTAAGGCTAAGCATCCGCACAAAAATAAGGCTTTCAACGGCTTTGGCTGTTTCTTTATTTATGCGAAAAGCAATAAATACGCCACAGAGACACAGAGATACTCAAAGAGATTTCAGACGTAACAGATTCGGATTTTTTAGAAGTGATATCAGCATGAAATATTAACCATTACGAGATAATATAAACGCCATCTGTAGAGGCGACCCGCCGGGGCGCCCTTACTGGAGAAAAGCAGCGATGATTTTCCCGATGTCCGTATTGTCATGAAAGCCGCGCAGCTTCTCGGCTCCTGGTCCTATGCCGAAGGCGAACAGTGGCTCGCCTGTATGGCTGCGACTTACCCAGGCAATGTTGTATCTGGCTGATAGGACGCCGGCCAGGAGGTCGCTTGCCCAGTTGCTCAAAAAGGGTGTGGGACGTTGCTGGGCGAGAACGTGCTCTACTTCTTCGTCCGAGAGCGTGAAAGGCGTGTAGCGTCGGACCACAGTTTGCAATGCGCCAGCAGTTATGGGTTTCCCGATTTCTTTCATCATGGCCTCGACGGAACGCTGCTGCTCCATGAGCAGGCGGAGATGATCTGGTGTGGCGCCATAGTTCAGAGCCACGCCGCCAGTTTCGTGATCTGCAGTTACGATAAATAGGGTCTCGGGATGTTCCCTGGCGAATTGGTAAGCTATGCGGACCGCCTCGTCAAACGCCAGAACGTCGCGGACCATGGCGGCTGCATCATTTGCATGTGCAGCGTGGTCAATTTTGGCTCCTTCCACCATAAGAAAGAATCCCCCAGGTTGCAGACGCAGAACATCGAGAGCCTTTTGGGTCATCAAGGCAATGCTCGGTTCGTTTGTCGTTGCGCGATCAATATCGTAACCCATGGTATGGAGAGCAAAGAGACCAAGGAGTCGCGGCGCGCGAGCAGGATCAATGCGAGCCAGTTCGGCGGCAGTTGAGACGAGTGTATAGCCTGCGGCCTGAGCCTCAGCAAGGAGGTTGCGGCTATCTTTTCGGCGCGAGCCGGATTCTGATTCCGGGATGAAATCTTCTCGGCCCCCACCCATCATCACGTCAACTCCGGTGATGAGCAGCTGTTGTTCGGCAATGTCGGCGTATGCACTGCGTGTTGGGCTGTGGGCGGAAAATGCCGCGGGTGTGGCATCGGTAATATAAGAGGTGGAAACTAGCCCCGTGGCCATGCCCCGTGCTTTCGCCAGCTCGAGCACGGTTTTGTAGGGGCTGCCATCGGGCGATTGGCTGAGCACGCCATTCTCAGTTTTATGGCCGGTAGCAAGTGCCGTTCCCGCAGCAGCTGAGTCGGGTACAAGACCATTTTCCGGTGGGGTGCTGATGTATCCGGTGTTGCCCTGGTTCATTACATTGATCTGGGCCAGTGTTGTATTGTCCGTGAGCTGTTTAAGTGTACGTGTTATTTCGAAGTGTGAGAACCCGTACCCATCGCCGATCAGGAGAATAACGTTGCGTTCGAGGGGTGGTTTTGGGGCTGGAGAGAGGAGGGCACAGGAGAGAAGAAGACACGCAATTACTGTCAATAAGATCCACCGGAATTTACTCGTTTGGCGGGTCGGAAGTCTCATGGTCATTTGTTCGCTCCTCTCAGGAATTGGTGCTGACGTATTCCACTTAACTAATTGTAGACACAACAAAACGAGTGGTATCTGTCAAGGTCAAACGGGTGCACATCATTTTTGTTTGTAGTCGTAATTGGTGAAAAACAGGGACATGGAGTTCTCCGCTTCGTTCTGCTTTAGCCAGTGCTCGTTTTTCGCTGTATCGCACGCAAAGGCGCAGAGACGCAAAGAAAGGCGCGATTTTTTCCTTCCAATTTTCCGGAGGAAAGACAGGGTTTAATGAATTAAACCCCTACCTGAGGTGCACCAGGTCAAAGGTTCTATGGCGTTTGGTGGTATGCAAGTTAGCTAGAGGAAGGGGCGTTTGAGAGGCGCGAACGCAATGTGTTTTATCAGGATGGGGGAAGCAGAGAAGTCAGGATGCTCACAGCGTCCTGTGGTGTTTGGCATTTATGAATGAATTGCGGCAGCATGGGAGCCGGTTGACCACCTTCAGCGGCTTGTGCGGGGCCGATTTCTTTCAACACTGTGTCAACAACGCTGTTCCAGAACTCGCCGAGCAGCACAATCGGTTTTGGGGGCGATAAGCCCTTGTTTACATACTCCCAGCTCATTGCGAGTTCGACCAGTGTGCCGGTTCCACCTTTGAGGACGACGTATCCTGTTCCCAGGTTAAGCAGGGTTTCAAGGCGCTCGAACAGCGAGTTGGTAACGATCGTTTTCGTAATCCAGGGATTGGCCTGAGGAGAGAAGCGCTGGACAACCACGCCGATGGTCATTCCGCCGGCCTCTGCAGCACCTCGGGCTGCGGCTTCCATGGTACCTCCATATCCACCGTTGCAGATGGTGAATCCGCGTTCGGCCAGGCGTTTGCCCAACTCGTAGGCCACAGTGTAGTCGCTGGTGCCTGGTGTTGGCTGATTGCTGCCAAATATAGTAATGATGCGTTCCATGTTCGTGCTACTGCGTAGCTGGAGTGCCCACGCGATGCCTCTATATGGCTACTCGATGTTTGCCGTCCTGACAGAGTTGCGAAAAACCATAAAAACCTACGGAGCTACAGAGTCAAGCGGAATTTCGAGCGCCAATAGAGCAGTAAGCCGGATTCTTAGGGTGAATATTCTAATTCTTTGAAGGACATACCATTATTGACAGCAGGGCAACCGAGGGAGTATATTCAAAAAAGTAAATATACGTTTATGAAGATGGAATAAAAAGATGAGGATAAAAATAGGCACAAAATTAATTGGCAGCTTCGTGCTGTTTGTATTGATGATCTTTGCTGTTGCACTGTACTCAGTTGTTGTAGGCGAGAAATCCTTACAAGAATCTATTGGCAAGAGTTCTGTCTTCCTGGCTGATGAAATGCTGAGAAGAATAGACGAGAGCGTTTATCTTAAGATAGAAGGACTTCAAAGGTACTTGAAGCGTTCGTATTTGCAGGAGACGATTATAACATTCAACCGAGAGTTTGAGAAGTTGCAAAATATTGATGAATATATCGAGAGTAAGGATAGGGAATGGGTTTCCGCGCCAAAAGATGAAATAACTCCGTTTATGAAGGAACTATTAGGCAATGAATTGTCAAAGGATCTAAGAAGAGAATTTATTGAGTTTTACAAAAAGAAGTATGGTTATGATGTTTTTTCGGAACTATTTGTAACAAATAAATACGGGGCAAATGTTGCTCAGACAGGGAAAACAACTGACTATCGACAAGATGATGAGGAATGGTGGTGGATTTCGAGAGAGAAGGGCTTTTATGTTAGTGACGTTGAGTATGACGAAAGTGCTGGAACATATGCGATTAGTGTTGGCGTAAGAGCCGAAGATGAAAGTGGGAATTTTATAGGGGTAATCAAGGCCGTCGTGTCAGTCGAGGAAATTATAAGGGAAGCTGAGAGTAGAACACAGCAATATGGGACAACCGTAGTTAGATTACTCACCGAGGACGGAAGGTTGATTTATGTTACAAAAGATTTCCAATTCTTGGAGGATGTATCAGGCAAAGAGTTTTTTAAGAAGATAAAAGAGGGAAGTGGCTTTTTTGTTTCCGTGGAAGATGGAAGAGAAAAGCTCTTTTCTTGTGCCCACTCAATAGGTTATCGAACCTATCAAGGGAAAAAATGGATTCTTGTAGTATCCCATGACATACAAGAAGTACTCGGACCTGCTTTTATACTAAGGGGCCTCATTATAGCTGTTTCTTGTTTTTTGATTGCTATAGCCCTTCTTCTTGCCATTTTTCTTTCTCGTGCCATCACAAAACCAATAACGACACTTACAAAAGGAGCAGAAGCGATTGGTCGAGGGAATCTCGAGCAGCGAGTTGAAGTAAAAACGGAGGATGAGATTGGCACATTGGCTGCTACTTTTAATGAAATGGCTGAAAGACGCAAACAGGCGGAGGAAGAATTGAATCAAGCCCTGGAGGAGCTGAAGCGTTCCAATGCTGAACTTGAACAATTTGCTTATATTGCTTCACATGACCTGCAAGAGCCATTGCGTATGGTAAAGAGTTATGTGCAGACTCTGGAGCAGCGGTACAAAGATAAGTTGGATTCTGATGCCAACGGCTTCATTGCGTCTGCCGTGGATGGGGTCACTCGGATGCAGGTTCTTATCAATGACCTGCTAGCGTATTCCCTTGTAGGTACGCGTGGCAAACCATTCGAGGCGACAGATTGCGAGGCCGTTCTTGACCAGGCGCTGACCAATCTGAAGGTGGCAATTGAGGAGAGTAGTGCCGAGATTACCTACACGTCGCTGCCGACAGTTATGGCCGACTCGGGAGAGCTTGTTCAGGTGTTCCAGAATCTGATTGGCAACGCTATTAAATTTCGGAGCAAAGAGGCGCCTCGCATTCGCATCTCAACTGAAAAGAAGAAAAAAGAGTGGGTTTTCTCGGTGCAAGACAATGGTATTGGCATAGATCCAGAGTTATCTGAGAGAATCTTCGCTATTTTTCAACGTTTACACACAGAGGACGAGAATACAGGCACT
>CAZVVA010000035.1:0-23028 GCA_964630455.1 uncultured Candidatus Sumerlaeota bacterium
GCCTTGGCGGACGCACTCCAAAGTACTCTTGGCATAGTATGAGCGTTCAAACTCTACACCTGACGAATTTTCGGGCACTTTGCCGTTCGGAAATCTTTGCGGTCTCCTTCGCAAAATCACTCCGTAGCCTTTTCACTCAGCGGCTCGAATTCCATTTTATAGCTGAACTGGCCGTAATAAATATTTTCCCCATCGGTTTCCAGCTCACCGCGTTGAAAATCCACTGTGTCAGACCGCAAGAAGCGCTTGGCAGGAAATAGAGGCACGGAATGATCGTTGTTGGCTATAAGACGGGAGTGGTCCATGTTGCCAAAGTAGAAATCGCGCAACGCCTCGCGCTGCTCGGATGTCAGCGTTTCGTCCATTGATACCGTAAAGATACCCAGGTAGGGATCTACAGGAATCCAGCCATACGGGTTAATATAGATCTGAGTCCAGTCGTGCATACCTTTCCAGCCTGGATACGCAACCCATCCTGATTCCCAGCGTGCAGGGATGCCGTTCATACGACAGAGGGTAATGAAGAGCAGGGCTTCCTGGCCGCAGTCACCATAACGGTGATCGTACGTATACTTGCTGATATTCAGCAATGTAGAGTATTCGCGGGCATAGCTGTAGACGATATTATGCGCGATCCATTCGTAAATCTTCCTGGCTTTCAGATAAGGATTGGTTTCGTCGCCGAGGATTTCGGTTGACAGTGCCTTGAATTCAGGAAGAAAGACCACGTGCAGTGGCTTTTGCCGGGTGTATTTAATGTACTCAGGGTCAGAGAGGTCATAGGGAAGCACGCGCGCGGGGTCGATAGAAAAGAACCGCGAGAATGTCTTGTAGCGATACGTCATACGGAAAACCGTCGGTGTGTCGGGCTTGGCTGGCTGTTCGAAGTATGCCGACCGCATGAGACTTTCCGGCTTGTCGAGCCATTTCAGTTCAGGTTCGGAACTGAGAAGATGGATGTCTGTTTGTGAGGGACACGCGCGAGGGTAAGGTAGCCAGCAGCGAATGGTATTGCCCGCAGGCACGGCATTCGCATCCACGGTGGCCGTCATCGTCACGCGAAACGTCTCGGGATATAGCAATGGATCGGGTGATGTATTTGCCATCTCTGTCAGCTTTACATAGTTTTCCCATGCTGCGTTGGCAAATTTCTGATTTCCAGTGGATTTTGCGATTTTCCTGGCGCGGATGTCCGGGTAACGAAAGAACAGATTGCTAACGCTTGGGCCCATATAGTACACGGTGCCATCAATACGTCGCATATCGAAGCGGCCTTCATCTTCCCATTTCTTGAGCTCCTCTGGTTGAAAGTCCTTGACCCTTTTTTGCAAGCTATCGAGGAGGTTCTGGCGTGTGAGATCGTAGTCCTGCCGAATACGCGCGAGACGTTCAATTAGAAATTTGAGCCCTTCCTTTTGTGCTGGCGGCAAATCCTTGGCCGAGGCAAGATGCTGCTGCATAAGCGCTGTGCATTTTGCAAATTCTCCCTCGTGTTCCAGTGAGCGTGCTTGGTCGAGGATGCTCTCATTGCCCGCACTCGCCAGCGGGAACATCACCAACGACATGACGCAGAAAACTAGCAGACCATAAAGCGCCTTTTTCATGTTGCGGCTCCTTTCCAGAAGGAATCAGCACGATTTGCGCATGCTCCCAGTCAGGCAAATTCGTGTCGTAAGCATGCCAGATACCAGTTACTATGATTCAGCGGAATTATCAAGAGGAAATAGACGGGTGTAAGAATGAGGAAAAGGCTTGCTTATGCTATGTGCGGCCGCTAGTAATGATACGCAAAATTAGGCTCGTTAAAATACGATTGTTATCTTATCACAGAAAGGAGGCGGAATTATGAATGAAATACTCCAGAAGCCATGGGTATTAGGCCCCGCGGTTTTTTTCTTGTGTGTGGTGATTTTGCTCATTGTGAAAAAGATTGTGTATGGGCGGATTTTGCAATGGGCAAAGCGGTACGAACGCAAATTTGCTGAAGCAATGCTCAAGGCGCTCCACCTGCCGCTTATTGGCTCCATCTTGGCCATTGGATTTGTAATCCTCAAGGGTATTATGGATTTACCTGCCGGATGGGCTGATCTATATGGAAAGGCTCTGCAAGTCGTGCTTATCGGTCTGGTCTTTCTTTTTATCGACTCTTTGATTGTCCAAGTCGCCATGGGATACGACGAGCGGATCAAGATGATCCGAACTTCGCAAGGAATTGTGCGCTTTATCATTCATGCGATTGTCCTCACCCTAGGTGCCTTGATTGTATTGGCAGTGCTGGAAATTCCAATCACGCCGCTCGTGGCAACCCTGGGTCTGGGCAGTCTGGCCATTGCACTTGCCCTGCAGCCCACGTTGTCGAATTTCTTTTCCGGAATTCATATTCTGCTGGATCGACCTGTGGAGGTGGGCCAGTTTGTCCGCCTGGAAAGCGGTGAAGAAGGGTGGGTTGAAGATATCGGCTGGCGCAGCACAAGAATTCGCTTGCTGTGGAACAACATCGTGATTGTCCCGAATACCAGGCTCATTGACAGCACTATTACCAATTACTATCTACCCGTACAAGAAATGTCGCTACTGATTCAGGTTGGGGTACATTATGATAGCGATTTAGCGCATGTGGAACGTGTGACGTGCGAGGTGGCCAAAGAGGTGCTGCAGCGCATTCCGGGAGGCGTTAAGGAGTTTGACCCATTCATTCGCTACCACACGTTTGCAGATTCCAGCATTAATTTTACTGCTGTCCTTCGCGTTCGCGAATTCGTGAACAAATACCTTATCCAACACGACTTTATTAAGACGCTCCACAAGCGCTATAAAGAAGAAGGAATCGTCATTCCATTCCCGATTCGGACCCTGGATATGCCTCCTGAGCTTCAGGCGCTGGTTAAAGCACCTTAGACGCATTAAGAATTCAGAATGTAGGGGCGGGGTTCAAACCTGCCCTTACTTCCTACCGTTAGCAGGATTCCGTGCCAGAGTATAAAATCTATGGGACAGGAATAGCTGCCATAGTTTGAAGGCGCGTTCTTCCAGTTGGGCCGACACAATTTGCCTTAAGCTTTATCGCATTTTCATTCTCATCGTATACCGGCCAGGGCAATTCACCTGACTGCACGTCTTTTCCTAATTTAGTATAATCAATTTGCAATGGGATGAACTGGGCGTACTGATTGATGTCGCCGGTGGGAATCTTTTCAACATCGACGATAACCAATTCAGGCGAGCGGCTGCGTTCCAGAATCTCTGAAGTAAACTCCGTCTTCTTCTCGTGGAATAGAAGCGCAGCAGGAGGATGATCCACAATCGCGAACTTTTTCCCTCCATCCCACCAGGCAACGCTTTTTTTATAGAGAACCGAGCTATACATATTAACATCTGGCTTGTTTTCGTTCTCCATTACCTTATTGCGGCACTCCCACCACGCCTTCAAGGCAGCATATTTGGGTGAGTCGGGAGGCTCGGAACAAAAGAAGGGATCAGGATCATAGAAGGGCAGAATCTGCACATCATCGAACAGCACCCGCCCGCCCCAGTCTATCAGCAAATGTTCTCCATCAGCGCTTATACCATGCCACGCTTCCCATCTATTTACAACCAGTTTCTTTCCTTTGTCCAAATGAACGAACAGTGTATAGCTGCCCCCAGGCGCATGGCCATGACCGTGTATCGAGAGAAGGACAATTTTGTCGCTCAGCCATTTGCCATTCTTATACGTATCCGAGTATTTCCTCTCAATGGGAACCGTTTGAAGATCTATTCCCTGCAGGTCGCAGATGTGCAGAATCAGAACGACATCCTCGGGATTATATGGATAGCGTGAGCGTTCTCGTGAAGCAAAATACGGTTTAAGATTCTCATCTGCCAGGGGAGTCTTTTCAAGGTACATTAATGCTTTGGGGGGCGACGTAACATCAAAAGTAAATCCTTCAAGCTTCGTGACCGTATTAGTCGTTATCTGCACATTGTATGGAGAGCCGTAGCGCCAGAGTTGGTTTCTAAATACACCGTAGGATTCCCACTCGCATAAACCTTGTTGCGAAGGTAGCAATCCTATTAAAACCATCAGCAACGCCCATACGGTTTTTCTCATGATATAATACCTCCTCATTATTGATTTGGATTCTCCTTCTGCACCTTATGCGATAATACACCTAGTTCACTGATGACATACGGGTCAATCCCCTTGTCAGTATTCTTCTCCTGCAGATAAATATCCAGATGCTTTTCGTCTGTCAGAGGATGATCGTATCCACCGAAAGGCCCGGTGTTGTTCACAACCACCACGTCGCCTTGCAGGTCCATTGGCTTGTTACCAGAGAGCATACGCAATTTGGCGTTCACTGCCTCCATAAGCCCCACCACCTCGTACGGTGTTCCCTGGCCAAGATTGTAATAACTTCTTCCATGGAATATTCCCCCGCTTGGCTTCGGAACGTTACATTCGAATCTAGCAGCATTCTGATGGCTTAGCGGTCCTAAGTAGCCTTGAGGCTTGTCTTTGAACTCACAATGCATTGCATCGCCTGTCCCGCTCACCCAATGCAGATAATCTTGTGACCCATCCGGGATAGGGTCGTCCCCTAGCTCAAAACCCATCTCGCTATCGCGTATCTTATATAGCCTACCATTTCCTTCAACTCCTATGGCTTGTCGAAAGGCCTCCGGAACATAGATTGTCGAAGGATCTACCCCTGGGCGAGGGTTGTCAATGGTGATTGCCTTATCAGCCACCTCGCCCCACCAGCTTGCCGTATCATTATTCTCATATGGTGTATAGTAGAACGTAATCTTTGCACTATGGATCACCACCTCAGCATTGGTGCTGCTTAGTAGGGTCTTTGTACCGTCCGATGCACTGAGAGTAATCTTGCGTGGGCCAAGATCTGTATCTGTCCCTGGAGGCGCCTTGCTACCCGTAATATATTTGGCCCTAACGCTCGATGTCTGCAGCTCGGAGAGCTCAAGTATATCACCCGGCTCGTAAGGCCCTTCTCTTACAACATCGGGGTCAAAAGCCTTTCTCATCAAGTCCCACTGATAGGAGGTGGGGTCAAATCTCCACGTGCCGTAAGTGCAGTCGAAGGCAGGAGCACCAGCCTCGATCTCTTCGCCCCTCTTCGGCTTTGTTATAGCGATTCTTGGCTTAGAAAATTCTTTTTCAATTTTGTCCCAAAACCGTTGAAATATCCCTTCCGGATTACCCTCTCTATCTCTAAGCCATCCTGTGGTCATGGTATTTGAAAGACCTATTGAGAGGTTAAGCCAAACATCGCTCGCTTCAGGATACTTTGCTGCGTTTGCTTTATTTCCTCCATCGAACACTTTTCCGTCCCACTCAATGGTATTGCTGCCTGGGGCAAACGGAATCTCAATATAGAAGAAACTCCTGGGGTCATAAATTTTCATCTTAGCACAAATGACCCGACCGAGGGTTGCGCCTTCCAATTGATAGCCAATGGTAACCGGCGGATCTCCCTCTGCGCGAGGGATTTGATCGGGAGCCGGTCGAGGGTCTATGTCTACGTCCACGATATTAACGTGGCAGTTCATTGGGTATTCCTCGTCATAGAATGTTATATAGTGAGAACCTACCTGCGAGGTGTCTATCTCTTCTTGGTGTTTACTCACGCTGTATTCACCCGAGCCAATTTTCTCCTTTATGAGCTCCTTTATATAGATTTTTGCGGTTTCACCTGTGCGCCACAAATGCAAGACGCCCCCGCTCAATATAGAGTGTTCTAAATATTGGGGAGCCTCCTCAGGAGTGCAACTGGAAAAACTTGCAAGCACGGCGGACAAATAGTACGGATCCTCCGGATTCTCATTAGCGTCAGTAGTATAATATATGTACCCATATTTCCAGCCAATGTCTTCATCAGGATTGCAGGCTCCCTCTTCGCTGGGCTCCGTATCGGGCGTTTCCGGGTCGAACTCCCACCTATCTAGCCTCCCGTTCTTGTTGAAGTCCTCGTCACTATCCGATTTACCGTCGGAGTCAGTATCAGAATTTTTTGGATTGGTAGAACTCGAAGGGTCTGCATCGGTTAAAAAAGGTTTTAAATCGTAAAATATTGTTCCTTCATATTGAAGTTTGAGGCCATCTGAAACTCCATAAGGTATGGGGTTGGTCTTGCATATTTCAACTCCATCAGGAATGCCATCTAAATCAGCATCGCTGTTGTTGCTTTTATAGTTGGCAGTGTAGTATTCGTCATAGTCACTCACGCCGTCGCTGTCTGTATCGCGGCTCATTGGATTGAGCTTATTATCGCCTGAAACACTTCCGAGTTCCACGCCATCCCAGAGGCCGTCACCATCGCTATCGTTGTCCAGTGGATCTGATTTTATCTTGCTGGAATTATATTCATCCCCATCCAATACTCCGTCATCATCCGAGTCATCATCCAACGGTAGGGTTCCCAGGTTGCGAAATTCAACGCCGTCCGATAGTCCGTCATAATCACTATCGGCAACATTAATTTTTGTCCCAAGGGCGAATTCTTCCTCGTTTGATAAACCATCTCCGTCAAAGTCGTCTTTTCCATCTGGCACACCATTGCCTGGCGGCGGATACGCGTCTGGGTCTGTAGGCGAGGGATCCACATTGTCCGGATCGCCGTTCCCATCGTCCGGAATGCCGTCCCCATCGGTATCATACCAGACACGGAAGTTTCGAACTACGGACCATCCACTTTGCTGCCCTAGAGAATCCCGTGCTTTTACCCTCCAGAAGTACTGCTTATGAGATTGCGTTGATGGCAACGGTCCTCCGTTGTAGTGCGGATGTACAGAGAATTCCTCAGAATACGAATATTGGCAAAAGCTTCCTTCCCAGATTCTATCGGTTTCAAACTTTGTTTCATCATCCACAAGATGAAAAATATAGGTAATGCCAGCGAACTCCGGCTCAGGAACGTGATCATGGTTGCGCTTGATAGTGAGAGTTGGATAGGTTGGCACGTTGTCCTCATTATTGGGAGGGCTTAGCGGAACTGGCACGTCGGGTAGCGGAGCGGGATAGTTTGCAAGGGCCGTCTTCTCAACAGTAACTTCATCCAGAAAAATAGTTCCTGTTGCACTATCGTTAGGGTCGAAATTGGTCATATCAAAGGCAATGAGGAATTTTCGATTATCGTCACTCTCCTCATCGGGAGGGGCAAAATAAATGACGTAGGGTTCCGCCGTAGTAGTTGGCGCAGTCCACCCATTTACACTGGAGAGTACACTATAAACAGAGCTATGCTCATTGTCTTTCGCAAAAAATCGCAACCGAAATCCAGGCACAATTTCGCGATCGGTAACATCCGTTCTAAGCATACATGTAGCCCGGTAAAGATAATCGTGTTCATAACCAATCTCAGGACTTTGCCAGTACCCAAAAGTATTGGTATTTGTTGTCGATTCTAGCGACAGGTAGCCACCGCTGCCAGAGTTTGGACACGTGAAACCGGTGATTGGTCCGGAGAACGTCCAGCCGTCGGTTCCCGAACTAAAGGTGTAGGAGGGCTGTACACTACTCCATCCGGATAGATCTCTTACGTCATGTTTAAGCAGCGACATTTCCTCAAGCTCTATCTTTCCAAGCTCGGCGGCGTATGGAGAAAAATTGAGCATATCTACCGAAGCATAAAAAGGATACTCCTCCGCTTTAGGTACGAATCTCGGATAGAAATACAGGTCGAAGTATCTTCCACCCACAGTCACTCCTGACACGCCATCGGTGATACCGTGAATGTTGAGGCATGCACTACCCTCTTCGCCACCCGTAATTTCTACTCCATATCGGTCGGTTATCGTTTCTCTTATACGGTTCATCCGAATACGAGTATCAGGCACTATGGCTGGATTATTTACATCCGTTTTAAGAAGATATCTCAGCCGATAAATTACATACTGTTCCATGGCTGGATCTAATTCTGTTACTCCGGCGGGAGAGCTCCAGTAGCCAAATGTGTTACTATCTTTGGATATCAGACACAGCTTGCCATGGCGATGAAACAAATCAGGAAGAGTGTAGGGAGGCGATGCCCCGCCGCTGTTCCAGCCCTCCTCATCCTCGCGAAATGTAACTATTTTTGGTGTTTGGTCGTACGCCATAAGATACGTTTTCTCGGAGTCCTGCTGTGTGCCCGAATCACTTACTGCCAGACGGTATAGCCTGGTTTCTTCCTCATAAAAAGCCCCAGCATTATAGTTCTGGGACGTAGAGACTAGCACCTCGGATTCGTCCGCAAGAATCCTGTACCATTTCCACGAATAGGGGGCCGTTCCCCCGGTTGCACTACCGTTCATAATGATTTCGTTTCCGAGCTCATCTATTTCCGGGGGTGCAAAAGCTATGAGGGGATCAGGATCCTCTCCGGCAAAAGCTCCGCACCACACAAGGATAAAACTTAAAAACAGGCAAATTGCCAAATAGTTCTTCTTCATGATCGCTATGCCTCCTGGTTTTTCTCCTTCTTACTGACTCAGAAGCCTCAGCAACTCACTTTTCTGCTGCCGGAGCCGGTCTCCGAGATCTGCATCATCAATCTCCTGCAAAAGCTTTCGAGCCCGGTCAAGCATCCTCAATTTGATAAAGGCCTTCGCCTGATATATCTTAGCTGCTGAACGAAGGTTGTTTCCCGGTAGATTGTCTGCGTCTGAGAATCGCTCCACGACACGGTTGTATGCTTCCGCAGCTTCGTAATAGTGGTCTTTTGCCAGCAGGCTCATGCCTGCGTAAAACTGAGCGAGCATTGCCATGGGCCTTACGCTATTATACTTCTTGAGAACCTCGTTAGCGATTGCTATTGACTGATCGTAGTCTTGCTTGAAGTAGTAAGATTCGGCTTTCATCTGGAGGGCAGTTGCAAGCGCAGTGATCGGTCCGTCTTCACATGCTAATACACGGTCACATTCTTCTATGCAGTCGTCCAGAGAACCTGCGCCGGAGCGCGCAATCTCCATATAGAGGCCGGCAATTTCGAGGTGCACGTTGGGATCGAATGCTGTTCGGTCGGTAATTTCGGCGCATTCTCTATAGGCTTGCAGGGCTCTTACTCTCTCGTTGCTGGCGTGATACATTTTTGCACATCGGAGCATTGCTTCCAAGCGAACCTCATCGGAAGCCTTGACCAGCCCACGGGCAACTTCTTCGAATTCTCTCAATGCGGAGTCTTTATCTTTGTTTCTTAATTTTATATAACCTATACGGAGCGCTGCTTCGCCGGCTTCCTCACGGTTGGGGTAACCTTGTTTAACCTCTTTGAACTTTTGCTCAGCCTCGGCATCTGTTGAGTCTTTAAACGTCCAGTAGGCAAGATGAAGTTTCACTCGTGGCACTCTTTCGCTTCTTGGAAACCGCTGGAGAAAAGCTTGTAGAGCAGACTTTGCCTGCTCTGCCTCTGCCTTCCTGGAATAAGACAAAGCCTTATTAAACAAATCTTGTTCGCTTAGGGTGTTGTTGTCGGCTCTTAGAATTTCTGGCGAGACCTGGGGGCGCTGATATTGCACGGTTGCCATCTCCGTGCCGACGAGAAGCTTTGTTGTGACCGGCTTCCATTGTTTCTTAATTGCATCTTTAAAAAGCGGTTCTATTTTTAGCTCTTGCGCGGAAAGACTTATAATTGAAGCGCCGGGAGAAGTTACATCGTCTTTGGATATGAAGGCGTCGGGGAAAGCGCCTTTTCTCATGGCGTTTTTGAGGTAAAGGGTATCGGCGTAATTCTTAAACTCTCCTACTTTAACCTCCCACCATTTATCCCTTTGCCTCACGACCACCGGTGAGTAGCCTTGTGATATTAATTGTTGAGCGTAGCTATCGGCCTGAGGTCGGTCTTTCGTGGCAAAGACCTGGATACGACAAATCTTCTTTGTCTCCTGCGCCATTAACTGGGAGATTGCCAACACCCCCAATACCACCATTAATATGGTCACTACTTTTTTCATCATCGCTCTATCCTCCTTAAAAAATTAAGAAACGGCGCTTCTCGGTAAAGAAGGCAAGGACTGCCTTTTTCTGATGCACATATACCGCAAAATCTCCAGCCAGCTATTCATTCTATTCTCTCTTTTTAGGGTATAGCTCCCTTATGAGTTTCTTTATTAGCCAGCCTCCAATGTGATGTCAATTAAAAAATGGAAAAAACCTTCAGGATTTTACATATACGAGAATCTGTTTTGCTGGAACTGCTACATCTTATTTTTCTTCAGTTGGCAATTCCATTCTAGATTTGTAGAGAGAACAGAAGATTGTCGCTGTTCAAGTGCAGAAGCGGCATTTTTCGGGGCCTTACATCTAATTACAGATTGATGCAGACGAGTTTGATTTCCGTCATTTCTTCGATGGCTTGCTTTAGCCCCTCGCGTCCCACACCGCTGTCCTTCATTCCACCGTAAGGCATCAGGTCGAGGCGATAGGTTGGGATTTCGTTGATCATGATTCCACCTGCGTCAATCTCTTTTGCGGCTTTGAGAGCTGATGAGATGTTGGCGGTAAAAATGCCGGCTTGCAGGCCGTAGCGGGACGTATTAGCCAGCTGAATGGCCTCCTCCAGGCTCTGACAGGCGGAGATGGTCACGAGTGGAGCAAACGCCTCCTGGCAAAATACTTCCATTTCCGGCGTTACTTCATCCAGAATAAGTGGATACAGAAAGCTCCCTTCTCGCTTCACTGGAAGCAGGGCTTTCGCGCCCTGGGCAAGCGCTTCGTTGCACAATCGCTCAGCGCGTTTGGCCTCGGCCTCGGTGATCATTGGCCCGACGCAGGTCTTCTCGTCCAACGGGTTGCCTACCGTGAGCGCAGATACACTTTCGACCAGGCGAGCGGTGAAATCTTTCCGGATGGATTGATGAACAATCACGCGCTGAACCGAAATACAGACCTGCCCAGCGAGCGTATAGCCGCCAACGCTAATTTTTTTCGCCGCCAGGTCAAGATCAGCATCTGGCAGAATGATCACAGGCGAGTTAGAGCCGAGTTCCATAATGTATTTCTTTAGTCCGCCTGCGAGCATGATCTTTTGTCCAACTTCAACGCTGCCTGTAAATGACACAATACGTGGGCGCCGGTCTTTAACAAGCCGCATTCCTACCTTCTCGCCACTTCCAGTAATAACGCTGATGGCTTTGGGCGGTAGGCCGGATTCAAGAAGTATTTTCCCCATCTGGATGTCACACAATGGCGTAAGGCTGGCTGGCTTCAGGATTACGCTGTTTCCCGCTGCAATAGCAGGCGCAACCTTATGTGCGGCCAGGTTCAAGGGGAAATTAAACGGAGTTATTGCCACGACAATACCTGCCGGACACCGCATATAAAATCCCATCTTATTTTCAGACCCCGGTGCAGCATCGAATGGAACGGTTTCGCCGGTAATCCAGTGCACACCTTCTGCAGCAAGGGTGAAGGTGTTGATGCAGCGAGAGACTTCGGTGCGGGCTTCCCGGATCGTCTTACCGACCTCGCGCGAGAGCAGTGTGGCGAGATCGCCTGCACGTGTGCGAATGGTTTCAGCGGTTTTTAGCAGGATAGTAGTGCGCGCGTGAGCTGGGAGATGCCGCATCTCGCGGGCTCCTTCTTCAGCCGAGGAAAGAGCAGCCTCAACGTCCGACTCGTCAGCGGACGGCACCGTGTCAATTACACTGTTGTCGTAGGGATTGATCACGTTGATCTTTGCTTGGCGATCAACAAACTCACCCCCAAGAATCATTTTCATGGCTTCATCCTCACTGCTTACAGCCTATATTGATTTATGAGCCTGAGGCTCATTAAAGATTGCCACAGAGACACGGAGGCACAGAGTAGTGAATTGTAAATTGCAAATTGAAAAATGCAAATTTAGAATTTGATATTTTCAATTTTAATTTTAAAATTCTTACATCTTCAAAGATCTCTGTGCCTCAGTGGCTTTATGACATATTCCGTCATTGAGTTGAGCGCTGTCTGTGGCTGAGCTCTGCAGCCTGGCGAGCGCGCTTTTCGATTTCTTACCAATCGTTTCGTGCAATACATTCTTTAGGCGCAATCCATGTCCCACCGCACGCCAGGACAAGCGGATGTGCCAGATAGTCGGGTAAGTTTGTCATATTGATTCCGCCCAGAGGGATAAACCGCACGCCAGTGTGCGCATAGGGGCCGGCAAGGGCATTAAGCATTTTCACTCCGCCTGCGGCTTCTGCAGGGAAGAATTTCAGAGTATTCAGCCCAAGCACGAGCGCCTGTTCGACCTCCGACGGGGTCATCACGCCCGGGAAAAAGTGAAACTGAAGGCTCAGCGCCTTATGGAGAACCAAGAGATTCAAGCCCGGGGAAATGCCGAAGTCTGCTCCGGCCTGCTGGGCCGCCTCAGCCTGTTCAGGCGTGAGAATTGTGCCAGCGCCAAGAAGCAGATCCGGTCGCTCGCGCTTCAGCAGGGAAATCACTTCCAGCGCGGCAGTGGTTCGAAAGGTGATTTCCAAAGCAGGGAGTCCACCTTTGCTTACGGCATCCGCCAACGGCAGAGCATCTGCAAGCCGTTCAATCGCTATAACTGGAATCACCCGTAACTCAGAAATGCGGCGAGTAACATCCATAGCCATTAACCTTTCAATGTGGAATCTGCTCCAGGCCTGGATAGAAAGCTTAAGCCCCTTGCCCGGTGGCACAAACATGCTGGGCGCATTCAGAACCTTTAGACCTATCGAATATTGTTTGACGTTGGAACTTATTGAGCCCTCATATCATCTTTTCTCTTTGCTGCAAAGGGAAAAATGTGTAACAATGCGCAGCTATCGAGTATAAATTCGGGCGCCGTACTTTTGCTGCCAACCTACCAGAAAATGAAGTGGAACAATAAGGTGCCCTGCTACCTCGGAAGAGTTGATAGGCATATTTTACCTCGCCTTGTCTTTTTTGCCCTGCATTGCCCTCTGAACGATCCGTACAAGAGAAGAACGTTCTCGTACATCGCCAAGGAATTTGCAAGACGCGTATTCGAAAAGCACCTGCTACCGATACAATCTGGGATGGCTCCTAATTTCACGTCTATTCCCTCGCTCGCATCTCGAGCCCTTACTCCCAGGGCACCGGATGCACTCCTCTCCGAAGCTATCATAGCCTGCCTGGCCCGAGGGCTTTCTCCCCTATGAGGCCGCCTGGAAAGTAAAAGACTTTACCACGGGAGCCATTGGTCAATTCCCTCTCTCTGGGAAAAGGAACCGGCCCAGTAGACCCTCTCTGGCAAATATGTTCAAAAAAAGCTTGATTTTCTGCCCTAGACTTGCTTGTGATAAGGAAACGCTGCCTGATCTGTATTGAAACACGTGAGTCTTGGAAAGGAGAATGACCATGAAACGAATCGCATTTGTGACGCTATTTTTGGGACTGGCAGGCTTTGTCGCTGCACAAAACCTCTATCTAAACGGCAGCTTCGAGACAGCAGGCCCAGCGTACTGGCAGTATGATTACCTTCATTCGACCGGAACACCGCAGTATATTAGTGGCGCAGTTGATGCAGGACACGGCTCAGCCTATGTGCGTATCAATGCGCCTGCCACCTCGTCTTACAACTTGTTCAAGGGATGGACTCCTTCTTCAAGCAATTACCGCTT
Organism: uncultured Candidatus Sumerlaeota bacterium; assembly: GCA_964630455.1. Classification (GTDB taxonomy): domain Bacteria; phylum Sumerlaeota; class Sumerlaeia; order MWCT01; family JAUWMI01; genus JAUWMI01. The sequence goes on from CAZVVA010000035.1 coordinate 13,570, forward strand.
ACTGCCTAATTGCCGCTACCGGCTGACCTATATGTGGCGTACCAGCCACACGGCGCTAACTCGAAATATTGCCTACGTAGAAGCAGGGAGTATAGTATCGGGCAATAGTGCTCTGGAGTATTTCCTTGCCGACGATGGCTTCATATCTTTATCTGAAGAGACCTCAGGTGTGTGGGTGACCAGCAGTTTCGAGTTAAGTACACCACCTAACGAGGCGTGGAACAAAAGCTTTGGCTATGTCTTTAGTGCAGGTACTTTCGCTTTCCCGACGAGCATACCTGCATCCACCTTTGATTACGATAACATGCAGCTGGAGCTGCTGCAACAGTATACGACGGCGACTTGCCATATTGCGGCATCATCGGTCTCAACCTATGATTACTCAAATACCGACTGTAAGATTCGCTTCCTGACCAATGATCAGACGGCTGACCACCAGGTTGAAAAGAAGAGCGGCCTTCCTCCCAGCATTGGCAGCACGCCAGCGTTAAGCAAGTACTGGATTATTGACTCATTCCCGGGGACGTTTACCGCCACGGTGATCTTTTCCTACTCAGACATGGAACTGACAGCAGCGGGATTGAGCGAATCGTCACTGCGCCTTCTGCGGAAGGAGGGAGCCGGATTGTGGACTGAAGTTTCCAGCACCGTCAATGCGTCGGAAAACACCATCCAGACGGCGAGTCCAGTGAGCAGCTTCTCGTCATGGGCAATCGCAGGTCCTGCAGTTAGCTCAGTGGACGATTGGCTTTTATATGACTCATCCAAGCGCTGATTTTTCTGTGGTTTTTAAGAGGTTCTTTCAGATATTGTGATTATCTCCCAATGCAATCATACCGAAGAAATAGCAGGGTAAAACTGGCCTGGAATCACCAGATTATTGACCCCTGACCGCTATCCATTGTCGATCGTCCATTGTTTATGAATTTTCGCACGTTTTAGTCTTCCTTAAATTTTAAAATAGTCACGGCCCTTGCAATTTTAGATTCTTTCTTTCCGTACTCATCAATTTGCCATGTCATAGTGAGGAATTACCCACCATACTGCAGGTTTCAAACCTACCGTCTCCTTTAAATCTCCAATATTGTAGCAATTCTTTAATTATGAATCATAAACGCTGTGTTTTAACATAAATGAAGGGAATTATGGCCTGTGACGAACTGATTTAACCGAATGTTTCCCTTGACGTTATGGTGTTCTTCAGTTTAAATATTTATAAGCATAAGGTAGAAACTATAATGCCTTGTATCACCCAAGAAAGGAGGCGCCAATGGGCAGCAGGAAACAAGATGAAATTTTGTGGGCGCACCTTACGCGAGATGAACTTCACTACATCCGCCAAAGCGGGTACTATCATGACCTATCTTCTGGCACATTTCTTTTTCAAAAAGGGGATCTCGCCGACGGAATCTACGTGCTGGTTTCTGGCGAACTGGACATATTGGACGTTGACCCACAAGGGAAGAAGATCCATTTGACAACGCTTACCCCCGGAACAGTGCTCGGGGAGATCGGTGCTTTGACAAGATGGCCGCGCACAGCCTCCGCACTGGCAAAAACAGATTGTATCGTATTTCAGATAAACGAAAAATTCATTAAGGGCCTGATTAATTATCGTCCAGGAGTGGCAACGCAGTTTCTCTGCAATATCCTTACGATCATGGCCACCACCATTGTGCGGTTGACCGATGATGTAAGTCACTTGAAATCCTCCAAATAGATTGCAGCCCATTGAATTCGCCTTTCCTGTTCGCTTCGGCAAAGGCGGCAAAAGAATAGGGGGATACGATGAACAACATTTCCAAAGAATGTCCTCCAAAAGCCTTCACCCTGATCGAACTTCTGATCGTAGTGGCGATCATTGCCATCCTGGCGGCGATTGCTATCCCAAACTTTCTGGAAGCGCAGACCAGATCTAAGGCCAGCCGCGCGAAAGCCGACATGCGTACCGTTGCTACTGCTCTCGAGGCTTACTTTGGCGACTATAACAAATATCCACCAAACCCCGATGTTCTTGAAGGGTTCAACGTGTCCCCCTGGCAACTCACAACGCCCATTGCATATATTACTAGCCGCCCGATAGATCCGTTCAAAAAAGCAAGGAACGTATCGCGAGAAACGAACCCTGCGATGCAGAAAGAAGAGCTGTTTTACGATTATTTTTGCATCATCTCGGCAGAGGAATATATAAAAATTGCCCTTGGCGGGACGGATATTTTCATACTTTCCGTAGACGCCTCGGGGCCCCTGTCCACGCTTACTAATCGTGGGGCATTCAAAAAATACGGCAGGTGGCTACAGTGGTCAATCGGTCCCGACGGGAAGTTCTGGATTCTGGAAGACGATTTTAATAGCGCGGCAAGCCCTAACTCCGGACTTCGGGCCCCTGCACATATCGGCTGGGGCTATAGCTTTGACGTTCCGTACGACCCGACAAATGGCACTGTGAGTTTTGGCAACATTATCCGGTGTCAACTCCAAACCGAAGGGACAATCCCATATGTTCCATGAATTTGTTAGCAGAAAATGTGATGAAGCCTAGGGAGAAGGAAAGATGAACGGAGGAAAAGGAAAATTATTTGTGAGCATGAGTTGCTTTTGGATTTTCGCCATTTGCATTCTGCCTTGCCATCAAGTTTGGGCGCAGCTGCCGCATCCGATTGACCTGGTTGACGTGGGCGCCACGGTGCCCGGGTTTCGTCTCGAGGGTCTTGATTATTATGACTGGTGCGGAGCGAGCGTCTCGGGAGCGGGGGATGTCAACGGCGATGGATTCGCCGACATGATCATCGGGGCATATGGAGGCGACCCCGGAGGGAATGACTATGCCGGTGAAACGTACCTGATTTACGGCTCGGCCTCGGGATTCGGCATCGGCGGGGTGCTGGATCCCTCGACGCTCAATGGCAACAACGGCGTTCGTCTCGACGGTATCGAGCCGGGTGACTATTTCGGCGCGAGCGTCTCAGGAGCAGGAGACGTCAATGGCGACGGCTTTGCCGACCTACTCATCGGGGCTCAGGGTGCAGGTATCACGGGAGGAGCTTACCTAGTTTATGGTTCGGCCTCGGGAATCGGGAGCGGCGGGTTGCTGGACGTCTCGACGCTCGATGGCGCCAACGGTGTACGCCTCAACGGCATTGATCAGGGAGACGGCTTTGGCAGTAGCGTCTCAGGTGCTGGGGACATCAACGGCGACGGTTTCGCTGATCTGCTCATCGGAGCATCCGGAGGCGACCCCGGCGGGGATCTCGATGCCGGTGAAACATACCTAGTCTATGGCTCGGCCTCGGGAATCGGTAGCGGCGGGATCTTGGACGTCGCGACACTCGACGGCAACAACGGCGTGCGAATCGACGGCATCGACCCGGATGACCGGTCAGGCCACCCCGTCTCTGGCGCAGGAGATATCAACGGCGACGGATTCGACGATTTGCTCATTGCAGCTCATTTAGCAGACCCAGGCGGGGCCAATGAGGCCGGTGAAACATATCTGGTTTATGGCTCGGGTTCGGGGATCGGCATTGGCGGAGTGCTGGATCTTGCGACGCTCGATGGATTCAACGGCGTGCGCCTCGACGGCATTGATCCGGGTGACGCCTCCAGTGGCTCCAGTGTCTCGGCGGCGGGAGATCTCAATGGCGACAGCTATGCCGATTTTCTCATCGGGGCATCTAACGCCGATAACGGTACAGGGGAGGCCTACCTGATCTATGGCTCAGCATCTGGTGTCGGCTCCGGAGGCGCGCTTAATCTTGCATCATTAAATGGGACCAACGGCGTTCTTTTCTATGTAGACCCTTTATTTTTTCAAGGATCGACTGCATACGTGGGCCGTAGCGTATCCAGCGCCGGCGATGTAAACGGGGATGGTCTTGCCGATTTGCTCGTAGGTGCTCCCGGATATCCCGGCGGACTTGGGCCGACGTTTTTGGTCTATGGTTCCAGTCTCGAAATCGGCTCCGGAGGCGCGTTGGATCTTGCCTTGCTTGATGGAAACAACGGCATTCATTTAGAGGGCGGTACTTCCGGTAGTGTCGGTTATAGCGTGTCGGGCGCCGGGGATGTGAACGGCGATGGCTTAACCGATCTCCTCGTTGGAGCTCCCGGTGGATTTACGGGGGGAGTAACCGACCCAGGCAAATCTTACCTCGTATTGGGCTCGGGCACATCGACCGACGCATTCTACACAACCTTGATCCGCGTCGGGGATCCGCCGCGCCAGGGGATTGGCATGATCGGCGACTGGTCGCACTCGATCCCGATGAGCCGGGTGTGGGTGGATTTTGTCTCGGGCGATAACGTGTCGGGCGATCCCTCGATCACCACCGTCACGCTTCAACGTCTTCCTTCTTCGTCTTTTGCGCCTCTTGAGGTTGATCCGCAATACGAATGGGAGATTGAAACCGACCGGGTGAGCTACGGCTCAGCAGCGGTGACATTTAAAGGCTCGGGCGAGAGAGGGGAGACGGACTGGAAGGCGTTGATTTTGATCACTGACGACGGTGGTGTAACGTGGTATGCGCCGCAAATCCAGCTCCGAAACTCACTTTTGCACGAGATAACACTTCCCGGTGAGAGTTTTCCCGCCCAGTATGCACTTGTCTTGGCAACCGATATCTCAGCACCGACTGTGGTAGATGCGGTCTATAACGACGATGACGATGACGGTGTGGTCGAGGCAGGCGAATCGGTAACATTAATCATGAGCAGTGGCGTGATAGTGCGCCCGGCACAGCTCTCCCAGACGAGTTTTTATCTACCTGTCTCCGGTGATAGTCTTGGAGGAGCGGGTTTTTCCGTCGCTGCAAATCCTAACAACACGCGTCAGATCGTTATTACGCTCGGTACCGGCGCATCGCTCACCATTGCGGGTGAGTTTAACATCGCTAATACCGGTGCGGGACAGCCCTCCGGTATCGACATTTCCGACAGTCGCCTGCCAACTGCGATCCAGAGCCTCTATGGTGTGAAAGCAGTTGACGGAGGCACGCCGGGCGTAAATGACTCGGGGGTGGACATACTGTATACCCTGGTCACCAACTCAGCATCGGTGGGCCCCGGCGGTGGCACAGTGACGGTAACGAATTCACCGAACGCAGCCTATATCAAGCACTCGATCACTATTCCATCCGGCGCTCTTCCTCAAAGCGTACCCAAAACCAAGTCAGTATCCGCGGCTGCTGATGTCACGTTCACACTTCAACCTCCACCGGTAAATCTTGGGATGATCGGTGCGGTACAGATTGTGGCGAGTGATCCGAATACGACGTTTTCCTTGCCGGCTACGCTGACTATTGAATATCGCCAAAGCGATGTGGATGTAGAGATGGGCCAGACTGAGGCTGCCATGAGAGTGCATCAACTGGTGGAGAATCCGTTAGGTGTGTTCAACTGGGTTCAGTTGCCGGGCACGCATAGTGTAAATACAGAGACAAATACGGTAAGTGTGCAAGTAACGAACCTGAACCCGATGGGCTCGGTGGGTTCGATAGGGATATTCGTCAACCTGATTGGAGAGACGATTGAAGAGTGCAGTTACAATATTGCGCCCGGAAGTGGCGGCGCGAAAGTGGTGCTGTCCTTCTCAGTACCCATTACGGGAGGGCCTGAAAGCATCTATGAGCTCCATCGAATTGAGATTCCGGGCTATCAACTGACTACACCAACTGATCCTGACCGAATCGAAGTTACTATATCGTCCGCGCGCTTGATAGACCGCATCTCAACCGTAGGTGGGAATTCATTTCCCGAATCGAGTCATGCCATCTTCGTCATCAAGACCAATGACGCCTATGGTAGGCCTATTGTATTTGATGCAGCGGTAAACATGTACATAGAGTTTCTCGATGGTACACTTGCGGGCCTTGACGCCTTCAACGACGTGGTTAACTTTGCCGGTGAACGCAAAGCGGCATGGATGATGCAGCTGGTGAAAGATGTGGTTGACGGCGCAATGGTAGATTTTCAATTTGTTGAAGGCATCACGCAAACTGTGACTGAGTTTCCTGGAGGAGGAAAGGCCGAAGCCATGGGAGTGCCAAACCTGACCGGCACTTCAGGAAAAGGAGTCTGGGGAGCGGTTGCCAGAGACTTCCCAACTGCGGCCAGAAACTGGGAGCTGTATCAATGAAAAATAAGGCTTATAACATAAGGCGGGACAAATAAAAAGGGGGGGGGGGGGAAAAATGAGCAACAAGAATTATAAAAAAGGGCTGTCTCAGGGCCACATGATGGTGGGTGTACTTTGTCTTTTGCTTTTTTCATTTTGTTTTCCCCTGCAGTCAGCTTGGGCGAACTTCACAATGGATATGGGCCTCGGTACGTCCGCTTCAGCCTCATTCATCGGGGAGGATGCGGATGATCAGTCTGGCGCGACTGTGGCCTGCGCGGGAGATGTGGATGGAGACGGCTTTGCCGACTTTCTGATAAGCATATATGGGGCCTCAGCGGCCTGTCTTATTCTGGGCAAGCCTTCAGGCTGGGTGGTGGATTTCGACTTATCCAACGCAGACGCTCGCTTCATTCCAGAGGAAACAGCTGCTCCTGGTATTGGCGGGAACGTGGCCGGGGCAGGCGACGTGAATGGCGATGGATATAGCGACTTCCTTATCGCCGCCCCCAGAAACGACTATGCAGGAGCGGATGCTGGACAGACATATTTGATACTCGGTAGGGCAGCAGCAGACTGGGGGATGAGTTTTAGCCTTGCCAACGCGGACGCCTCGTTTATCGGTGAGAATGCAGGCGATGTGTCCGGCGGGGTTGGCGGCGTTGCCGGCGTTGGTGATGTCAATGGTGATGGCTTCGATGACTTTGTCATCGGCGCCGAGCAGTGGCTTTGGGGCCCGGGGAAGACCTACCTGATTATGGGAAAGGCTTCGGGCTGGGCAATGCGGACCGACCTTTCAACCGCTGACGCTTCTTTCATTGGTGAGGGGGTGAACGACTGGTCTGGTCGCGTTGCAGGAGCAGGAGACGTGAATGGCGACGGCTACGACGATTTTTTAATAAGCTCCTTCTTTAACAGCTATGGAGGATCGACCGCTGGGCAAGTCTACCTGATCTTTGGCAAGCCTACGGGCTGGACGATTGGCACAAACCTTTCAGCTTCTGATGCTTCTTTTGTCGGCGAGAACGCTGAAGACTGGGCCGGTATTGACTCAGCTGGTGCGGGGGACGTAAATGGTGACGGCTTCGATGACTTTGTCATCGGCGCCTTCCTAAACGACTATGGTGGCGTCGATGCCGGGCAGACATACCTGATCCTGGGCAAGGCCTCGGGTTGGGCTATGCGAACAAGCCTTTCAGATGCTGACGCTTCCTTCGTTGGCGAGGAGCCGGAAGACACAGTGCGTAGAGTCGGGGGAGCGGGAGACGTCAATGGCGACGGCTTCACCGATTTCCTGATTGGCGCCTATTACAATGATGAAGGCGGGGCGGACGCGGGGCAGACTTACTTGATCTTTGGTAGAGCTCTGGGCTGGGCAATGCGGACTGACCTCTCAAACGCTGATGCTTCCTTTATAGGCGAGGCAGCAGATGACCTTTCTGGTGTTGGCGTTGGCGGTGCGGGAGACGTTAACAGTGATGGCTTAGATGACTTTCTCATTGGTGCTTTTTTGAATGACGAAGGTGGGGTGGATGCCGGGCAGAGTTACCTTTTCTTCGGGTCCGGTACGGCGACTTCGGCGTCCTACGGGGCGTTCAGTCGTAGCGGTGATGTGCCGCGCAAGGGCGTTGGGATGGTGGGAGGCGGTTCGCATTCGATTCCGATAAGCCGGGTGTGGGTGGATTTTGGTGCAGGCCACGGTTCTGCTTATGCAACAAGTCCTTCCCTCACAACCGTGGTCTTCCATCGAGTGCCTGTTTCCACCTTTGCGCCGTTGGAAGTTGATCCGCTGTATGAGTGGGAGGTTTCAACTGACCGCGTGAATTATGGCACGGCAGCGGTGACGTTTAAGGGAACGGGTGAGAGAGGGGAGACAGATTGGCAAGGGCTGATACTTAAAAGCACAGACGGCGGGGCAACGTGGTTTTTGCTTGAGGGTCAACAGCGTAACTCAGTGCTGCACGAGATCACGCTGCCGTCAGAAACGCTGCCTGCCAGGTATGCTCTGGTTCAAGTCCCCGACATCTCGGGGCCGATGGTGGTGAATGCGGTCTACAACGACGATGACGATGACGGGGTGGTGGAAGCTGGAGAATCAGTGACGTTGATCATGAGTCATGGCGTAGTGGTATGGCCGGCGCAGTTATCGCAGGCGAGCTTTTACCTTGCAGTTTCAGGCGACAGTCTTGGTGGGGCGGGGTTCACCGTTGCCTCGAATCCCTACAACACTCGTCAGATCGTCTTGACGCTTGGTGCGAATGCTTCGCTCATAATTCCAGGCGATTTCAACATATCCAACACAGGCATGGGTCAGCCGTCAGGGATTGACATTGCGGCGGGTCTACTACCAACAGCGATTCAGAGTCTTTACGGTGTACCGGCAGTTGATGGTGGCATCCCGGGCGTAAACGACTCCGGTGTGGACATTCTCTATACCCTGGTCACCAACTCAGGCACAATCGGCCCAGCTGGGGGTACAGTTACAGTAACTTATTCTCCGAACGCCGCCTATACCAAGCACTCGATCACTATTCCAGCCGGCGCTCTTTCTCAAAGCGTACCCAAAACCAAGTCAGTATCCGCGGCTGCTGATGTCACGTTCACACTTCAACCTCCACCGGTAAATCTTGGGATGATCGGTGCGGTACAGATTGTGGCGAGTGATCCGAATACGACGTTTTCCTTGCCGGCTACGCTGACTATTGAATATCGCCAAAGCGATGTGGATGTAGAGATGGGCCAGACTGAGGCTGCCATGAGAGTGCATCAACTGGTGGAGAATCCGTTAGGTGTGTTCAACTGGGTTCAGTTGCCGGGCACGCATAGTGTAAATACAGAGACAAATACGGTAAGTGTGCAAGTAACGAACCTGAACCCGATGGGCTCGGTGGGTTCGATAGGGATATTCGTCAACCTGATTGGAGAGACGATTGAAGAGTGCAGTTACAATATTGCACCTGGAGGTGGTGGTGCGAAAGTGGTGCTGTCCTTCTCAGTACCCATTACGGGCGGACCAGACAGCATCTACGAGCTGCATCGGATCGAGATTCCAGGCTATCAGTTGACTACACCAACTGATCCTGACCGAATCGAAGTGACCATATCATCTGCGCGCTTGATAGACCGTATCTCGATGATTGGCGGGAATTCATTTCCTGAATTGAGCCATGCTATCTTCGTCATCCAGACACGCGATGCTTACGGGCGTCCGATCGCATTTGATTCACCGGCAGACATGTACATAGAGTTTCTGGATGGAAAACTTGCGGGCCTTGACGCCTTCAACGACGTTGTTAACTTTGCCGGTGAACGCAAAGCGGCATGGATGATGCAGCTGGTGAAAGATG
>CAZVVA010000036.1:0-18583 GCA_964630455.1 uncultured Candidatus Sumerlaeota bacterium
GTTTGTCCTGATGTCAATGATAAGGCCATCCGTCTTCGCAAAACGGTTCATCGTTTCGACAAGATCATCGAGGAATTCGGGTTCTGCCAGCATAAATACGAACCGCAGGTAACCTATATTCCTCGGCAAGATGCAACTTTCAACCCGAATGTCTTTCCACTGCTTGATGGGATTTTTATTTCGCGGCCAGAAACCGTAAACAGGTCCCTTCTTCACCAACGGCAATTCAATTTGCTTGCTTGCTGCACCATCGGCTGATTCCAGCTCTACCTGTATGGCCCCGAGCCTGTTTATGCCGAGTTCCTTTCGCAGGCACTCGACGTACCGGAGGTTTCTTATCGAATGGTACCGTACATACTGGGGCGAGCCCTGGGCCACCCACCTTCCGGCCGCTTCCAGCCACGCATCCGCCGGCAAACCATCCATGCCTCGAAGAAATGGAAAATCCGGGTCAACGAAACCTGTCCGCTCCGGCTTAAACGCCACCAGTCGTCCGCCTGATTCTTCAACCAGAAACGGCAAAAACTCTGTACACAAAGTTTTTAGATGAACGAATGAACTTGAGACCTTACTATGTCCGTCTCCGAACAAGGCAATGAATTTCGTCAGCTGGTAGCCGAAGTCGCCCAAGCTGATGCCATCGCCCAGGGCACTCCTGATGCTGTCCAGAGATCCCCTATAATCCACCCCTTTAAGGTCCCTGTAGGAATATCTATTCTCAATAAGCCATTCAAGTTCATCCAGATCTTTCTCTGCCTCTCTTCGCGATAGTACCGTTGTGTAGACGGGATGGCGGGAAGAAGAACCTATTCGGCCAGTCAGATATTTGTCTTTTTCACGGACGTAATTGTCGTGCTTTCGATGTACTCGCCCCGTGATGCTGTGGCAAGCCGTTAACAACAACATCAACGCCAGTGCTACTACGAAGCCTCGTACAATGCTGGCAAAAGTACCCGAGGGGTGCCTCTTACCCGAAATAGAATCCATTACGCGAGTCTCCTTTCTCTGTATGGATTCAAGATTTCTTCTAGTATTATATCAGCAGGGATCTCACGGATTTCCCTACAACTATTCCTCTTATAGACGTGGTTGCTTGTAACAAGGTTGACATTAGAAATCTGGAGAAGTCGGGGACGGGTTATTCGAAAGCACTAGGTCAGCAATAATAAATAATCGATCCCTGTCCCTGAAGGCATTTCCCTGGTAAAGTACCGGATTGTAATGGCGCGTCTATTTTTTCTTTGTGGGCTTCCAGCAGGGCTGATTCTTAGCTACGAATGGTGGCTTCTTGCGGCGTTCCTTACCACTGCGGCGGTCGCGCCCAAAGCGGCGATTCTTGGTGGTGATGAGCTCAACCTTTCTCCGCCGACTAGCACCAGAGCGGCGTTCCAATCCCGAGCGCCGCTCACCAAGGGGGGATTCATCTGCCGCCGGCTCTTCTGAACTTATCTCCTCTTTGGAGGCTTTGCCAGCGCCAGTGCGCTCGAGGAATTCTTTTTGACCATGTAGCCGCAAAAATTGGGTGAGAACGTTGTGTTGCTTTTGTGCGTCGTGGGGTATGTGGAGAGCGAGCTTCCTCAACAGGGGGCGTAAGCCACCTTTTTTCAGGGCATGTTCGGAGATCACTGCGATAACGGTATCGCCGTACTTCGAGTAATGTTTGTGGATTTCGTCAACCAGCCGCTGCTTGTCTTGCAACCGTTTGGCTTCGCCTTTCAGCTTGTCCGACAGGTCATCTCTTACCATGAGCTGAGTTCACGTTCCTTTCTCGCAAGGTTGCAGCAGTCACTGGAAAGGATATCTCTGCATATTGCCTGAGGAGACAAGACAAGTGTCATTCTTGTGTCAGGGCCTCGTGGCCGCGCCTGACGATTCGGGCCTGCAAGATGAAGAAAATTTTTCCAGCTGGCGCATGTTCAGAACAACTAAAGATTATCGTCCGCTTGCCCAAAATTGTCAACATTTTTCCTCGACAGAGAATTATACAACTCGCCCTGTGATATATTTCTCGGTCCTACTTTGTGTCTCGGTGGCTCCACTAAAGGCGGTCACCAATTTCATTCAACGCAATTAGGCCACTATGTATTTTCCCTTTGGCCGGAGAAATCATTTTGACAGCACTCTCTGTATTTAGTAGATGGAGAACATGCATATCGTAAAAGATTGTATGTCTTATCTAAAGGAGACAGAGAAATGAGCATCGAATACCCACCGTCAGTTTCGCTGGCGTATCTGCCGACACCGCTGCAGCACATGAAGCGTCTTTCAGATTCCCTCGGAAGCGCGACGCTCTACATCAAGCGCGACGACCTGACCGGAATGGAGCTCAGCGGGAACAAGATTCGTAAGCTTGAGTTCGTGCTGGCTGATGCGCTGCGCAAGAAGGCGGATGTCGTAATCACCTACGGCGGGGTGCAGTCGAATCACTGCCGCGCCACAGCAGCTGCATGTGCGAAGCTGGGCCTCCGAATGCATCTGATGATCCGCGGCCAGGCGCAGCCGCCATACGATGGGAATCTATTGCTGGATGAACTGTTTGGCGCGGAGGTGACGTTCCACCCGGCAGAGGAGTTTCGTGCACACAAAGAGCGCATTGTTGATGAATGCATCCGCTCATATCAGAAGCAAGGGCGCAAGCCGTACTACTTTCCGGTGGGCGCATCAGTGCCGCTTGGCTGCTGGGGCTATGCGCGGGCGTTTGAAGAAACGCTTGAACAGCTCAAGGCGCTGGGGATCACAGCGTGCCATATGGTTACAGCCGTTGGGTCAGGAGGCACGCTTGCGGGACTATTGTTGGGCCGTGAGCTTCTGAGTGCGAGAGACGTCACGATCTGGGGAATCAATGTCTGTGACGATGCGGCGTATTTTCAGAAGGAGGTGCGGCAGCTGCTCGAGGAAACTAACGATCAATTTCAGCTCGGTCTCTCCGTTGAGAAGATCCCTATTCAGGTTATTGATGGCTACGTAGGCAAAGGCTACGCAATTCCGTACGATGACGAAATTGAGACGATGAAGCTTGTCGGACGCCTGGAGGGAATTGCGCTGGATCCTGTCTATACAGGCAAAGCTTTCCACGGAATGCTGGACCAGATGCGCAAGGGAAAGTTTCGCAAGTCCAATCTATCCGATCAGGAAGCGATTGTCTTCTTCCATACCGGCGGCACCTTCGGCCTCTTCCCACAAAAGGAGCATTTCAGCTTCGTGTGATCCAACACTTAATTTCAATTTCATATGTCTGTCCCCGAAATTCTGTTCCTGTATTCCCCCCAATTTATTATGGGCATATTGCAAGTAACGCCGAACGTCTTTACGAAAGAGAGTACCTCTTTCCAATGCCTTATTTAGCATTCTTATTCCCTCATTATAATTCATTTCAATAGCTATCAAAATACATCCTATATAAAAATAAGGTTCTGGGGCGTTTGGGTTAATTGCTATTGCTTGCCTAAAGGTGCTTAAAGATTCTTCGTATTTCCCCTTTAGTAAATAATAATATCCCATAGTGGCGTAAGCCAATGGATCGGTCGGATTGATCTTGATCATTCTAGCACAATATTTAAAAGCCTCATCGGGGAATCCGGTATCAAAATATATTTTGCAAAGGTTATAATAGATAACAAAATCCGATTCCTTTTTGTTTGATATTCTCAGTGCTCTCTTATATCTTTCAATAGCTTTATGGGAAAATCCCAAATCGTGGTATAACTCGGCCAGCGAAATGCACAGATCTACTTCTGAATAGAACCAGTAGTTATAGATTATACATACAATATCCTGACACAGATTTGCAATATTCACGGGAAGTCTCCGTGAAGCTTTATCCTTAGTGGAATGGAGATGGCAAGGGGCAATGCGAGCACAGGTTATATATTTCTCCTTTTCCGTCCAGGGGGAAAATCCGGGGGGAAAAATCCGGAAAATCCGGGGACAGGTTATGTATTTCTCGTTTTCCGTCCAGGTTTCTGTATTTTCAGACAGCGTCCAACTAGCGTTTCTAGTTTTTCTATGAAGCTGCTCGTGCCGATCGGCCCCCAGTATCCGTTCTTTCCCCGATTTTTTTCTTCGTCTGCTTCCTCCAAGCCCGTATTAGTTAACCTGTCCCCGCAATCCTCCCCCCGCAATCCTCCCGAAATCCCGCCGAAATCCGGAAATCCGAAATTCGCGAAATTCGTCCGAAATTGCCCCCTCGCATCTTCTGTGGATTTAATTCTCATCTCCCCGAATGCCTGGATCCGTGGGCGAGCCCTTGAAAAGCCACTGCGGCGCCGAGGCATCGAGGTCTTTTACGTCTCTATGCTCAGTGACGCAGATACGCACGTCCTGTGGGCCCACTTCCTGTCCGGGCAACTTCCCATAGTAGAGCCACCCCTTGCCCTCTTCTGCGGCTGACCATGAAATCTCAAACGAACCGAACTTTATTGATCCACCGCGCCCTTTCCCAGAACGAACCGCCGGTGGGCCTTCTCCAAGATCGCCCTGACCGTCTGTTCTATAATACCACACGAAGTCCGTCCGCTCAGGGTCTACCCTTTGGTTGAGAAGAATGAAAGCCCCATACATGTGCCCTTTGCGAACAAGAACGACCGCGCCGTCCGAAACAGGCTCAGGGATTGTCATGCTTATCCCCTGCACCCATTGATGATTGCAGCTCGCATACGTTGGGCTCATATAGGTGATAGTCTCCCCTGAGGTTCGGCGCTGACCATCCGGCCCATATTGAGATGTTACCTGCTTCGTTGACCCGCAGAGCTTACAGGTGTAGAGTGTTTCGCGGATCTGAATGGACTTCCGTTCACATCCTAGCAAGCCAAGCAATAGTACAAAAATACAGATAGTAACTCCCGGCAGACTACGCATTGCTCTTCCTCCACAGCTAACCTCGGATCGATAATTTGGGGGACAGAGAGGCTGTCCCGAAACTGTTCCCCCGCTTGGCTTTGCTTTCTCCAGCAGCACGCGGATATTGTCATAATAGAAGAGCCGCTCGTTATTGTCAGTATCTTTTTTTATGATTCTCCTGCCCAGGGCATCATAAGTAAAAAAGGCAGCCGTAGCAGCTGGGCTGGAAATGCTATTACTATGGTTATCAAGAAGAGCATCCAGATGTCAACAGCAATAAATATCGTATTAGCCAAGTTCTATAAAAATGAGGGTATTTTTTCCGCATAAATAAATGGACTCGTCAATGGCTTCTGGCCCATCTTATTCAGTTTCGTATATCTGATTGACGTAGCATCCGTCTGGGCGGATGAGTTGTCACGGGCAAGATGCCCGTGCCACCTGTCAACAGTTTTTACGAGATTCTATAGAATTCGAGTTAGGATTACCCGAGGTTCTCGCTTTTACTCGGCCGGTCTGATCTTGAAAAGGAAATAGCGATTTTGCCATTGGCGGAGAAGGGTAACGTGCTTTTCAACCTCTTCGGGAGGCAGTTTCTCAAATCCCAGGCCTTGATTAATAATGTTATCGCCGACAGTGGTCAGGATGTAATCCACTTCATGCTGCCTTGCATAGCGCAGAACAGCATTAAATCCGTCGTATGGGAAGATGACACCGGAGAAGCTTGTGTTGATGAAAAATTCAGGAGTGGCGCTCATCATCCGGGATTCGGGCGGAATAAGAGAGGCGATCTCGCGTTGCATGTTCTCTAGCTGCACGTAGGTCTCTTTATATGGAATGAACAGGCGATCGTAACGGTGAAGATGAGATATGGTGAGCGCGATTTGCAGCAATAGCGCAGTACCGAAAAGGCCCACAGCTACCTGCCCGGCGAGCCGTGAATGGCGCTGTACCGGGAACCAGCGCTGTAGCTCAGAGAATGCTCGATCTGCCAGTACTCCCACGTACAAGAGCAGCAGCGGCACGTAGGGCACCCAGAACCGGCCATAGGGAATGCCAGCTGGATGCAGCCTGATCACAGCAAGTGTAATGAGGAGAGGAAGCACCTGAAGTACAAGGTAGGCGCTCGGCAGCACATTCTCGCGCCAGCGGAGCGATGTGGCCAGCCCAATCGTAGCCAGCCCGAGCAAGACCCAGCCGGTAGCCGGAATTCGGCGTAGCTCTTCTCCCAGATTTCTGGTGAAGCGGTAGGCCGTCCTAGCCGGATGCGCAATGAGAAATCCGGGAAGCGTTCGCTGCGGCATTGAGTAAAGTATGAGCCTGCCGTCCGAAGCAACAGCGTACGTCTTTTGCATGGACGTGCGGACACCGTCAAGGTAGCTCGGTGCCTTGTCCATCGCTTCAGCACGGAGGATATTGTACGTAGTTTTGCCACTGAGAATCCACTGGCCGCAGGTCTGCCTCAGGTAGATCAAATAGGGAAGAGCCAGGAGGAGGAAGACCAGCAGCGCGGCAGTGCTCAATGCAAGCCGCTGGCGAAGCGGCGTTGTGCGGCTGATGAAGACCGAGAGGAATAGCAGTGAGCAGATAAAATTGATGCTGGCTTCGCCCCGCGTGAGAAACGCCAGGGCCATGAACGCGCCGAAGAGCAGCGCTCTGCTCACTGACGGCAAGGCAAAAGCTCGCCAGCCTGCATACAGACCTAGAAGCAGAAATAAAGCATGTGTGGATTCGCTGAGACCAGTTAGTGAATGCCCGAGCAGCAGTGGATTCACCACAACCAGCACGCCAGCCACGAGCGCGGCCCGGCGACTGGCAAATAGCACCTGTGCGAGCCGATAGGTCGGGATTACCAGGAGGCTACCGGTGAGTATCGAGACTATCTGCCCTGGAACGACGACATCACGTAGCAGAAGGTTGGCGGTTGCCATGAGGAAAGGGAATACAGGTGGGAAATAGAAGAGCAGCTCTGGTAGTCCATAATTGGTAAAGAGACTCTGGGCAATCAGCGCATAGGTGATCGCGTCGCCCGTGGGCACATAGTGAGGCCAGAGAAGTCGCAGAAGGAGTCGCAGGACGAAGGCACCGCAGGCAAGCAAAACAATCCGGGTCCTATCCGGCTCAATGCGGTCTGCTAAATCCCTCGGAGTTGTTTGCACAACCGCATCTCCCTGTGTTCGCCAACTGCCAGCAGTAACATCGCGCTCGCCCGAGCAAACTGGAGAGCGTTGCTACATGATGGGAAGGTCACTGCTTTTGATTGTCACCGTATCAAGGAAAAGGCTTCCAGTCTCCGAATCAACAGCGCCAAAGTTGAGCAGATCGAATGAGAGATTCATCCCGGGGCTTGGACCGCTGATTGCACTTTCGGGCAGGACGAAGTAGAGGGAATATGTCATGCCGGCAGGTGTCGGCGATGATTCAGCGTTATCAGCGCTGTTAATCACCAACCCGCAGGACTGCTGTAGATTGTTCGTATTCATGCGGAGTCGGATGACTGGTACGAGCGCCTGGGGGGTAATATCCGTCCACACGGTAAAATCCACACGATAGATTTTGCCGGCTTCTACCGGGATCAGCGGACTGATCCAGAAGCCGAAATTATTTTCATTCGAGGTGATAGCAATCTCAAGGGTGCCAGTCGTAAATCGGCCTTCAGGTGCAGAGAACGTAGGCTCGGCGGTGGCGAAACTCCAGCCTTCGTCGGTCTCGTCGAAGGTAAAAGTGTCGTTGGTGGAGAAAGAGGGGATGTCGCTGAGGCTCCGCTTCTCGATAATAATGTTGTCGAGACTAAGAGTGGCGTAGGAGGCGTTATCGGGGTCAAAATTGAGCATATCAAACGCGATATAAAGATCCGTTGCCACGCTGGTAGGAGGGAGCAGGTACATTTGGTAGGATATCCCTAAAGGGGTGGGAGAGCAATCGGCAGTGTTTGCGCTTTCAACGACAAAGATGCTGGCGGTTTGGTTATTTATTTCACCAAGGCGCAAGCGCAGCGTGGGAACCATAGCGGGAGTGAACAGATTGGTCTTGACGAGACCGGTAGCCTGATACAGCGAATCGGTTGTTTTAGTGAAAGCGTGCTCGGGGCTTTGCCAGAAGCCAAAAGTATTAGTATTTGTATTAGATATGAGCAGAATCTGGCCCCCAAATGCATCAACGTCTGGCATCGAGAATACGCCGGGTACGCCATCAGCGGCCCAGCCTTCGCAGCCAGCATCAAACCCTGCCCCATACACGCGGCTCTCGTTATAATACAGAGCCTTGAGCGAGCCACTAAATGCGCCAAATTCTCCACCAGGCGTGGTTTCGCTGAAATCTCCCTTGAGCGAACCGTAGAGGAAAAGTCCCTTAAACGTACCAGTAGCCTCAGTTGAAAATAGCAGGGCATCCATCTGGCGAGTGGATGAGGAGTTGCCTGGCCCTACGTTGCCCAGCACCACACCACGCATGGTTCCCTGCTCGGCATAGTCTGACATGAAAAACTTCCCTGCGGTGAAGCCTCTGTCTTTCTGTGACGATGTGGGGTCGATAACAACGAACGAACAGAGCTCAATTTCAAAGCGACCAGGCATGACGCCCAGGCCGCCACCTGTGATTGAGCCGCTGTGAGACATGTTGACTTCCAGTGTCACGTTCGGAAGCTCTGTGGTGGTGAGAGGAAAATCCGCGCTTCCATCAGGCGGGACAAACTGCACCATGTGAGTTCCGGTTGTTATTTCGAAGTCACTGGACCGCGGCGCAGTGACCTGGCCCGTCTGTACGGCATACGCGGCGCTTGTGACAATATCGTCATAGAAAGAGCCGTTGAGCACGCCGGAAAAATCTGTTGAGCCTAACGATGGATATTCTCCATCCAGTCTGGCCACGAGCGTTTGACTTGTCAGGGCACCCGTTGCCCAATCCGGATCGCCCACCAGCCATCCCTGAAATTGGGTATGATTGCGCACATCAGCTGCGAATAAACCCGAGATCTCTTCGTTAGTGCCGCCATCATAGCTGAACGTACCAACCGTAAATCCACGGCCTGAGAGATTGTTCATCGCGGTATCAATGACCAAGGAGGAGTAGCGCACCAGAAACATGCCTGGATGCGTCCCTGATGCTGTCAGACTGAGGGTATAGCCGGCGCTGACCATCGCGCTGTCATCACTGAACTCCAGCGTGAGATTCTCCCCCGTAAACTGGGCAACCGTATCATTGAGATTAAGGGATAGAAATGAGGTACTGCCCGGTGTAGCGGTGCCGCTCACCTGATTCGCGATTGGCGTATTATCTGCGTGCGCTACAGAGAGGCACAGCGCGCATAGAAACAGAGCAATCGAGCGGAGTTTCATCACGTTCTCCTTCACAATAAATTCAAGTAGACAGTAGAGAGTAGATATGGAAAAGCTGCGAAAATGCAGATACCCCCTATGTCTGCTTCAAGATTCTCCTTTGCTGTCTGAATAGGGATAGGAGATGCGTTTGATTGACGTGGCCCGGCCGCTCAGGGGATCAATTTCAACAAGAACTGCGCAGAGGCGCACATCGCCTGAGGCCACCACGTGACGTACTGGCAGCTGATTTTGCATCCCCTCAATGATCGGCTCTTTTTTTACTCCGATAACCGAGTCGAAAGGGCCGGTCATGCCGACATCCGTAATATAGGCAGTTCCCTGGGTCAAAATGACCTCGTCCGCGGTTGGAATGTGGGTGTGCGTGCCGAGGACTGCCGAGACATCGCCATCGAAAAACCACCCGAGAGCATTCTTCTCCGAGGTTGCCTCAGCATGAAAGTCAACCATGATAATGGAGGTCTTATGGCGGAGGCGTTCTACTTCGAGTCGGCCCACCCGAAACGGGCAGTCGTAATTCCCCATGAACACACGTCCAACCAGGTTCAGCACGCCGATCTGAAAACCGTCGTCTACTGTATATACACCAGCCCCCCGCCCAGGGACTGCTACGCCCGCAGGATAGTTCGCCGGACGCAGAAGCCGCTCGTCAGTATCAATGATTTTCAGTACCTCTTTGTTTGCCCAGATGTGATTGCCGCTTGTGATGACATCAATGCCGTAGCTGTAGAGTTCTGCTGCAACCTCGGGCGTCATACCCACGCCACCGGCAGCATTCTCGCCGTTGGTGATGACAAAGTCAAACTCGCCAGCGGCTTTTCGCGCGGGAAGGTACTGCTTAACGACACGGCGGCCGGGCCGGCCGATGATCTCGCCTATCATGAGCACTTTCACTGTCACGTCCTTTCCAGTAGCGGGCGATACCAGATATCCGCTGAAGAGCGGGCCTGCGTAGTCTTGATGCCAGTTTCAATCCAGCTGTGCGGCTGAAGCCTTGCCGGCCGGGAGCGCTACACTCGTGCGCTGGTCATGTTCCAGAGCTGAGGCGTGTGCCTCATTTCCGTGTCTTGCGCTTGCGTTGATGCCGAGCTGCTTCTCTCTCCTCCTCGGCTTCGGCTTCCTCGAGGCTCTTTTCTATTCTCCCAAATTTTAGTATCCCGGTCTGAAGACCCAATGAAGTGAGAAATATAGGCAAAAAGAGGAGCTGAATATGATAATAGTCCCAGCTCGACAGAATGAACAGTGTTCCCACCAGTGCTGTAATTGTAATGATAGCATAGCGGCTCAAGCGGGCAACAATAATTGCGGTCAACAAGCCGCACGCTGCTTGCAGCAACACTCGTGTGCCCAGTGACTCGAACGTCTCCACATGCTGCTGCACAAGATAACGCGTAAGGAATCCACCACCCAATACACCCAGACATGCACCGATAAAGAAGAAAAAGATTACATGCAGTCGCTTGAACAGGAAAATCCCGAGTAGCATGCCAACGATTGCACCGCCCAGAATCACCCAGACAGCGTATTGTTCCACTGAAAAGATCAAAGCAAGACCTAAACCGCCTGACGCACCGAAAAGTATTCCAATGACCGCACCTGAGAGCTTTATGCCAGCCCAGTAAAGCGTCCACCCAAAACAACAGAGGGCAAGCCCGATTAGTAAAGGTAACGGCTGCGGGAGACTTAGCGGCATTTTCGTGCACAGTATCTAGGCAGTTCAGCTACGAACCTCAGGTCAACAGGAATTTCTTTTGTTGCATTTCCAATACGGGTTATTAGATAAAGGAATTGTTCATCAAAGTCTACAATAATTTTATTCATAGAGTTTTCCCATGTGTTGTTTGAAACTTGCCATCATGGCCGCCACTGTATCACACGGCAACAGAGCGCTGCAGTGGTTTAAAATGCTGTGACGTTGTTCCATGCAGTATGATAGCGTGTCTTCATTCTACAGATAGGAGGAGAGGATATGAACATGTTTTGCTACCAATGTGAACAGACAATGAAGGGAACAGGATGCACCGTGCGCGGCGTATGTGGAAAAGACGCTGAAACCGCAACGTTGCAAGACCTGCTGGTATACGCGACAGAAGGTATCTCTATGTACGCGCACAGGGCCAGGCAATTGGGTGTAAAGGACCGCGAGGTTGACGTCTTCGCCATAGAGGCATTGTTTTCCACGGTCACCAATGTCAATTTCGATCCAGAGCGCTTACGTGACCTGCTTAATAAGGCGGCTGAACTACGGGACAAGGCGAAAAGCCTGTACGAGGACGCATGCCGAAAAACCGGCGGTACACTCGTGACGCTTACAGGCCCAGCGGCCTGGATGCCGGCCAGCGATCTCGATGCTCTCATCAGGCAGGGCGAACAGGTCAGCATCCAGAAGCGCAAGGAGAACCAGGGCGACGATATCACCGGGATCCAGGAGCTTATCGTCTACGGTCTCAAAGGAGCGGCTGCTTACGCCGACCACGCCCAGATGCTTGGAAAAGAAGACGAAAGTGTATACGCGCTTTTCCACAAGACGCTGAACTTTCTCACGAAGGATAGCCCGAGCATTGATGAACTTCTCGCTACAGCCCTCAAGGTTGGCGAGCTCAATCTCAAGGTGATGGAACTGCTGGATGCAGCCCATACCAGCACCTACGGGAATCCGATACCTACTCGGGTGCGTATAGAGCCGGTTAAGGGGAAGGCAATTGTCGTGTCTGGTCACGACCTTAAGGACCTCGAGGAGTTGCTCAAGCAGACCGAGGGCAAAGCAATCAATATCTATACTCACGGCGAGATGCTACCTGCGCACGGATATCCAGAGCTAAAGAAATACAAGCATCTTGTGGGCAACTACGGCGGCGCATGGCAAGATCAGCAAAAGGAGTTCGCTGAGTTCCCAGGGCCTATCCTGATGACCACCAATTGCATTCAGAAGCCGAGAGAGAGCTATAAGGAGAGAATATTCACGAGCGGACTCGTTGCATGGCCCGGGGTGGTTCACATCAGCAACCGCGACTTTAAGCCGGTCATCGAGGCTGCGCTGGCGGCCGAGGGATTTAAGGAGGACGGTCCGGACAAGACCATCATGGTCGGCTTTGCTCATGGTGCAGTCCTGGGTGTGGCCGACAAGGTCGTCGAGGCGGTCAAGAGCGGCGCCATCAGGCACTTCTTTCTCATTGGCGGCTGCGATGGGGCCAAGCCAGGTCGCAACTACTATACCGAGTTTGCCCAGGCGGTCCCGGAGGACTGCATCATCCTGACGCTGGCCTGCGGCAAGTATCGCTTCAACAAGCTGGAGTTCGGGGATATCGGCGGCATTCCGCGTTTGCTCGACGTGGGTCAGTGCAACGATGCCTATTCGGCTGTTCAAATCGCCGTGGGGCTGGCGAAGGCGTTTAACACTGACGTGAATGGTCTGCCGCTTTCTTTGGTGATTTCCTGGTACGAGCAAAAGGCAGTCAGCATTCTGCTCACATTGCTGCATCTGGGCATCAGGGACATCCTTCTCGGGCCGAGCCTGCCCGCATTCGTTACTCCGCCAGTGCTCAAGGTTCTGGTCGAGAAGTTCAACATTATGCCAATCTCAACAGTGCAGAAGGACCTGGGTGCGATTCTGGGTTGATATGCGTGATGAGGACTAGCGGGCAAACGGAGGATACGTCTTCGGGAGAAAGTTGCTATAGTGCCCTACCTGCGGGAACTACTTGCTTTAAAGCCACGGAGGCACGGAGACACAGAGTTAGGCAACAAGGAAATTTTATAATAGGAGGATGTTATGAGAAAAGCCGTGTATTTGTTCATCATTGCAGTGATGGCCATGGGGCTGAACATGCAGGGACAAACCGTGCCCTTGAAAATCAACTATCAGGGGGTAGTGCGTGAAGGAGCACAGTTGCTCACCGGCAATGGCGAGTTCCGGTTCGCCATACTGGACAATGAGACGCCGCAGATGATTCTCTGGTCGAATGATGGCTCCAAGGACGGCCTTGAGGCGAGCGTGGCAAATGTGCCGACGGATCCGGTTACCTTGGCTGTCAAGGACGGCATCTATAGCGTAGCTCTAGGTGACACGGACGTAACTAAGATGACGGATATTTCAGCGTCGGTGTTTCGTGACAACTCACAGACATTTCTGCGCGTTTGGTTCAACAAGCCCGGAGGTACGGCGGAACTGATGCAGCCGGATGTGCAGCTGGTCAGCGTACCCTATGCCTATAGGGCCGGTTCGGTGGATTTGGTGATGCCGCAAAATGTAGGCAGGGGCAACACGGTCAAGTCAGTTTATTTCGACATTGATACGGGTTCGGCCTACAAGATAATCTATACCGTGCCTACTGAGAAGACGTTCGTTGTCACAGACATTTTCATTACCTCTTCTGCAATCGGGCCTTTATGGCAATTTCGAAACAACACTTCTACCGCGGACGTCTATCTTAAATTTATGATCGATGCACAGACCGATGGCTTGAGCAATTTCATGCTACAGTTCAAGGCCGGGATTCCTTTTAAAGGGGACGACGTGATCACGATTCGTCAGACAAGAACAGGTGATAACCGCCGGATTATCGGCATGATCTCTGGATTTGAATTCTGAGTTCCGGGACCAGACAGGATTGGAAAGCGCGCATCAGGAAATACTTGATGCAGTGGGAGGTAACCTCAAGCGGAGTGATTTATGCCCCGCTTTTTTTTATGGTTTCACCAGATTCGCTTGACTTTTATACAATCCAGATATCGTATATTGAGGCAAGGCATTGTGAAACTCTGGAAAAAGAGAGATGCAGAGACATACCAGGTGTTCTTTTGCCTTAAATAGTGTAGGTTTTTTCCATAATAACCGCGTACCTTTTAGGGCGGGTGTCTTTTAATGCGATAAACTCGTTGTTGCGGCCTGCTCCATTATTCGTGACATTTGTGTCTATTCGTTGTCGTTCGTGTTCCTTGCATTTTAAAAGTACACGAATGCAGGCGAATGAACGCACGAATGTCACGAATTAGCATACATTCTGGGAAAAAGAGTGTGCCCGCTGGCGTACCTCGTACCGGAAGAATACACCTGGCCACCGGGTAGTTATGGTGCCATAAGCTTCAGTGTATGGCTAAGTGATGCCACATTTCTGATCGCATTTTGAAGAAAACACTAATGAATTCAGCAGAGCAGAAGAAGATCTCCGCGCAGCACGGCTTTTCGCGCGCTGATCTTGTGAACGGGCTTCTCTTGTTCGCGATTCCCTGCGCGCTATTCCTGCCCACCGTGTTACGCAATCAGATTCCTTACTTCATGGACATCGTCACGCAATTCTATCCTGTCAGGATGTTTGCTGCGCACCTGCTTCATCAGGGCGAAATGCCACTCTGGAATCCGACCTATTACTGCGGCGTACCGCTTCTGGCGAATCCTCAATGGGGAATTCTCTACCCCGGCAACTTCCTGTTCTTTCTTTTTCCTGCAGGGTGGAGCTTCACCGCAACGTTGGCGCTCCATACAGTGATCGGTAGCTGGGGTCTTTACCTGCTGGCGAAGCATGTCACGCAGAACCGTTACGCTGCGATGCTGGCAGCGCTGCTCTACCTGCTCGGTGGGTATACGTGGGCACACTACGCCTTTGGTGCATTTCTGCTCACGCTCGCCTGGGTGCCGTTTGTCTATTTCTGGTTTGAGCGGTATATGGAGACGCGACGCGGTTTGTACGTGCTGGCCGCAGGAGCTGGGCTGGCATTGCAGATTCTCTCGGGCACGCCGCAGATTACCTACTATGCCATGTTGAGCTACCTGGTGCTGGTTGTGGTGCGAGGAGTTGGCGAATGGCGTGGAGGAAAAGGTCTGGCGGGACTTAAGCAGCCACTAATATTCTTTGGCGGGATGTGCGTAATCGGGCTGGGATTGTCTGCACCGCAATGGCTGGCCAGTCTAAAATTTATTGCGGAGTGCCAGCGCTCGGCAGGCTTGAGCCTCGCTGAAGTAAAGACCGGTACGCTTTCGCTTGGTGGGCTCTGGTGTGCCTTCACCGGCGGTACCGGCTGGCCTGAGGATGCAGAAACAACTGCGTATATTGGACTTTTTCCCCTATTCCTGGCGATTTTCGGAGCGCTGGCATGCAGACACCGCGCATTGGGGGGATACCGCATAATTGCTTTTGCGAGCATTCTCTTCCTGCTGAGCTCACTCAGCGGCTTTTTCTACCAATGGTTTCCTTTGTATCAGCATTTTCATGATCCCAAGCGTGTGCTGGGCATCCTGATGATTGTCGTAAGCCTGCTCGCAGCATGCGGAATGTGCAGGCTATGGGAGATGATTTGCCATGGCTTGCGCAAAGATCGTATCTGGCTTTATATTGCAGGGGCAATGTTTTTGGCTTTTTTTGTCCTCGATGTATTACCTCTGCGCGGTGATTATGTCCCTCAAGGCGGTATGGTGTGGGACAGTAAGGTGCTGGGATGGATTACGCTATCAGAGCGCCTGGTTTTTATATTTCTGGCGGTGGGGGTTGCGGCGAGTGGAGTGGGTTTATTGCTGCTGTACGCAATGGCTGGCGGTCTTGGAGGAGGGAACGAAGTTCTCGCTGCGGTTATTGCTTTTATTATAGTACTTGGGGCAATGGCGCTCAACTTGGCATCACCGCACGCGGCGTCAATTGAATGGCTGAATTTTTCGGTTGTTATCGGAAGCCTTGCATTACTGGGACTCTGGTTTAGCAGGCCGGCAAATCGGCTTCCTCTTGTGTTGCTTCTCGTTCTCATCGCGCTCTCTACTACGGTGTTCAGCTTTGCAAGAATTGATCTCAAATTCATTTCTGCCTCAAAGTTGTTCCAGTCGACGTCGCTGAGTGAACCGATGTTTGATTCAGAAACACAAAGCCGATTTCTGAGCTATGATGACGGCATTCACTATTCGTACGATTATACCAGGGCAGCTTTCGGCGAACGGCTGTTGCCGAATCTTGGTTCGTATTTCGGCATGGAGGATCTTCAAGGCTATGATCCTTCGATTCCGCGCCGCTACGCTACATATCTCAAACTGGTCAACCGCGGATTTGTTCGTCTCTATACAAAACATTTTGGCATTGTGCGGAATCTCGGGTCACCCCTGCTCGATCGGGCGAATGTAGGCTATGTCGTTGGCGATGCAGAGTCGTATGTGCCATTCATGCAGTCCACAAATGTGTATCAACGGGAGCCTCTCAACGTGCGGCTGGAAATGCCAGGCCCCTTTTCCGCTATTACGCTGTGGGCCATCCAGGAGCCATTCCTTCACATTCCGAAGGGACAGGAGGTTGGAAGCATCAGTTGCTACGCAGATGATAGACTAGTCGAGCGATTTCCGCTTCGCTTCGGGCTTGACGTTAGCCGTGGAATGATGAGAAGCATGCTGGGGGAAGAGTTGATTAATCAGGAAGACGCCCGGTTTTGTGACTTTATCAGGGACCGGGGAGTTCTGTTTCTTGCGTCACGATTTCCCCTGAGCCCTGCAAAGCCACTAAACCGCGTTATTGTTGATTGGACGTGGGGGAGGGGAAGCTGGCTTTTGGTGAGACAAATCGCTCTCCAGCCTGTGGCATGGGCAGAAGATATGAATCTGGTCAGAGAAGAGCGTGGCGAAACTTATTGGGATACCTGGCGGGTCCGGCTCTATGAGCGAAAGAATATTATGCCTCGATTCCAAATGGCCACGCAGCTTATTCATGCTGCTTCGCCTGAGGAGGCTGCGCAAAAACTTGCCGCGCTGGGCGCTGGCCAAGATTCTACTGTAATCGTAGAAACTGAAGCTCGCGATGGAGCGCTCCCTTCACAACTTGGAAGCGGGAAAGTATTACAAACGACTTACAGAACAAACCAGGTAGAGCTCAAAGTGGAATGCGACGAACCCGGTGGATTTCTTGTGCTTCGCGACGCATTTTTTCCGGGCTGGAGAGCGACAGTTGACAATGCGCCCGCAAAAATCTATCCCACAGACCTTATGTTCCGCGGCGTCATGATCCCGAAAGGGGTGCATTCTGTACGATTCGTGTATCGCCCACCGGAAGTTATCTACGGATTCGTTCTCGTGCTTGTAACGCTAGGCGGGATTGGCTTGTATGTCCTGCGGTTGACACGCATGCGTCGCAATTCGCTAGAGGCTAATTGAAAGGCCGCATCGTGAATGATACTCAACCCGATGGTACAGCGTTGATCTTATGTGAAGGGGCGTTCGGAACTCCATATGGGAAGACTGCACACGGACTCGTGCGCTTTACCCGGCGCTATCGTATCCTTGGCGTCATTGACGGCGAGCACGCAGGGCAGGACGCAGGAATGGTGATGGACGGTCAGCCTTGTGGTATCCCAATCTTTGGCACACTTGCCGACGCACTGCGTACCGTCAAAGAGCCGGTTCAGTATTTGGTGATCGGAGTTGCGCCAGACGGCGGCTTGCTGCCAAAATCGTACCGTCCGATTGTGAGAGAGGCGATTGAAAAGGGTTTGAATATAGACAGTGGGTTACATGAATTTCTGAGCGACGATTCAGAATTCCGTCAGCTGGCTGCAAGTCGTGCTGTGCAGCTCCGCGATATTCGCAAACCTCCACCCCGCCACCGTCTTCACTTCTTCAGTGGCAAAATTGACCAGGTTTCTGCCCTGCGAATTGCCGTGCTCGGGACCGACTCGGCTGTGGGCAAGCGTACAACCATGCTGGCACTTCACCATGCGCTCCAGCAACAGGGCATCAGGAGCGAGATGATCGGCACTGGCCAGACCGCATGGCTGCAAGGGCTGCGCTACTGTGTGATGCTCGATTCTATTGTGAACGATTTTGTGACCGGCGAGATCGAGCATTGCATCTGTCAGGCAGATTATGAACAGAATCCGCGGATAATCTTGCTGGAGGGTCAGGGGAGCCTCACGCATCCTGCTTATCCGGGTGGATTCGAGTTGATTGCCGCAGGGAAGCCGCACGGCATAGTGCTTCAACACGCGCCAAAGCGCCAATGTTACGATGGGTTTCCACAATACAAGATTGGAGATCTCGCGCGGGAAATTGAGCTGCTGGAACTCTTCAGTCGGGTCAAGGTGCTGGCACTAACCCTGAGTCACGAGGGAATGAACAGTGACGAAATCAAGCAGGTCGTCGCGCAGTATGAGGCGCAGCACGGGATTCCGGTGTGCGACGCGCTCGTGCATGGGTGTGAGAAGATCATCAAGGCCTTGCTAGAACGTTTTCCCGAGTTGCGTGCAAATTCTCATAAGTAAGGGCAGTTCATGTCCGCCTTGGCGGATGCGCCTCAGGCGTAACTGCCCCTACGGTGCTGAGAAAGGATCAGCAATGGAAATTAACAAGGTCGAGTCGTTTCGCCGAACATTTCAGCTCAAGCATCCTTCTGCGGTTGCCTACGGCTCAACAGAAACCGCTGAGAATGTGATTGTAAAGTTGA
>CAZVVA010000036.1:18593-23020 GCA_964630455.1 uncultured Candidatus Sumerlaeota bacterium
TGCTCCGGATGCATACGTGACCGGCGAGAAAATAGAAGATACAGAGCGATTTCTTACAGACGCTGCTCCGGAGTTGCTCCTGCACAGAGATCTCGGAATGTTGGGTGTGCTTAACGACGAACTTCTCCGCCATGGCGCGCGTACTCCAGCCGCATGTGCGGGACTCAATATCGCGCTCTACGACTTGCTTGGGAAATGTGCGCATCTGCCAGTATATCGGCTGCTCGGGGCTTGCCGCTCGTCAATACTCACTTCTGTGACTGTGTCGCTTATTAAGCTCGACGATGCAGTAAAGCTGGCGCAGGAATACGTAGGCCAGGGGTTTAGTGCGTTAAAGATCAAGATCGGCACCACCTGGCAGGAGGATTATGAGCGCATTGTTGCCATTGCCAGGGCTGTGGGGAAAGAAATCGAACTGCGGCTCGACGCAAATCAGGCTTACGAGCCAGGTGATGCCCTGGCATTACTGGCGAAGCTCGAAGATCAACAGCCCAATATCGCTTTTCTGGAGCAGCCAACCAGAGCCCGGCATATCTATAGCCTGAAGGAAGTCACAACGCATAGTACCGTACCGATCATGGCGGACGAAAGTGTCATTGGGCTGAAAGATGCGTTTGTGCTGGCTGGCGAGATGATCGCCCACTTACTCAACATCAAGTTGATGAAATGTGGTGGGATTACCATGGCTATGAAGATGCTGGCAATCGCTGAGGCTGGCGGTATCTCGTGCATGATTGGCTGTATGGACGAGTCGGTGATCTCCATTGCCGCGGGATTGCACTGTGCACTCTGCTCGGGGGCTGTATTGTACGCAGACCTCGATGGGCATCTGGACATCTCAGACGACGTTGCCACGGGTGGCGTGGTTCTGAAAGATGGGTATCTCTACCCGATGGACGCCGAGGGATTCGGTCTGACTGTGCACGTGTAGCAAGCCGGGAGGGGCGTATGGCAATACGCCCCTACATGGTGAATTAAAACGACACCATATTGCCATTTTAGCCCTTCTCAAGAGGTCAGGAATCCTACCTTAGTATAATAACTGCACCACTGTAGCGAAAGAAGGGGACAGGCAACTCTTTGAATAGTGGTTCTCACCGTGCAACCTAACCTTTCTCTTTGCAAAGAGTTGCCTGTCCCCTTTTTCCACGGGTTTTGTAGGGGCAATTCATGAATTGCCCCTACACGGCTCTAAGCATCGGATCTCTTCGAAACAAGCCTGACGAACCTTGTAGGTACTGTATATGCCGAAAATGATCTGGACAATTCTTTTAATCACGGTAAGATATATATTACATAGGGACGAATGCTTATCGATGTCCAAACTTTGCTATATACTTACTAGTATGGGGAATTGTGCAAGGAGTAGCAACAGGGTGATTTTTCACAAGCGTCAGATGGTTATTATTATCTGGGCTCTGGTACTGGTCTCAGCAGGTTTCTGCGTGCCTGCGCCGCCAGGCCATTTGGCCGAGCTATCGCAGCCCGATGGCACGCGTTTTGTTGCGCAGGTGCGAGGTGACGAGTTCTACAATTGGCTGGAAGATCGGCTGGGCTATCCAATTGTGCGTGTTATGCCCACTAAAGAGTACCGATACGCAATTATTGATTCCGCAGGCACACTCCAGCCGTCAGAATTTCTTGTGGGCAAAGTGGATCCGCGGCTCCAGTCCTTGCGCCCACACCTCGTCCCGGATGCTGGCATCATCAGGGCGAAGCGTGAGCGTGTCTTTTTCCGCACACCCTCCTCCCGGTTGCCGGAGGACAAGCGCGCAACTGGCGTGACCTCGGGTCAGCTGAACAACCTGGTCCTGCTGGTCAATTTTTCCAACACTTCATCTATACACTCGCACCAGGCCATTGATGATCTTTTCAATACTATCGGATACACGGCTGGTGGGGCAAAAGGGTCGGTGAAGGACTACTTTAACGAAGTGTCCTACAATCAGCTAAGTCTTGATTCCGCGATTGTTGGATGGATCAACTTGCCACAGACCAATGCCTACTATGCTGGTGACGACGACTTCAATGATGAGGGCGACGGTAGTTTCGGGCTGAACGAACTTAAATATCCCTTCAATGCACAACGGCTGGTTGAGGATGCGCTGGATGCGGCTGACCCGTTCGTAGATTTTTCGCAGTTTGACCAGGATGGTGATGGGTGGATTGATGCAATCAGTATCTGTCATCAGGGCCCCGGCGCTGAAATTACGTACGATGGTAACCACGTATGGTCACATTTTGGCTATATCACATCCGTCAGGACGTATGATGGCGTTCAGATTTACTACTACCATCTCGAGCCGGAGCTCTATGATGATGGCGGCGGCCTCGTTCACATCGGCGTGATTTGCCACGAGCTGTCGCACTTTTTCGGCTTGCCTGATCTCTATGACTACAATTTCGACTCGTTCGGAATTGGCATGTGGGGACTGATGGCCTATGGCACCTGGAATGATATCGGCCGGGTACCTGCACATCTCTGCGCGTGGGCAAAAGCCCAACTCGGCTGGTTGACACCGACATTAATGAACTGGTCGCGTTCTGATCGTGTTCTGACCAGCGTGGAGACGAGTCCGCTCGTGTATAAGATTTCAGCAGGCATGCCTCTTCAGCAATATTTCCTGGTGGAAAATAAACAGCTGATCGGTTTCGATGAAGAGCTGCCAGGCTCAGGACTGTTGATATGGCACATTGACGATAGCCAGACCGACAATGATGATGAGGATCGCATGATGGTGGCGCTCGAGCAGGCAGATGGGCTTCGTGATATCGAGCGAAACCAGAATTATGGCGATGCTAACGATCCTTTTCCTGGCGGTACACTTAACCGTTTTTTTCGCGAAGACACTGTGCCTGACAGTAATCCTTACGGCGCAGACCCGTCGTATATCCGGTTGACCGACATCCTCATTAATGGAGAAAACGCTGAGTTCGATCTGCAGACACTGTTGCCGTATCTGTGGGCATCTGAATCGGTAAGCTACAGCGGGAATTACTCCCTTTTCTGGAACGCTTCAAGCATTGCCGTGCGCTATATTCTTCAGGAGGGCAAGCTGTCGCGTCTCTTTCGGCTGGAAGACGGGGCAGAAGTTGGTTTAAGCAGTTGGATTTCAGATGGATTCGTACTGGCAACCAGTCCTGTGCATTCGGGAACGTATTCGTTTTATTCCGGGACAGGGCAGATGATTATGCATACGTTTGAGCTTGATAAATCGCTCCTGGTGAGTTCCGAGACGCGGCTGCACTTCTGGATCTACTACGATATTATGGATGATGACGACGTTGCATTCCTCGAGATTCTCCCTGAAGGGGGTGAATGGCAAACGCTCCGCACCTACCAGAATTCTCAGACAGCATGGGTGCAAGAACAGGTCAATCTGGCATCCTACAGTGGCCAGTTTGTTCGGCTCCGCTTTTGCTATCAGACCGACGGCGAGATGTATAAGGACGGGATCTACGTTGATGATTTCGTGATTGACGACGTAGCGGTGATTCAATGGACTACACTTGGCGAGAATTTTTCAGTGACTAATCACCCCATCGCCCAGAAACCAGGCGGCACTTACTACTATCGCGTTGCAGGAATCACAAGCTCAGACCAGCGCAATCCCTGGAGCAATTTGATGAGCGTTTATGTTGACGTCCCGGCAGTCACCCTTCCCTGGCATCTTTACTATTAGCCTATGCCCTGCCCCTACTGCTTCTAAGAGTGCGTAACAAAAAGAAATATCAAACCACGATGGCACGACGTGTCTCCCATAAAAAAAGGTAGGGGCAACCCTCGTGGTTGCCCAACGATTCTGCCAAAATAATAGGGCAGGCACAAGGCCTGCCCCTACGCCCCTGTCGTGTACGTTGTGTCGTAGTGGTTAATACGCCGTAGGCGCACATTTCGATAGCGTCTCTACTTTTCTGTACAAAACAAGATAAATAAAAAACGCTTTTGGAGAAGCGACACCCCGAATTTAGCGGAGGCGGCCATGCCGGGATTATGCACAGCCTTCCAGGCTTTATCCCCAGCTTGTTCACAAGGTTTTCACATGCTTTTCCACAGGATTATCCACATATTGTGCCCCAAAAGCGTTGCCCCCTTACGGTCTATTTAATAAGAAATTGCCACGGAGGTCTTCGTTGAATTTATTCCCGATCTTGCAGTTGGAGACAGTTAAGGTGGCGATTGCATTCGCCGAAGCTTGGCGAAGGCGAATGCAATCGCCCGCAAATAAAGGTTTAGGAGGGGAGCGCGAGGGGATCCGCCGCGGCGGACCCCTCGCTTTTCCTAGCGCACAACCCAAGTTCATATCGGCGATTGTATGACCGCTTCAAGTCTTGACACCTCCAGATTCGAAGAGTAGGAAATCAGATTGAACTGAGCAGTCGGGGAGTTTTCTATAACGCCGACTGCTCATCCTGAGGAGCGAAGC
>CAZVVA010000037.1:0-22358 GCA_964630455.1 uncultured Candidatus Sumerlaeota bacterium
CCAGCAATGGTGATGCCGTAATCATCACGGAGAATTTTTGGAATCTTGGCCCCGTCAATTCCTTCAGGAACCTTAACGGAAGTGACCACGTTTGCCCGGTCTTTGGCAAACAGTTCGAGACCGAGGGCATGAACGCCGCTGCGTATTGCACGGGCGAGCCGGTCGTGGCGTGCCCAGATCTGCTCAAGGCCCTCCTTGCGGATCAGCTCAAGCGCCTGATCAAGTGCCAAAGTCAGCGACACGGCAGGTGTAAACGGCGTTGTGTTCTTTTCCAGGTTTTTCAGATACTTGGACAGGGAGAAATAGTATTTCGAACATTTCGCACTCTGGATGAGTGCTCTGGCTTTGGGGCTGATCGAGGCGAAAGCCATGCCCGGAGGCATCATTAGCGCCTTTTGCGAGCCTGACACTACAATATCCAGCTTCCAGTCGTCACCGTAGAGCATCTCAGCCCCCAGACTGCTGACCGCGTCAACTACCAAAACAGCGTCGCTACTCGCCACCACCGTGCCAATATTCTTAATGTCGGTCAGTACCCCGGTTGAGGTTTCGCAATGCGTAATAAAGACCGCCTTGACGTCAGGATGTTCTCGGAGTAGTTTTTCGATTTTTTCAGCTTCAATAGCACGCCCCCATTCCACCTGAACGGGGATAGCATTCGCGCCATAAGCCTGGGCAATTTCTGTCCAGCGTTCGCCGAATTTTCCACCTTCGACCGTAATCGCCTTATCTCCCGGGCTCAGGATACTGACAACAGCGGCTTCCATGGCACCAGTGCCTGACGATGCGAAGCTAACAACGGGATTGGTGGTTTGAAAAACATATTGAAGGCCTTCGTTTGTCCGCGAGAAAAGTGGTTCGTATTCTGGCGCACGGTGATGGATCATTGGCCGAGAACTCGCTTGAAGAACCTCAGGAGGAACCATTGTTGGGCCTGGCGTAAGGAGGTATCTTTTTTTCATTACAACATGCTCCTGTGGAAGGATGGCAGAATTCTGGTGATCTTTTACTATTTGCTGTACAAAGCGTGCAAAAGTTTTAAAGACAGGTAACAAAACGGCTGTGACGTGTCAAGAGTTTTGCACTTTTTTATGGGCAGATTTTGCTGCTAAGGAATAAGGATGATAAGAGGTTGATCTTGCAGGAAATGAAGCAGAGAAAGCGGATTTCACCACAATCTGCATTTCGCCTGGCTTTCAGGGTTTATCAGAGACATCCGGGGTGGCAAGCCGACGCTTGTTATGCGTCAGACTGGTCATATAATTAAACCTGCGCCCGATAATTTTTCTTCTTGAAAATGCAAAGAATCTTTGTATCGTATTCAATCATACAGTTCAGATATAAAGGGTTAGCATGATGAATCGCTGGCAATATAGAGTAGGGATTGTTGCTCTACTCATCACGGTCGCTCTGGGATGTGCGAGCGGCTCACGGGAACCGCTTTCTTCCACTACGGGTCCGAAGGCGCAGGAATTGCGTGAGGATCGCGTTGAGCAGGAGCCTGAGGTCGTACTCGAGGCCTCAGCAATTGGGAATCGTGTACACATTGTAGTGAAGAATAATCGTACAGAACCACTGGTTGTTGATCCGCATTTCTTTGGGGTAATTGTCGACAACAAGCTCACGCGATTCAATCCGGCGAAAGTGGTGAATCAGTTCCCGGTATTTCGCCTTGAGCAGGGTGAGACGGCATCTGGATACCTCGGGTTTCTTGAATTTTCGGATCTCGTTGGACAGAAGCTTGTTTTTCGCAGTCCGGACTACAAGCCCCTCATGGTTATCATTCGAGCCGGTCGCGACTAGCGGTATCCACGGAATAAGTTTGTGTTGTGAGTGTAGCGCGAACACGGCCTACTGGCCTGGCAGCCGCTGCGCTACGACGGCTTGGAAATGTTTATGGCAGTAGCGTTGGCAATGCTCCGTTAATGTCCCCGAATTTGGCTAGGCCTTGGTTTTTGGCTCCGGTGACTCATGGCCTGGCTCTTCCCAGTTGGCAATTGCCCACTTGTTATGTCGGTAGAGATTCAGAAACTCCAGGGTATCGTGCTCGATCACTGCAGGCGGTGCGTGGGCAAAAGGGGTAGCGGGAAGTGGGATAAAGCGGTGTAGGCGCGTGCGGATTTCATTGCAGAGGAGTTGCTGGAGCAGATGGAAGGTAGCGCGCCGGTCAGGCTTTTCCTCCCCGGGCAATCCGCAGATTATATCAAGCAAAACACCCATCCCTTCAGCGCGGATGATGTCAACGGCGTTGAGGGCATCGCGTACTGTGTGGTCTCGTTGAACCGTCTGGAGCACGCGATCACTGCCGGACTGCAGCCCGATGGCAAGGTAAGTATTGCTAATCAGCGGTTTAATTTCACGAATGAGCTCGCGTGTAACGTATTCTGGACGCACCTCGCTAGGGAAGATGCCGAAGTTGACACGTGGGGCTGAGGGAGATTTTTTGATAGCCTCAAGCATAGCGACGATGGCGCGCACATTGATTTCTCCTTTCCGGCTCGCGCCGTAGGCCAGCGCGTTAGGTGAAAGAAATGTGAGGAAGTTCGGATAATGCGGGAGCTGTGCAAGGACGTCAGCCTGGCTGCGATGGCGCATAGTAGATCCGTGAAGATGGGGTGTATAGCAATAGCGGCAGCGAAAGAGACAGCCACGGGTGAGCTCAAGAGGTGCAATGATTCTGGGCATGTGCGATGCGGTGTGGGACATATCCAGAGGGATAAGCGGTGGCGTAGGGTTGCACACCACGCATCCGTCGGAGAGAAAAGCGATCCCCGGGGTTTTAAGATAGTCGCGTTGCTCAAGGCATGCTTTGACGAAGGAGGGGAAAGATAGTTCAGCTTCGCCGAAAAAGACAATACCTGCGCCCATGCTGAGCACGCCTGGGATGTCTGCGCTAGGGTGTGGCCCACCTGCAACCAGGAGATCCTGAGGCCGTTTTTCTGTGCGAAGACTCCTGAGGAGTTCGGCAACACGCGCCTTTTGAGTGCTCATGAATGATAGGCAGAAGATAATCGTAGGAGTTTCGGTTTTTGCGAGTTGGTAAGCTCTGACAGCACCACTAAAATCAGTTGAATACAGCACCACCTGCGCGTCCACAGCCTCGCGTTCCAAGGCACAGCTTAAGGCTGCGATGCTGGCTTTATTCGCCGGCTCGTAGCAGAAGATCAGGGCAAGTTTCGCCGTTTTCACGAAGTTGGCTTTTCCCTTCTTAGGAATTTCTCGTTTATGGGCAAGTTGTGCGAGTATTGACAAGGATTTTTTCGTCTGGGCCGGAGATTCTATTTGACGAGTGGCGCGCATCCCCTATAGTTGTCAGCTATATACGCAGGCGTCTCAACCTGCGTCTGCTCTGTTATCATTTGCCATGCGAGGTGAGCTATGATTCTTCGAAGCCGTGCACCGATTCGACTGGATTTCGCTGGAGGTTGGACTGATGTACCGCCATTTTCGGAAAAAGAGGGAGGAGCGATTGTAAATGCGACTGTTAATCGCTACACCTATGCAACGCTCATTCCGCAAGAAGGTTCCGGGATCAAGATCATTTCCGCTGACTTCAACGTCTTTGTAGAGGCTGAGGATTTTCGTAAACTCGAATACGATGGAAATCTGGACCTGATCAAAGCAGCAATAAAGGTGCTCGAGATTGACCAGGGATTGGATCTGCACGTGCGTTGCGACGCTCCGCCCGGGTCAGGCACTGGATCGTCAGCCTCGATTGGCGTTGCCCTGATTGGACTGCTCAACACGCTGCAAAAGGAGAAACTCAGTCCACACGAAATTGCGAAGCTAGCGCGTAATCTGGAGTATCGAGAGCTGCATATTGCAGGCGGTAAGCAGGATCAATATGCTTCTGCGCTGGGGGGAATTATTTATTTGGAGTTTGAAGACCCCTCGGTGAGCAATAGCCGACTTAATGTGCCACCGCATGTGATAGCGGAGCTTGAGAAGCATTGCATTTTGTGCTATACTGGCAAATCGCGCCTCTCGGGTGACATCATAAAAATCGTGATGGATGCCTACATTCGTGGGGAGAAGCGTACGACAGAGGCGCTGCGCAATCTTAAGCGGATTGCGATGGAGATGAAGACAGCGTTAGTGTGTGGCGACCTGAAGCAATTCGCCGCACTGCTCAAAGAAAACTGGGAAAACCAGAAGCAGCTGGATAAATCGGTCACCAACCCGCAGATAGATCATCTCTTTGAGGTGGCGTATGCAAACGGTGCCATAGGAGGAAAGGCGCTTGGGGCAGGTGGGGGTGGGTGCTTGCTTTTCTATTGCGCGGATAATCAGGAACACACCACGCGCAAAGCATTGCTCGACGAAGGTATCCAGATTATTGATTTCAACTTTGAATTTCAGGGATTGCAGACCTGGGTAGTGTCGGATTAGTGCCAGTTAGGCCTCCACGGTTTGTCGTCGCGCAGATCGCGCGCAACAAGAGGAAAAATCGTTTACTTCCTGAATGAGGAGAACGAGATATGAGAAAACGGATTCGGAACAGCATCGGAATCTGGGCATTCGGCCCTACGGCAACACGGTTCGTGCCCGGTGGTTACCACCCTGAGGTAGCGGGAGAGGACATGGTTACTAGGACGAAACGAGTGGTTGAGGGGCTTGGCGACTACTTTGATGGATATGAGTATCACTACCCAGGCGAAATCAATGAAGACAATTTCGATGCTGTTATGGGTGCGCTGGGAGGCAAGGATCTGTACTGCGTGCCAGTGGGATTTCATTGCATGGATGAATTTCACCAGGGGTCGTTTGTTAATCCAGATTCCAAGAAGCGGCAGCTGGCTGTGCGATTGGCCAAGCAGGCAGTGGATATAGCACAGGCGGCGAAGGGGAGTCTGATTATCTGGCCGGGCGCGGAGGGCTACAACTATCCATTTCAGGTCAACTACGTGCAGCTGTGGGATCATTTCATTGACACGGTTGCTGAGATTGTAGACTACGCGACACAGCACGGGGTAGCCGTGTTTCTCGAACATAAGAACAGCGAGCCAGCCATGAAGATTTTGATGCGCAATATCGGCATGACAATATTTACAATTCAGAAGATTGCTGCCAAGGGAGTGGACGTCTCGCGGCTGAAGATCAATATGGACTGGCAGCACCTGATTATGAATGGCGAGCCGCTGGCTGAGTATGCTGCATTGCTGATGAAAGAAAACCTGCTGGGCCATCATCACGCCAATAGCGGCTGGGGCGTGTTTGACGACGATAACATGACCGGGTCGCTGAATTTTATGGAGACGCTGGCGATAGCCAAAGAGCTGCAGCGCGGTGGGTACGGTAGTCGCGGGGAGCGCATCGGATTTGACCTATTTCCCTATACTGAGGATCCGATTCAAGCGGCAATCCAGAGTGTGATGCAATGGGAGTTCATTTGCGATCTTGCAGCAGCGATTGACGACCAGGCCCTCGCCGAAGCACAGCGTAAGAAGGATGCGATTGGCTGCTACCGGGAGGTGTACAAGGCACTAGGACTTAACAAGAGTAAAATCCAATCGTATTTTTCCACCGGACGTCGGGGAAAGTAGAAAAGCGCAGGCCTGCCGTTTTCTATAACATAGCTGCGCCTGAGGCGCACAAGAGACCGAGCTTGCCCAAGGAATGTGATGTGCGTTTCGGATAGATCGGGGCATGATCGGGACTGATGTGTTACCACTACGGGATTGGAAATCCGCAAGCATGTTAGTACGCAGACAGCCCGCGGGTCTTCTCCTTATAATTATCCTCTTTTGCGCGTGTCTCACCGTATTTTTCTGGGATATCGTCTCAGGTCGCAAGACATTTCAGACCTCTGGCTATGAAGCTGTGGGCGGCGTGTTGACTACCGGGGCTTATGGCTACCAGGGACCGATTGTGCGCGTTTACGACTGGCCGGTGGCCGACCCTGCGAGCTCAGCGTACAATGAAGAGATATTTCCCTATCTGAATTCTGAGTTTTACAGTCGTGGTCAATTTCCGCTCTGGAACCCCTATGTGGGGTGCGGAACGCCTCTGGCAGCCAATCCGCTGTCGTTTGCCTTCTATCCCCCGGCGTTATTCCTATTTCTGTTTCCTTCCTCCTACACCTGGGATTGGTTCTTGCTAATGCGTCTCGTGTTGGCAGGACTGCTAACCTACGCTTACGTAATGAGCATCGGGACAGGCCGCACCGACCTAGATGGGTCCCGTAGGGACGAACGGTCGCCTGATCGCTGGGGTGCAGTTGTGGCCGCACTGGTGTTTATGCTATCGGGCTACCTCGTGCGCTATGTTAACCTCCTGCATCTCAATGTGGAATGCTTTCTGCCTGGGCTGTTTCTGGGAATTGAGCGCTGCTGCCAGAAGCCCTCGCTTCGACGGATGTGGCTTATTGTTGTATTTCTGGTGATGATGATTCTTGGCGGGAACCCTGAGTCGCTGGCTATCGGGGTCTTCAGCGGACTCTGCTATTGTCTGGCCAGGGCGTACCTGTTCGGTGAATCTGATGGTGGGAAAAGGGGAATCCGTTGCGTGGGCTACTTCCTTGGGGCAGTGGGGCTGAGTATCGGTTTAACCCTCTTTTTTACGCTTCCAGCGATAGAATTTTACCTGCGCAGCGAGAGTACTCACGCTCATGGAATCGGTGCGGCGCATATGAGTATTTTCCACGCAATAACGCTGCTGGGGCGCAAGTGCTTCTCCGCGATACCAATGGGCTCGCTGTATGCCTACCCGCTTCCATATCTGGGTGTGGTGCCATTGATCCTCGCCTGTTTTGCATGGTCGAGGGATCGCCAGCTGCGGGGTTACGTTTTGTTCTTTCTCATAATGGCCGTGGTAGTGTTTGCAAAGGTGGTGGGTTTGTTTGCGATCAATTGGGTCGGTAAACTGCCAGGCCTGAACATGTTTTACTTTACCAAATACTGTGCGGAATTTTGCTTCGCCCTGGCGGTGCTGGCAGGGATAGGGTTTGCGAATTTGCAGCGTGGAAGTGCCGTAAGAGGAGTGGCGCTTGGATGGCTGACCGCATTGACAGTCTTTTTCCTAGTGCTGGTGGTTGTGAACCGGATGAAGTTACAGGACGCTGCAAGTGCCGCTCGATTCGCTCAAGCCTGTGTGCCAGTGATTGTCTTCTTTTTAACCGGAGCAGGGCTTACGTTTCTTGTTTTCACTTTGCGCAAACCCTCAATGGCCACAGTTGTGCTACGGATCTTGCTGTGCCTGCTCGTGGTGGAGCTCTATGTGAATCTGCCGAAGAAGCGGGCCGACCGCTATGACGTCTACACGCCAGCACCTTACCTTGTGTGGCTGCGCGAGC
Source organism: uncultured Candidatus Sumerlaeota bacterium (assembly GCA_964630455.1). Classification (GTDB taxonomy): domain Bacteria; phylum Sumerlaeota; class Sumerlaeia; order MWCT01; family JAUWMI01; genus JAUWMI01. Next base: position 7,292 of record CAZVVA010000037.1, read on the forward strand.
ATGTTGGCGATTCGCGCGAGCGCATTTATGGCATGGATGTCGCTCTGATGCCGTTATACAGCGGCATCTTTGGGCTGTATGACGTTCGAGATTTTTCGCCGCTGTTCATAGCCGAGTACGTTCGCTATATGAAGACCTTTCTCACTGAGCCACGCTACCCGACCGGAAAAAGCCCGATCTTTGACGCTATGTTCACAGGCTCCCAGTATCCAGGCGTTGTCTATTCAAAATTCCTTGATCTGCTTGGCGTGACATACGTTTTTGGTGATTACTACCTGAATGTGCCGACGTTTCACCGTCGCTTAATGGCACATGCGGAAGTCGAGTCGCCTCATTCGCGTGCTGCAGCGCACGGTTATCAACATGGCTACTACTTCCTTGCCACAAAAACGCCAACAACTATCCGCTATAGCACTCGTATTCCCGAAGAGGGAGATGTGCTCACGTTTGATACAACGATTCCCTATAGCGAGTACGGACATCTCAGTGGTGATACGAGCGAGAGTCCGGGCAGCGGAGTACGGTATTGTGTTGAGGTGGTGCAGCAGGATGGAAGAGCGGAAACGCTGTTTTCGCGCACGCTCAATCCTGCGCGGGACGAATCAGACCGAGAGTGGCGGACGTTTCATATTGAGCTTGCGAAATACGCAGGGCAGGAGATCATGCTGATCTTCAAGACTGAGGGCGATCTCGGCGGCGGCGCCCCAGTCAGGGCGCTCTGGCGCTTTCTGTACCTCACCAGCTGGGAAAAGAAGGTTGAGACACACTTTCAGCTAGTCTATGACGGCGAAATTAAGGTTTACGGCAATACGCGTGCCATGCCACGGGCGTTTCTGGTGGCACGGGCCGAGTTCTTTCAAAATGCCGGGGAGCTATGGAGCCGGATGAAAGAAGTGGGTTTTGATCCGCGCGAGGTCGTGCTGCTGGAGGGCAAAGCAGAGCAAGAAAAGGTTTTGACGGCGGTTGGAGAACACCCAGTGCAAAAAGATGAGATAGCCCTCTTGCCGGAAAGCGTGCGAATAGTTGAATATGATGCGCAGCGCGTTGTCATTGATGTTCATGCCAAAGAGCCAGGCTGGCTTGTGCTTACTGATAGTTACTATCCGGGCTGGATTGCCCAAATTGACGGAGAGCCAGCACGCCTGCTCCGCGCAAATGGCTTCCTCCGGTGTGTTAGTGTGCCAAAGGGCAGACATCGCATTCAGATGATGTACGTTCCCTATACCTTATATATTGGTGCAATTATTGCAATCTTGATTCTGGCAGTGGTTTGCGTTATAGGAATGTGCGGGGTAGGCAATGTTATGCGGTGGCCCTGGAACCGAGAAGCTCAGAACTGCCGATAGCGAAGCGTTAGAAACTCAAAGTGCCTGTTTTCGATCCCAAGTTAGAATAGGCTGCTTCCATGAGTCGAATGCTCGAGTTCGACTTTTTGTAATCATGAAAGGCGGCTCTTGTCCGGGGCGGCTTTTTGGAGTGCGGTAGCGAAACGGAGTGGAGCTACCGCTTTGCCTCTCGTAAGCGCAGCTTACAAAACAGTCCGAAGCTGCGCTTCGGCCCGTGAAAGCGTCCGCCGCGGCGGACTGTGGCTCCGCTTACGCACTCCAAAGGATTCCCAGTGAGGTATAAACATTTTAACCTCCAGCCTGATGAATTTTCGGGCACTTTGAGTTAGGAAGTGAGCCGCTTGGTGGGTAGCCAATGGGGAAGTTTATGAATACAAAAGTAGAACAGGCCGGGAGCCGCCGAAGTTTTATGGCGCGGCATGCAGTAGCTAAATCCAGGACATGAGCTCTAAGTTGTTGTTTCGTTGTCCGCCTGCTTGTGCGAGTGTCAGGCCAGATTGAGGCTGTGAGGCGAACCATTTCAGTAAGGCAGCTGTTCTTGATGGCAGCTGTCTTTTTTCTTTATTTTTCTGCCGGGAGATGTATAAACGGCATATTCAATATTGGCTCATCATTTCTGGAACCTGGCAGCGACGGTGGAATCGTTCAAAGAGACAAAGATAACGATCTACATAGGGCTTGTTACGATTTGTATGCTAGGGCTGGCCCTGCGGCTGCTGGGGTTAGAGTCGGAGGACTACTGGTATGACGAGCTCTTTAGCTATTATACGGCAAACCAAAGTTTTGGTGCGATGTGGCATACGATTGTCAACGACGTCCACCCACCGCTGTTTTATTTGCTTTTTCATTACTGGCTGAAGATATTTGGACAGGTTGTGGGTCTGCGGCTATTTGTTGCGGTTTGGGGTGTGCTTACGATTCCATTGGTATACCTCGTGGGCAAAAAGGCTATCAGGAGTGAAGTTGGTCTTCTGGCAGCCTTCCTTCTGGCAATCTCTCCATTTCACGTTATGTACTCGCAGGAGCTCCGGATGTATACTATGTATCCCTTCTTTCTGACACTTGCAATGCTAGCAACGATCTGCGCTCTCCGATATAAGAAGTGGCGGTTCTGGGTGCTTCTCGCCGTAGCGAATGCGCTTATGTTTTATACGCACTACCATACGGTATTCCAGATCTTCGCACAAGCGGTTTTCGTCGCAGCATATTTGGTGAAGAAAGCAGAGTGGCGTATTACGAGGCGTGCTATTGGTAGCTACGCCCTGATGGCAGTGCTGATAGCTCCGTGGGTTCCTGTGATTTTGCATCAGTGGCAGGTAAAGCAGGTGGCGTATGCATGGGTCCCAAAGCCAACGTTGTCTGACCTGTTCCATACATTATTCATTGCATACCTTTACGGGCTCGAAGTGCTGTATATTCACAAGATATTCATGTGGGGATTGGGCATTGGGCTGCTTGGATTCTTAGTGATCAATGCAGTGCGACGAAGAAGTAGAGAGCGACGCGATTTCCTGTCCCTCCTTTTTGTATCCGCGGTTGTTATTCCGATTGGAGCGACCTATCTTCTTTCTTTTACGCAATTTCGGTTCTTCTTATTGTGGCGTTACATTATTCTGAGCCTCATTCCTTTCTTGCTCCTACTAGCATGCTTGCTTGCAAAGGTGCGCCCTCAGCTACTGAGATTTATGCTGATTGCCGCAGTCGCTGTGAGCGGAATTCTCTGTTCCCTCAAAGCAGATATGCTGATACTTAAGCCACACTGGAAGACCCTGGTTCAGGGATTTGAACGTGTGGCAACGCGCGAAGATCGTGTGTATGCATACCCGCACGAGCTGCTGAGTATCTGTTACGACTATTATGCAAAGAAAGGAATTCCGCTGGAGAATTTTGGCGATTGGCTGGACATGGAGAATGAAGTACCAGAGAGCTTTTATCTCATTCTTGATCCCAAGCAAGAGCGCGGAGGCGTTAATCCATTTTTGCTGCCTGTGTTGCAGCTTTACTCAACAGTTGAGACACTATATAATGACCGTTGGCACATCTTGCTTTTGCGCGTTTCCGATGTAGACACTGAAGCAATCAGGGAATGGTATGGCTCGCGTGAGTGGATGGGACGCGAAGAACTTATAGATCATGATCTCGTTAAGATCTACGATGCCAGCTGGGACGTACTTGATAGTAATGCGGGATTTAGTTTTAAAGAGGTTTCCAGGGACTTCTCTTATATGCGGTGGACTAGCAGTGAAGACGTGGCATTCCAAATGGCCGGTCCCTTTGAAGAAGGGTATTATTGGATTTTGTTGAAACTAATGCAGAGCTATTCGGAAAAGATCAAAGATTGGGAATACACGGTGTGCCTTAACGAAGAGACACGAACGATTACGCAGGAGAATTACAGCGGATACACCGGATTCTACCTGTTCGGATCGCCACGCCTTGATGTGCTTCGGGTTCGTATCCATTCGCCAGTGTTTGATCCGGTCGAGATGGAACTGAGCGACGACAATCGCACCCTGGGTCTCCAGTTCCACTGGCTTGCGATCCTGCGTGTGAACCCCGAAATGGTGCCCCGGGGTCAATACTTTAAGATTCTGGACATCGGAAGCCTGGATGAGGGTGCAGAGCGGCTGATCGGCTGGCATACAAAAGAACGTGCTGAGGATTTTGACTTTCGCTGGACGACTGGGAGGGCACAGATAGAGTTTTTGCTGCCTCCGGCGGTGGGTGAGAATCTGAATGAGCTGAAGGTCAAGGCTTTGCGTGGAGGGCCGGACGAAGTTACGCCAGCGCCTACCAGTGTCTACTTGAACGACCAGTTTCTCGGCGAGCGTCGCATTGACAAGGCGTTTCAGGTCTATACATTTCCGCTCGCTTACAGCGATTGCCAGACATCGAACATACTGAGGATTGAATCTAGCACGTGGAATCCGAAAGAAGGTGGCCTCTCACCAGATAACCGGAATCTTGGTGTCCTGGTTGACTGGATCATGCTGGACTGACTCGCGGGCTTTCGCGTCGCGCAACTCTTATTCACCCCCTCCTTATCCCTCCCCCATCGAGGGGGAGGGGATAAAACAAATGGCTCTTTATCAGATAGGTTAGCAAACTAGTGATCGAAACAGATGGTAAATAGAGATTCTTGAGCTTTTTGTAGATAAGGTTGCGTCAATAACAATTTGTTCTTCTAGCCCCCTCACCCTGTGAGGGGATTATCTTTCCTCAAACAATGCTAACTTATTTGACAAAGAGCCGAAAAAATATAGCGGCTCAAAATCCGCCGCGGCGGATGAACCCCTACCCTCTCCACGATATTCAATTTCTATTCTGCTCAAGGGCCGATCAAGGCCGAGGAAGACGCTGCGAAACAGGAAGCAGGACGAAAGGTTTATGCGGCTCGGTCTGATACCAGTAGGCCACGCTGCTCCAATCATCGGCGCGGTTATTATCGTGCCCATGTTCGATAGTAACACGAATTGACTTTCTAAACGTTATAGGACTTTCAAGATGAAAGCGATAGACAGTCCATTTCCCACTCCAATCCTGCGTGTTGCCTGCCAATGACACACCGTGAAAAAGGCCGCTATGATGGCCTGACGGAAATCCCCATGCCGCGCAGAAGTAGTCCTCAGTGCCTGTGCCATGCAGGCTCGGTGGAAAAGGCTCGCCGTCAATAAAGATCATGTCATCGCCTTCCCCAAACCAGGTGTGTATGGCATTCCACATCATCACGTTCTGGATGCTGATGACGCAGCCAACGTAGTGGCCCTTGCCTTCGGCTTCCAGGAGCACATAGTTATCCTTTCCTGTAAGATTTTTCTTATCTTCATTTAGCTGCTGAGGAGTGAGGTCGAAGCTATAGTAACCTTGCGTCAGGTTTTCACGATTCCAGCAAGCGTGGAAGTAGGCGAGCTCGTCCGGCAGAGATGGGTGCTGCTCGTAATCAACATAATAGTAGAAACAAGCAACAGGCTCACTCGATTCATTGGTCACTTCGAGACGGGCGTGCTTTTTAAATGGCATAGGGAAGAAGCAGTTCATGGCAGCCTTGTTGTTATCCAGGGCGCGACCGCCGGTAACCATATTCAGAGGCAATGACTGGAAATGGTTGACGCGGGCGTGGCCGACACCGAAAAAGTCGCCGATGGGACACTCGACGCTTGGTTTTTTCTCGTGATCCCAGAACGCCCGGAGCACGGTAGTACGCGGATACAGCGGATCCTTGGAATGAATGGTAACCCAGAGATGTTTGATGCATCCGGGGCCAGCGATGTCGGCAATGGTGGCCGTTTGTCCTGGTTCGATGGTAATGAAATCACGATTTGCACCTGTGCGGTCGTAGCTAGAGATGCGCTTACTCTGGTATGACTTGAGGCCGAGCAAAGGCTCGAGCAGGTAGTGGCCAAATTGTGTAGTCATGGTTTGTCACTCCTTTTTGCAGATCGCAATAGATTGTGCGTTTTGATACGCTTTTGTGCCAGCGCTACGGATGATTTGCAAGGGGATTTTTTTTGTGCGAGAGGGAATAGAGGCAAAACCAGCGACGAGATATACCCGTTTGCAAAACAAATGACCGAAAATCAAAAAAGAGAAAGGGCGAACCTATGTGTTCGCCCTTTTTCTTCTTCAAGCAGTTAATGGGGCGAGAAGTTTTTTGAGCAGAGGAGTGCCTGGCGGTGTAGCGAAGCAGAGCTCGTGATGACGCAAAGAAACAGGTTGGGCTGGCGGTGCGCTCGCCTTGAAGCTAAGACGAACTGTTCCCTCTGGAGCAACGATGTGATATTCCGTTTGTGGGTCAGAATCCGAATGGGGTAGCGGGACGTTTTTCCCGGTGAGATTGTAAAGCAGAACAATCTCACCGAGAGCAAAACGGTAAAGCCCCTCGGCGGTCTTCTTCACCAGATTTTCATAGAAGGTAGCGTCCAATTTATCCGGCGTGCGCGAGTAGGTTTCAATTGCAGGAGCACGTGCAGTAAGTGGCTGCTGCGCATCCAGAAGCACTTGCGGAAGTACGATGCGCTGTACGCGTTGCGAGAGTGCCAGAAGATCACTCATCTCCTGGCCATTTGTGGCATCGGTGCTGTCGGCAAGATATAGCAGAGTTGCGGGGGTATCGGTTTTGGCCTTGTTATAATATGCCAGCAGCTCATGGGCAGAATCATCCGTGGCGATATTGATGCCTGACTTGGCAATTGCATGCATATTATGGAATCCGAACGGCATGACATGGACACATTTTTGCTCACGGGCAATCTCGCTGTGGGCAAAGGTTTTGGAAGTAATGAGAGCGAGCTCCGGGGGACGTGGGCATTTCGGAACCTTTGCCTCACGCAGAGCAGCGAGGAAAGGCGTAACTTTGGCAAACAAATCGTCAGGGTCGTAAATGATGGGATTCGTGTCGTTGTAGAGTCCCTGCTTCTTGACATTATAATTCCAGATTGCGATGCCCGCCAGGAGGCCGGCGTTTTCGCATGCAGTGGAGACCGCATAGAATTGATTTGCCAGCGCATCAGCGATGTTTGCCTTATCCGGACTATCCTGGCCGAGACCCCAGCTGTTACCCGTTGTCCAGAGCCAGTATGGGCGCTGGTGCTTGTGGGAGAGGTAAGCGAGCTGGCGCAGAAAGAGAATGAGCATAGTGACGTCTTCTTCGGCAATCGGATGCGAGGGAGCACCATCACGCGGATACACATCAAAGCAGGGCTGAAAATAGGCCGGAGTTGCGGAGAAGAACTGTGTGACCGCTGGCATGATGTTTTCCTCACGACCATGATGGCCGCAGAACGACATGGTTGAAGGCAGGTCCGGACAGACCCGATGCCACGCCTCGGCGCTCCACCGCGCATACTCAACGATGTAGTTCGATTGAAACTCGCCCAGACAGAGTCGCTCCTCAAGGGAGCCGGTGAGAGCCTGCTGAAATGTCAATCCGGTCTTCTTGCGAAATGTCTGTTCAGCATAATGGGAGTAGTCACCACCAAAAGGCTCATCTGCGAGGTTTACCATGCCAATGATGTCAGCGTAGGGAAGAACAAAATTATCCGCCACCCACTGGTAGTAGCGCTGAATGTCCTCCTGGTAGGCTGGTGCGTAAAAACATGCCGAAACGCCACCCCAATTGATAATTTCACCGCTGACCGTACGTCGGAGCTCTTGCGGGTGAGCCCCATTCCACGGCTCGCCCATCTGAATCTGGTAGCCGATGGGCAAGACAACCGGCATGTGGTGGCGTCGGCACACGTCAAGCAAACGGCGCTGGGCATCGGCAATTGCGTGGGCGTCGCTGTGACGCGGATCACTCGGCTTCATCAGAGCCTCGTATACTGCATAAGAGAGTGCAGGCTCGATCTTGTGAATATCTACCTCGCCAGGGTTGTTATGTCCGATCCAGAGGAAATTTGCGCCGTGCTGCTGATGGCGATTCACATGGAAGGCCATTTCATCCGATGTCATTTCGGGATAGGCATCGAAAGCCCAACCGGTGAGTTTTAGGGGATGGAATTTCATTGATTCGCTTGCCCTTACACGGTTAATTACAGCTGATCGAGGAACCGCTTTTGAAAATCGCGAGCTGCCCTATGGAGCAGCTTTGCCGGATCGGCGTTCTTATCAGTCAAGACTGCCTGGACTGCTATGGACAGGAATTCGTCGTAGAGCTGCTGCGCGAAGTAAGGCGGTTCGCTGTGCAAATGCTTTGAGGCTTCCCGCATGAGCTCGGGCATGGCTGGTACAGTGCGATATTTATCAACAATTATGTCAATCTTGCTTTGATACTCCTCACTGAAAACGGGGAGCACGGGGTGGCCGACAATGCGGCCTTGTTCGGACTGGGTGCGGCATTTCAGTTCGATGGAATCCAGCTCATAGTCGAAGACGATGAGATTGAATGCCATCTGAGCTTTCTCTGGTGCGATGTTCGGGTTGATGATGGAGTAGGCGCCGCCCATCTGGTTTGCACGTCCTGCGGGTCCCGCGGGAAGCAAGGCGATGCCGATGTTCTCAATTGGATAGCCGAGTTTTTCGACCAGATACACAAGATATTCGGGTGTGAACAGGGCCATAGCGATGCGTTCTGCGGCGAATTGCTCAAAAAGATCATCATTGCTGGCAAGAAGATCTTGCTGCAGCACATCGTATTTCCATCTAAGGTCTTTAACAAATTGTAGAGCAGCGATTGCCTCGGGGGAATCGAATACCGCCGTCCACTTTCCGTTGATTTCTTGCTCGAAGTCGCCACCAGCTTGCCAGACCCAGTTCAGGAAATGCCAGCCTGCGCCACCGGTCTGGCCCAGAATTCCAAATCCCGCCACCCCTTTTTCGCGGTTCGTGAGTTTTTTGGCATCCGCCAGGAACTCCTCCCACGTATCCGGTGGTTTGGGATTTCCGTGTTGGTCTACGATTCCGGCGTCGCGGAACATCTGTTTGTTGTAAAAAAGATTCATCACGTAGCAGCCGAGGACTCCGCCAACAGGCAGGCCGTAAATGCGGCCCTCCCGCGTTAATGGCTCGAGGACTTTTTTGTTCAGATATTTGTACTTGTCCCAGTTCTTCACGTACTCGGTGACGTCAAGGGCAAGTCCTTTTTCGATGACTATTGCGCATTCAGTGGCGAAGAGGCCGACAACGTCGGTAGAGGTGCCGCCAGCCATTCTGGTAAGAAACGTTTCCGGGGTGAATTGCCAGGTGCTGAATTCAATCCTGGCATTGGGGTAGTGCGATTGGAAGAGTGCATTAACGCGTCGTTGTTCTTCAAGGCGCTTTTTATCGCCTTCCTGTGCACCGTTATTAACACTGATCACTATTTGGCCACGCTTGGCTGCTTTTTCTTCCGATCCTTGTGGGCTGTCTTCCGAACGAGTACCACAGGCGAGAAATGCGGCTGTCGCGGCAAAAGCCACTATCCCCGCGATCCTGAGGATACGATTGAGGAACATCGGATTGATTCCTTTCCCCCTGATTGAACCTTCTTGATGCAGCGCCGTTTAGCGATACGGTCGGGAGCATACCAGGCAATGTTGGCCCGTGACCTTCCAGTAATCTCGGCAGCGCCAAAGGCAAACCATGAAAATGGCTGTTGACTTTCTTGACACAATGGAAGTAGTAGCTATACCAGTTAGCATACTGGTATTTTTGTTGGCAAGCACTTTTTCTATCCTCTGTTTGGGACTGACCGCGGAAAGTATTGTGCATAGAACGTAATCATACAGGCAGCAATGAAGGAGTTCCGCGTGTTCGCTGATGGCAGAGAAGTTATAAGCAGCCTCTCAAGGGTGGACAAAAACAGGGCTGAAAGCTGATGAGACTTTCGTCGCTCCCAAAGAAGATTCAAGAATTCTATCATGCGCGGCTTATAGGGCCGATTTTTCTTCTGCCCGCAGTGTTGTGCTTTGCGTTTTTCAGCTGGCGCCCGGTTCTCTGGTCTTTCTGGATTTCATTTCATCGCTATGACTTCGCAATGGAAGAGAAGGCAACCTTTATCGGGTGGGAAAATTACCGCGTCCTGCTATCGGATCAGTATTTTTACCAGTCGTGGTTCAACGTAATCCTCTACGTCACGCTTGGGCTTCTGATCGGCTACCTTCTTCCTGTCGTATTGGCTATCGCGGTGAACGAGATGCGGCATCTGAAGGGATATTTGCGGCTGGGATTATTCCTTCCCGCAATGCTGCCGCTGGTTGTGGTCGCCATAATGTGGAAATACCTGTATACACCCAGCGAGGGCTTCTTTGATTCAATTGTCAAGCTGCTCGGATTTGAGCCAGTCCGATGGCTTCAGAACGGCAAGACCGCGATCTTGAGCCTTGTGATCATGTCAACATGGAAGAATGCAGGGTGGACGATGATTATATATCTGGCGGGGTTGCAAGGGGTGCCTCCCCAGCTCTATGAAGCAGCCGAGATTGACGGGGCGAACCTCTGGCAGCGGATCAGGCACGTAACTATTCCGCAACTCTTGCCCCTTATGATGATTATGTTCATTCTCCAGATTATCGGCACGTTTCAGATTTTTACCGAGCCGTTCATTATGACTGAAGGCGGGCCTGCTAATAAGACTCTGACAGTGTTGATGCGCATTTACCAATATGCATTCCGTTACTTTGATTATGGTCTGGCAACAGCAATGGGTCTGACACTGTTTGTCGTGCTGGTCAGTCTCAGCATCCTCTGGTTTGTGGTTGTCAAACGGATGGGGAGGTCAACATAGGATGCCAAAACGGCTCAGACAGCAGGCAAGCGTGGCACGAGGACGGACGCTCGTTTCCAAGGCGGATCTGGCGAAGCCTCTCGTTAAGGTGCTCTACTGGGGAGTGTTTGCCATTCTTTCCTTCGGTACGCTCACGACCTTTTTGCCGCTGGTGTGGGGATTTATGGGTGCTCTGAAGACGCCAAGAGAAATATTTGCGTTTCCGCCGACTATGTTCCCCCAACCCGCTTTGAATCCGTTCAAGTGGCAGTGGGCAAATTACATAGAAGCGGTGAAGATGATCAATTATGGGAAATATTTTTTCAACACGTTTGTGCTTGCGATTGGGGTATGGTTTTTCCAGCTAGTACCGTCAGCGATGGCTGGGTACGCGATATCGAAGTTACGGATTCCATTCATGCGTGTGATTACAGTGCTGTTTTTTGCCAGCCTGATGGTGCCCTTTCAGGCAATTCTCATCCCTTTGTATTTAACTGTAAAGAATGTACCGATATTCCACATCAATTTGCTGACCCCGGGGCTGGGCGGTGGGTTTCTGGCGATTATGCTGCCCGCGGGTGTGAATGCGTTTAATATTTTTGTGTTCCGGACATTTTTTGATCAGATTCCAACTGACCTGATCGAGGCAGCGCGGATTGACGGCGCCAGCGAGTGGCGTATATTTCTCTCCATCGTAGTTCCGCTATCGCAATCAATCATAGCGGTGCTGACGATTTTTTCATTTGTCGCCACCTGGAATGACTTCATGTGGCCGTACATCGTGCTGGATGAAAATTTCCAGACGATCATGCTGAGGATCTTTTACCTTCACAAGCTAGCTGAAATTCCCAAGAATATCGAGTTAGCGTCGCTGATGCTGTCAGCGATTCCGCCGATGTTGGTATTTTTGATTTTCCAGCGGCGGGTTATGCAAGGCATAGCGTTATCGGGGCTAAAGTTTTAGAGCACCAACAAAATGGATACTTAATAATACCTCCAGGGCTTGGATAATTATTTGGGAATGTTAATAAGGGGTGGCACAGGCATCACGCCGCAGGCGCATTTTCAACCTGCCTGTGCAGGCGAAGCGGAGGACAATTGATGAGTTTCTATCATTGGGCCATTAGAGCGAAGATTGGAGTGCTTTGCCTGGTTATGATCGGTTCATTCACTCACCTATCTGCGCAGTCTGCGATGCGCTCTCCAGCGGGCTCCATTCAGAATTCTGAGAGAGAGCACCACGTCAGAAGGGCCTATCCATTTCCCCAAATTTCCATGACTTCACTTTCACTGGAAGGTCGGTGGCAGTTTGCGGTTGACCCTGAGAATGAGGGGGAGAGGGAGGGCTTCTTCCGGCCAGACTACGATGCGAGTGAGTGGCGTTCCATCATGACTCCGGGCGTGTGGGAGCGGCAGGGAATCACGCAGGAAAATCCCGCCTTGGCCAGGGAGTGGATGCCTTACGGGGGATACGCATGGTATCGGCGCTGGGTTGATGTGCCGAATGAGTGGAGTGCGTATAATCTGGAGATCAATCTTGGCCGCGTGGACGACCGCGAAATATGTTATTTTAATGGTACAAAGATCGGAGAGAGCAAGAGTCTGGCCGACGAAAACCGGTTCTTGATACGCCGGCACCTGGTTCGCTACGGAGAGCAGAACCTTGTAGCTGTGCGGGTGCTCGACACAGGAGGCGAAGGGGGGATCGTCAGTGGGCCGCTCTACCTCAAGCCACGCCTGGAATGGGATGCTATAGGGCTTGTGTTCCAATCACCGGATGGGACATACACGTATTTCCCAGAGCAGCCTGTTGCATTCAGAGTGAGCATAAGAAACCCGCTGGACGGAGGAGTGCAGGGAATACTGCATGTGCGCGTTCTGAACTATGAGGGGACGGAGGTATATACGAAGACCGAACCCGTTTGGGTTGATGCCCGAAAGAGCATGGGTATTTTGTACAGCCTCTATCCACTTCCCCGGGGACATTACACAGTAGAGATGCGGCTCATGCATGGAGAGCTTGAGGTTAAGCGAAGTGCCAGTTGGCTTGTCGTGCTCGGACACCGGATTGCCTTTCAGGATATTGCAGCATCGCAATTTGCCCTCGGAGGGGGTGCGTTATTTCATATTGCGCTTGAGCAGCACCCAACGCTCGGAGCGACACGCCTTGCGCAGCACGCGCGAGTAGGCGCGTATTGGGGTCGCAATGACCTCTGGTGGGGACTGATCGAGAAAGAGAAGGGTCGGTTCGAGTGGGAGAAAGCCGATAGCGCAGTAGAGCTGTTTCGCCGCTATAACATTACTCTGCTCGGAATTCTCTGTTACTTCTCAGCCTGGTCAGGCAATAAGGCGCCGCAAACCGATGTGGAGATATCCGAATACGTCAATTACGTGTTCGAAATGGTGAAACGCTATAAAGGTCAGGTGCAATACTGGGAGGTCTGGAATGAGCCCAATCTGTCCGGGTTCTGGAGTCCACATCCGGATCCTGTTGTCTATGCGAAGCTGCTCAAGGCGGCCTATGTAGCTGCGAAGCGAGCGGATTCTGACGTGAAGATCATGGGGATGGTTACAAGTCTGGTGGATCTCGATTTTATCCGTGCGGTGCTGGAACAAGGCGCAGGCGACGCTATGGACATTATCTCAGTACATCCGTACCAGGGTCAACCTCCAACAGACTTCAGCGAAGGGACGGAGCTAGGCAAGTTGGTGGCGCTTAAGAAGCTGCTGGAAGAATACCAGCTGAACATCCCGATCTGGATAACTGAGTGCGGCTGGCAGTCGCTTGGCGACGTTACGGAACAGATTCAAGCGGAGTACGTAGTAAAATTCTACGTGAAGACACTGGGGCAGGGACTCGTGGAACGAATTTACTGGTTCAACCTGTCAGACTGGGGAAGCCCAGACTCGCCTACAGGGGGTCATTTCGGTCTTGTGCATAACGATCAATCGCCGAAGCCATCATACGCGGCATATTATACAATGGTGGAGCAGCTACACGATTTTCAACGTGTGCGGCCAATAGATTGTGGGACTTCTGGTGTCTCTGCGTATGAGTTTCTGTTCCCCGATGGCAGACGGACGTATGTTATGTGGTCAGATAATGGGGGAAGGGAAGTTCGTCTGCCCGCAGGAGTAACAAGCGTAGTAGATATTATGGGACGGAAGTATGAAATTACGAGCTCAATGGTGACGGTTGGGCGCAGTCCGTTGTTTTTGCGATCCAGGACGAAAGTGTCGCTCTCATCAGATCACATTGATCAAGATTAACGCGAGGCCCGAACAAAAGTAGGAAGACAGCTTTGCCAATCAGATGAGAAGAAGGTGAGGTATGATGGTATTAGTGCAGCGCGGCAGAAAGCCAATTTATGGCAAGCTAAAGGAGACGATCATCCGTGAGATTAAGAACCAAACTCTGAAAGAGGATGATGCCATTCTGTCAGAGCGCCTGTTGACCGAGAAGTTTGACATCAGCCGCATTTCTGTGCGAAAGGCCCTGAAAGAATTGATCAACGAGAATTATCTGTACACAATTCCAGGGAAGGGGACATACGTACGAGGCCTCCAGGCAAAAGGGAAGAGCCCGGCAGCGAAGACGCACAACATTGCCTATATTTTCTGGAACGCAGAGCAATCAGTGATCAGTATTCCCTACTTCGCTCATATTATTGCGGGAGCGGAAAGGGAGTGCGACCGTGCTGACTACCACCTGCTGATTTCGACTTTTCCGAAGGAGAACGAGCCCGCAGATTCTCTACCGACACTCATTCAACAGGGTAAGGTTGATGGTGTGCTTCTGGAAGGAGTGGATCTCCCGACGTATCGGCGAGTGAATGAGATTCTCCCAGCGGTAATACTGTCGAATTTCCTTTATATAAGCGAAGAGGCTGGCGAGCCGATTGACGATGTTGACTACGTAGCGTCAAATAATGCCGTGGCGATGCTGAGTATACTCGGCTATCTCAAGCGATTGCGCCATCATAAGATCGGGTTTCTGTTCCAGACGGGCCGCCATAGCACGTTTGCCGAGCGGCTGCAGGGATTTTTATTGGCAGCAAAGAAATTAGACTTGAGCGCAAAGAGGGATTGGATTGTCAGGGCCCCGACGGGCGCGGAAGCAATGCAACAGCTGCTGGTTCAGAAGGATCGCCCCACAGCCATTGTGGCTGGAAACGATACGTTTGCCCTTGACGCAATGCACTACTGTCAGCGCCACGGTATGGGCATTCCTGAGGATTTCAGCCTGATTGGTTTCGACGATATAGATAGCACAGCGTGGTCGCGGCCTTCGTTGACAACAGTCCGGGTGCTGACTGAAGAGATGGGCAAGTGCGCGGCAAAGCGTTTGATTGAGAAAATTGAAGATCCTGCGTCCCCACCTACGCATATCCTGATTGGGTCGAGCATGGTCGAGCGCGAATCATGCCGTTCACTAAACCCGATGCCTTGTCCTTAGGGGATAAAGGAAAGGAAGTGCGAGAGGTGGTAGGAGGAAGCAGAGGCGAGTCGCCGCGGCGGGTTGCCCTCATATATGCCAACG
>CAZVVA010000038.1:0-22289 GCA_964630455.1 uncultured Candidatus Sumerlaeota bacterium
CTCCAAAGCACTCTTGGCACAGTATAAGCGTTCAAACTCTACACCTGATGAATTTTCGGGCACTTTGAGTTATGCCATATGGACGCAGTGCAATGGAAAAGCCTCAGGCATACCTTCGTAAGATTCATGCAACCGTCTTTTTGAATTTCAACTGATAGTGGAGGGGGTCAGATTTGTCAATTGCTTTTGTCGTACGGTAAGGGCTAGTTCTGTCATCGAGAATTTTCTTGGTAGGGAACAAAAAATCACGGGCAAGTTGAAAATGCGCCTGTGGCGTGATGCCCGTGCCACTCCTACTGGTCTTGGTGGAACCTTGCCACTGTTATTATTTTTGGTGGAACGGGCATCCTGCCCGTTGGTATTTGGCTAAATCGTGTAGAGAAGGAACGTTTTCTGCGCTACGACTCCTTCAGATTCATGCGCCTATGGCGTATTCACCTTAATCTTCTTGGGCAACGCCACCTCGGCTTTCGGTAGGGCGATCTCAAGAACCCCCTTCTTATAGTTGGCCTTGATCTCCTTTTCTTTGACCTCAACAGGCAGAGGGATGGAGCGGTAGAAGGAGCCGTGGCTGCATTCCATAATGTGGTAGTTTTTCTTCTTCTCTTCTTTCTTGAACTTCTTCTTGCCCCGAATGATCAGATTGTTGCCCGAAAGTTCAACGTCAATATCCTCAGGATTCATGCCCGGCAATTCGGCTTTGACGATAATATCTTTGTCCGTCTCCTCGAGATCCACTGCCGGGGCGATTAGATCGGCAGCTTCTTTACCTTTGCCGCGGCCAAAGAAACTATCGAAGAGGCGATCCATCTCCCTGCGCAAATCGGCCAATGGCCCGAAAATTGGTTTCCATGGCAATCGTTCCATTTCCACAACTACCTTTCTTAACAGAATGTTTTATTAGACGCTATTTAGGCTCTACCGCCCGCATTATGCTGACTGTTACACGGCCAAAATTGGCTTGGCCGGAATTTTCGCCCTTTGCGAAGTGTCGAAGGCATTCGGGCAAACATTTTTCATTGAATAGCCTGATTGTTCTCTCTTTTGGTGAAAAACTGTCACAGAGGCACAGAGATTGTCAGGTTTTATTTCGAAGAACTTCTCCCTGTTCTTATTGGCGGAGAGGGAGGGATTCGAACCCTCGGGGCAGTTCCCCACCCACACGCTCTCCAGGCGTGCTCCTTCAACCACTCGGACACCTCTCCGCGTGATTCTCCCAAAAGGCCAAAATCGAAATACCTAAAATCGGCTTTTCTTTTTCTTGATTCCAATTTTTATTGAAAGGTTAGCATTGGCTGCGTATTTTTCAACTGTTTTCTTACGCTGCCTTCACTTTATTATGAATAAATATAGCCACAGAGCCACAGAGGCACGGAGATTTTTAAAGATTTCATTCAGCGCGGCTGTTAAAGACATATATTGACAACTTTTTGCTATGCCCAATAGAATCCCTTGTAGATTTCTTATCAACCTGCCGATACTATTAAGGGCATGCTTGGATTTAATGAAATTGGTGAAAGCATGTAGTGGAACCACGGAGACACAGTGAGCCTGAGGCTCATAAAAGTATTAAATTGTAGATTGAAAAATGCAAAAGGCAAATTTGAAATTTGATATTTGCAATTTTCATTTTGCATTTTTGGGTATTTCAGGATCTCTGTGCCTCCGTGTCTCTGTGGCAATCTTTTATGAGCCTCAGGCTCATTAATCGAAATAGGCAACAAGACGATACCGTAATAAAGGGATTTTCTGCTTCGTCATGAACATTGCCCTGGACATCCGTATGATCAATTATTCGGGAATCGGAACGTACGTTCGTGGTCTCCTGGAGGGTTTTTCAGCGCTTGCGGATGAAGATGTGAGCTTCTATTTGATTGGCAGCGAGCCGCAAGCGCCTCGCGTTCCGTCAGGGCTGCGCTATGAGTATGGCCGTCTGTCCCTGCCGATTTACAGTCTTCGCGAACATCTCTTCTATCCGCGCACCGTGCCGGATGTGTTCTGCCTCCACTACCCGCATTATCATTGTCCAGCATCGTATCGGGGTCGGCTGGTTGTGACGATTCACGATTTGAACCACTTTCTCTTTCCCGATTACTTACCCTCGAATCTACACCATATGGCGGCCAGCTGGGTTCTGAAGCGCTCGATACGTCGTGCAAGCAGAATTATTACGGGCTCTGAGTACATCAAGGGCGAATTGATCGAATACCTTCACGCTGAAGCGGAGAAGATTGAAGTAATCCCTCACGCGGTGAGTGAGGAACTCAAACCATGCGACGATCAGGAGCGTCTGGCTCAATTTCAGCAAAGACATCAACTGCCAGCTCAATATCTGCTTGCCGTGGGGATCAACAAGCCGCACAAGAACTATGTATTCTTGCTCCAGGTGCTGGCCCACTGCTGGCAGAGCAAGGCAATTGAGCTACCTATGGTGTTTTGTGGTATTTCGGAGCGGGGCAGGGCAAATCTGATAGCAACCATTGAATCGCTGAATATAGGGTCGCGGGTGATCTTTCTCCCCTATCTCAATTACTCAGATCTTGCTCTGGTATATGCCGGGGCCGTGGCCCTGGTTTTCCCGTCGTTGTACGAAGGGTTTGGCTTGCCGCTGCTTGAGGCTATGAAGATGGGTGTCCCGATTGCTGCATCAAAAAGTCCCCCACTACCCGAGATTGCAGGCGATGCAGCGGTTTGGTTTGACCCAACTGACATGGATGATGCCGCGGCAGCAATTCAGCGCGTAGTCGGCGATCAGCAGGTGCGCACATCGCTCATAAAACAGGGGCACGAACGGGTGAAGGCGTTTAGCTGGGGGAAAAGCGCCCGCGCAACCCTGGATGTGTATAAACGCATTCAAGACACGAGTGGCATGCGATGAGAGTAGCGCTTGTTCATGATTGGCTCAATGGAATGCGAGGTGGCGAGAAGGTGCTGGAGCTCATGTGCGAGCTCTATCCAGAGGCTGAAATTTTTACATTATTCTACGAGCCGGACAACGTTTCGCCCATAATTGCGTCTAAGCTAGTGAACGTATCTCCCCTTCAGCGGTTTCCGTGGGCGCGCAAGGCATACCGTCGTTACTTGCCGCTTTACCCATGGGCGATTGAGCGCTTTCGGCTGCAGGGATTTGATCTGGTAATCTCAACAAGCCACTGTGCGGCAAAGGGCATCCGGGTTCCGCCGCCAGCCCGCCATGTGTGTTACTGTCTGACGCCCATGCGCTACATTTGGGATTTGTTTGATGTCTACTTTCCGCGAGGTGGCCCACGGCCATTGAGCTCGTTGGCTATGCGGCTCCTGGTGAAACGCCTGAGGCGCTGGGACGTGGAGACGGCTCAGAGAGTAGATTTTTTTATTGCAATTTCTGAGCACATTGCTAAAAGGATTTCCAGGTACTACGGGCGGAGTGCAAGCCTTATCTATCCGCCGGTTGATACGGAGTTCTTCACACTAGGAAGTGTAAAGAAATCCAACCAGTATTTACTGGTTTCAGCCCTGGTTCCTTACAAACGAATTGACCTTGCTATTGCTGCGTTCAATGAACTCGGGCTTCCTCTGGTGATTGTTGGGGAAGGTCCTGAGGCCCGGCGACTCCGCGCAATCGCAAAGGGCAATATCACATTCCTGGGCTGGGTCGCAAACGAGCAGTTGCGGCAGCTTTATCGCGAAAGTCAGGCGGTTATATTCCCTGGCGAGGAAGATTTCGGCTTAGTGCCGGTTGAGGCGCAAGCGTGTGGGACACCGGTGATTGCTTACAAGAAAGGCGGAGTCCTGGAGAGCGTTGTGGATGGCGTTACGGGGTGTTTTTTTGAGCAACAAACAGCGGGTGCAATACGAAAAGCTGTAGAGCAGTTTGACCTGACCCGCTACGAGACGGCGGCTCTGCGGAAGAATGCAGAGCAATTCTCAAAGCAGCGGTGCGCCGAGCAGCTGCGTGAATTTATTGCATTGAAAGTCGCGGAGAAAAATGGCCAGACGAGACCATAACACAGATATTCTTGGGGCAATTGTGTTAACGGATTTTGTTGCTACGGCCATTGCACTGGTCGCAGCTTACTTTTTCCGATTCCATGCCAATATTATTCCGGTGACCAAGGGTTACCGGCCAGAAGACTACCTGCGGCTCCTGCCGTTTGCCGTGATCCTCTGGATGGTATCGTTGTATTTTGTTCACATGTATTGGCCTGAGCCACGGGTGTTTAACATGCGCGTGTTCGTGAAGATTGTTAAGGGCTCGCTGCTTGCTATCGTTCTGGTGATCGCCGGGAACTTTTTTGTTCGAGAGGCGGAATATGCGCGAGTGCTCTTTCCTATTGCGATGGTATTTAGCATTGTCAGTCTGACTGCTAGCCGCTTTGGTGTCGAACGATTCCTTATGTATTTACGTCGTAAGAAAGGGATTGGTATTTCGAGGGTTCTCATTGTAGGTGCTGGCCAGGTGGCCCACGGAATTGGCGAGAAGATCTGTCAGTATCCTCAGTACGGATTTTCCTTGCAGGGTTATGTATCTGAGAAGGCTGAGGACGTGGGGCAAACTCTCGGCTCGGTAAAGGTGATTGGCACAACCGACGAGCTGAGTGATCTCGTGAAGCGCTACAATGTTGATCAGGTGCTTGTAGCTCAGCCAGGGCTTGTTCGAGATCGCATTCTGACAATGATTGACGAATGCGAGCGCGAATTCGTTGAACTTAAGGTAGTCCCTGATCTGCTTGAGATGGTGGCGAGTGAAATAAGTGTTGAGGAAGTTCACGGCATCCCCTTTTTCAGCATAAAGGCCACTCCACTGCAAGGCTGGAATCTGATTCTGAAGCGAGTGTTTGACATGACTGTTTCGGCTTTCTTGCTAGTGGTTATGTCTCCTGTTATTCTGCTTATTTCGATTCTTATCAAACGCGACTCTGCTGGCCCCGCCTTTTACAAGCAGGAACGCATTGGCCTGGACGGGAAACGGTTTTTGCTCGTTAAATTTCGGACGATGATTTATGATGCTGAGCGCGAGACCGGCCCGGTTTGGGCGAAACCCAACGACCCGCGCATTACCCGCATAGGCAAGTGGCTGCGAGCCTATAATCTGGATGAATTGCCTCAACTCTGCAATGTCTTGCGCGGTGATATGAGCCTGGTAGGGCCACGGCCTGAACGGCCCTTTTTTGTCGACCAGTTCAAGGAACAGCTCCCTCGCTATATGGCACGCCATAACGTTAAGTCTGGCATCACCGGCTGGGCACAGGTGAACGGGTATCGCCAGAACAGTTCAATCACCCAGCGCCTGAAGTACGACCTCTTCTACGTTAAGAATTGGACGCTGTGGTTCGACATCAAGATTCTTCTGATGACCCCGTTGAGGAAAAAGGTTATAGAGTAGGAAACACGGAATCTTTTCTACCGTGGACTAGTCTTCACTCATTTATACCTTTGCCACAAACGGAATGATACGGCTCACATCGGCACGTTTTTGCAGGTCGAGAAAAGCTTGCCATTGGGGGTCTTGCCAATGAAACGGCTGCAGGCGAAAGTAGCGTTGGTAACAGGGGCAAGCAAAGGAATCGGTTTTGCCATTGCTCGCAGCTTTGCCGAAGAGGGCTGCGGCGTTATGTTATGTGCTCGAACAGAGCAAGCTCTGGCCGATGCCGCTGAGACCCTGAAGTCGTTTGGTGCACCAATAGCTTTTCGCGCGGCAGATGTCTCTGTTCCAGGTGATGTTGATGGTCTGGTCAAATCAACGCTCAAGCAATTTGGCCGCATAGACATTCTGGTAAACAACGCAGGTATCGGCATATTTAAAGAGGTTGATCGTCTTTCGGACGAGGAATGGAAACATACGCTGGCAACTAATCTCACCGGGCCGTTTTATCTCATGCGGGCCTGCTTGCCTCTGATGAAAAAGCAACGTAGCGGACACATTATCAACGTTTCATCACTAGCCGGGCAGAATCCCTTCGCTGGAGGGTCGGCCTACTGTGCCTCGAAATTTGGCCTGAACGGCCTGACCGAATGCGTCATGCTTGAGGCTCGATTCCATAATATTAAAGTCACGCTTGTGTGTCCGGGCTCAGTTGATACCACCTTTGCTGGCGGCCACAGGGAAAAGCTCTCATGGAAAGTTGCACCGGAAGACATTGGCAGGTTATGTGTAGAGATTGTTCTGCTCTCCGGTCCTACCCTGGTCTCGAAATATGAAGTTCGTCCTGTCAGTCCCCCGAAGAAGTAGGACGTCCGCTGGTCTTGCACCCATGGTTAAAAAAATCCGTAGGCAACAACAAGGGTGGAAAGATGTGACGAGAAGTGTAGGAATGTGAATCAGCCGAAGCGCCAGAGAGGTATAGCCGAAGAATAGAATCAGAGGGTTTCAATGCTGATGAAATCATTCGTATGTACGCAAATAGAGGCAGCGATTTTGATAGCCTGTGTTGCAATCTCCTGGGCACTCAGATTCGTAAATTGGGTAAGGGCTCGAGCAGCAGCCAGGGCATAACCTCCGCCCGAGCCAATCGCCGCGAGATTATCATCCGGCTCGATTACGTCGCCATTGCCCGAAAGGACAAGAATGCTTTCCTTGTTGGCCGCTACCAAGAGCGCCTCCAGACGACGGAGGTACTTATCGGTGCGCCAATCCTTTGCCAGCTCAACCGCGGCTCGCGGCAGATTCCCGCTATACTGTTCGAGCTTTGCTTCTAGCTTTTCGAACAGTGCAAGGGCGTCTGCCGCTGTTCCTGCAAATCCTGCGATAATGGTATCATTGTATAGGCGTCGCACCTTTCGCGCTTTGCTCTTCAATACTTCCGACTGGTGAGACACCTGTCCGTCTCCGGCCACGGCAACCTGATCGCCATGTTTTACCGCTATTATGGTTGTTCCTTTAATACTGGCTGGCATCTCCTACTTTCTCCCGCGCAGGCGCACTGACTGAATCGCTCTGGCTTATAGCGACTGAGCCCCTGCTCTAGTTATCAGTTGATATCAATTTTTCTCAAGCATCGTGTTGTCAAATTGAATAGAAGGATGTAATGAATGCAGCCTCTAGCCTCGCGCGATCCTTTGTTATTCGTCGGCTTGCATAATCTGAACAAAGTCGCAGTCGTCGCGGTAGCATTTCACAATGCGGCGATTATTTCGCTGCTTCTGAAGCAAAAAGGGATTGTGACACTTTGGGCATTCTTGGCTCACAGGCATCTCCCACAGGATAAACTTGCATTGGGGATAGCAGTTACAGGCATAAAACGTCTTTCCCTTTCTTGACTGCCGCTCAATCAGCTCGCCAGAACAGTCGGGCATCGGGCAGGTAATACCCAGGGTCAAGGGCTTGGAATTACGACACTTCGGGTAGCCCGGACACGCAAGGAAACGCCCTTTCTTGCCGACTTTGATGACCATCCGACGACCACATTTCTCGCAAATCGTGTCGGTCTCTTCACTCTGGACTATCCGAATTTCTCCATTCTCATCGCTAACGTATTCTTTTGTGTTGCGGCACTCGGGATAGTTTGGACACGCCAGAAATCGTCCCTTCTTTCCCCAGCGAATAATCATATTCGCACCGCACTTTTCACATTTAATCTCCGTGGTAGTAAATTCCTGCTTGAGATTTCGCATAGAATAACGGGCTTCATCGAGGCGTTGTTTGAAGAGTCGATAGAAGTTTTCCAACAACTCGGCCCAGTTGACGTTCCCTTCCTCGACCTTGTCCAGCTGGTCTTCCATTATGGCTGTGAATTTGACATCCATCACCTCAGGAAAGCACTTAATTAAAATATCCGTAACCAGTATGCCCAGCTCTGTGGGCTTGAATACACCCGAGTCTTGAAGCACGTATTCCTTTTCTTGAATCACGCTGACGATGCTGGCGTAAGTGGAGGGCCGACCGATCCCCCGGCGCTCTAGCTCCTTGATGAGGGAGCTTTCAGTGAAACGGCGTGGTGGCTGTGTGAAGCTTTGCTTTGGATCGAGGCCAATGAGGCGCAGCTGTTCGCCCTTCGCCACTGGGGGAAGGCGTCTTTTCTCCTCCTTTTCGGACGACTCCTCTAACGCCTGCCTATCTGTTCCCTCTTCGTAGACCGTAAGAAATCCCGGGAATTCGAGAATCTGTCCTGTCGTCGAGAAGACGTATTTCTTCTTTACCTCAACATCAACCTTCGTCTGATCATATACCGCAGAGCACATTTGAGATGCCACGAACCGGTTCCAGATCAGATGATAGAGGCGATAAAGATCCTTATTGAGATGCGACTTCACTACCTCAGGAGGCAAGTCCATAGAAGTTGGCCGAATAGCCTCGTGGGCATCCTGCGCAGATCTTTTGTTTCTGTAGATATTTGGCGCCTTGGGTAAATATTCTGTGGAGTACGTCTTTTCTATGTATGCCCTGACGTGCTTGAGTGCCTCCTCAGACACCCGCATCGAGTCGGTACGCATGTAGGTAATGAGCCCAATAGCCTCCATGTCCCCAAGTTCTGCTCCTTCGTAGAGCCGCTGGGCCATAAGCATTGTCTTCTTGGCGGAGAAGTGGAGCTTACGTGCGGCCTCCTGTTGAAGTGTGCTGGTGATAAATGGGGGTGCAGGATTACGCTTTACCTTTTTTCGCTCGACCTCAGTAACGACAAATCGCTCGTCCTCTATATCGCTAATGATTGCCTGAGCATTTGCTTCCGTGACAATGTTCGCTTTCTTCTTGTCAATCGTAGTAAGGCGCAGGTTGAATTGTGGAGGTTGTGCAGCTTCAACCAGGGCGTCAATTGACCAGTATTCTTGCGGAACAAAGGTGGCAATCTTGCGCTCGCGATCGCAAATGAGCCGGACAGCAACTGATTGAACCCTACCCGCACTCAAACCTCTGCGCACGTTTTTCCACAGCAAGGGACTTATTTGGTAGCCTACCAACCGGTCGAGCACGCGTCGGGCTTGCTGCGCCTCGAAGAGATCGCGGTTCAAGGATCCAGAGTTCTCAATTGCTTTGCGCACAGCGGGTTTAGTAATTTCATGAAAAATCGCACGGTAAATATTCTGATCCTTGTTTTTGATCTCTTGCGCGATGTGCCACGCAATTGCTTCCCCCTCACGATCTGGATCCGGGGCAAGGTAGATCTTATCAGCTTTGCGGGCCGCTTGGATGATATGAGCGATGATCTTTTCTTTGTTCTTAATAATCTCGTACTGAGGCTCAAATCCTTTGTCGATGTCAACGCCCAGTCGGCTCGTGGGAAGATCCTTTACATGACCAATCGAGGCCTTAACGATAAAGTCGTTCCCAAGGTACTTCTTGATCGTGCTAGCCTTTGCGGGCGACTCAACAATCACCAGCGATTTTTTTCTGTTTCGCACAGCCGTACGGGTGGTGCTGTTCTTTCTTTTTGGTCTTTTTTTAGTGTCTTGCTTCATGGCAGAGACTCTTCGTTCCCCTCGAAAGCAAGTATATATCAGAATTCGTAAAAATCCAAATTTTTACACGCTATTCCAGACAGCATATTTATACTTTTGCCGTAAAGACCTTTCCCGGCAACTGGCGAACCAGTCCCTGCATTTCCAGCTTTAGCAAAATTGTAGACAGCAAGCCTACTCGTTGTCTCTGCGGTACCCTATCGTAGAGAAGCAATAGGCTTTCAAACGAGAGCGGTTCGCCTTGGATGAGCGAGTAGACGTGGCGCTCCTCCACTGACATGCATGTTTCCGGCTTGGCTTCCGCGCGTGCCTCGGACTCTTCCTCCTTGAGCAGGCCCCTCAGAAGAAAATGCAAGTCTTCCAGAATGTCGTTACCCGACTGAACAAGCTTCGCTCCGGCCTGGATCAGCGCGTTTGTGCCCTGGCTGTTGCGCCGCGTAATATCGCCAGGGACAGCGTAGACCGTGCGATTCTCCTCCAGCGCACATTGTGCTGTGATCAGAGCGCCGCTCTTGCGTGATGCTTCCACAATCAGTGTCCCCAAACTGAGACTGGCTATCACGGCATTACGTTCGGGAAAGTTGCCTTTGTTTGGCAGGGTCTCCATAGGATAAGTCGAAATAACCGCTCCATGCTCGGTTATGGCATGCATCAGTCGGCGATTTTCCGCTGGATAGCAATGTGTCAGGCCATTGCCTAAAACGGCGATGGTTCGCGCCCCGTTTTTTAGCGCTGCCTCATGGGCAATCCCATCAATGCCTTTAGCCATGCCACTGACAATGGTAAAGCCCACTTCCGCCAGCCGTTTGCAAATGTCCTTGCACGCACTTTTCCCGTACTGTGTGTTAATCCGTGAGCCAACTACCGAAATCGCAAAACGATCCTGATGATTAAGTGTTCCTTTAACATAAAGCAGCGGTGGCGGCAAAGAACAATTCTTGAGGTTCATGGGATAGTGATCGTCAGAATAGCAGACGAGCTGCACACCATGCTCTTCGATCAGATCGAGCTCGTGCTCGAGATGCACGCTGCCCTCATGCTCAACTATATTGCGGGCAGTAACCTTATCCATACCCGGTACGGCTACCAGCTCTTCGTGCCTGGCTTGGAGCACCTGCTGAGGAGTCCCTAACTGTTCAATCAGCGCGAACAACCGTCTTGGGGTCACACCCGGTACGAAGCTCAATGTTAACCATGCAATCTGACTGCTGCTATGGGCCATCAGCGTTGAGCAACCTCTCCCCTAGCACCCCAGACCCGAGCTACCTGAGCAGCCGTTTCCGGCCAGTTGCTACATAAAAATACTGGACACCACGCATTAATTAATGCTCACCGGCCTGGCGTGCCTCTTATTATGCGCTGCCGAGCCGTTTTCTTGCTTTCCAAGGCTGACCCTACATGATGAGGGCAGCAAACAAAAAAACGCCCTCTCCTCCAAGCAAACGAGATACATCTCATCAGATATAGGAGAGGAGCTG
Organism: uncultured Candidatus Sumerlaeota bacterium; assembly: GCA_964630455.1. GTDB lineage: Bacteria > Sumerlaeota > Sumerlaeia > MWCT01 > JAUWMI01 > JAUWMI01. The sequence continues at coordinate 10,854 of CAZVVA010000038.1, forward strand.
ATGACTATTGAGAGAGGAAAACGCAAATTCACAAAATACCTTGTAGTATTCAAAAGCGTAGTCAGGGCACCGTGCCCAAAATCTTTTTCCGATTCGAATTAGCTCGAGCTCGGCTGGCCAGAAATCTCGCCTTTCTCTCCAGGCGATTTGCCCTATGGCACCATGAATACCTCAGATTTGATCCGCTCTCGTGCGTCGCGATCCACAGCACGCAAAAAGATCAGTATATTCATCTTGCAAAATGCGGTCGTCAGGTACGGGGTCCCGGTTGGATCATTTCTTGTCAGTGGGGGGAGAATTTCGACTGCCCTCTGGTACTTTGCCAGAACATCCTCAGCATCTCCAAGCATCTGGAACAGGAACATGTGGACTTGTATTGACTCCCTTCTGATCCTGAATGTGCGGAATTCAAACTCCTTGCTGCTCATCAGGTCGTTCATAATGTTGAGATCAGGACTGCTATAGATCATTTCCACAATTTGTTTACGAGTAAAATCGCCTGTTGACGGCATCGTAATGCCCGGAGTATTTTCCTCATCCCATTTGAAGTCCTCAATGCGATCGTAAGGGATATTACTGTTGATATATTCTCGGTAGGAATCCATGAATGCGTAGTAAAGACTTTTGGTATACTTATAGTTTTTAAATTCATGATAATCATAGATGCCTAATGCCGGGATGCCCCAGATGACAAACAACACGCCAAGGGCTATTAGTACAAGCCTGGTATAAACACTTTTGGCAGTGGCCTCTGCAAAGGCGACCAGTTTCTTCTGGAAGTTGGACATTGCATACTGGAGGCCACTGACAGTCGCTAGCTTCTCCTTCTTTTCTTCCAGATAACCAAGGGTTTCATTCAGCAGGAGGTATGACTCGTGCCATTCAATTTCGATTTTCTTAATCTCGGCAATGCTGAGCTTGTTGACGTGTCGCAAGGTGATGCACCGCGCGACGACACCCAAGACATTTTGGCCGATATTTTGATCATGTGTGAGTGCTTCCATGAAGGAGTCGTGCAGCATAGCGATGTTGCTTTTATTTTCGAGGAACGCGGCTTCTTTGTCGGGGGTGATGTCGGTTCCTTTGACGCCGATGGCAAAGAAGTCGTGATACTTCCGCCAAGCCACAGCGAGGCTCCTACAATCCTCAAGCTGCCTCTCTGACTCTAGATCAATCATAGCTTCTTAGGGGAACGCCGGTTTACGAGAAAACACCGCATATCTTGTGCTTCTCAAGGTGCGCACACGCTATAGTTTTTCGACGCACTCCGTTGACAAGAGCGTACCGCATATCCTCGCAGTACTTGGCCTGCTTAACACGCAGGGTCTTGACCCGATGGGATGCTGGCCTGTGCTAGTGGGACACCATTTCCACCATTTTGAACAAGGGCATGAACATTGAGATGACGATGAATCCAACAACCACGCCAAGAAACACAATCAGGAGAGGTTCTATCATGGACGTAAGGCCAGCCACTGACGCATTAACCTGATCTTCGTAGAAATCGGCGATCTTTGTCAACATACTTTCTAACGCGCCTGTCCGTTCGCCAACATCAATCATGCGCGTTACCATGGGTGGAAACACCTGCGAGTCAACTAAAGGCTTCGTGATACTTTCCCCGCCCTGAATACTCGTTCGAGTCTGATACAGGGCCTCTTCAATCACAGCGTTGCCCGAAGTCTTTGCGACGATTTCAAGTGCATAGAGAATATTTACGCCTGCCCGGATAAGGGTGCCCAGCGTACGGGTGAATTTGGCAATAGCCGCCTTGAGTATCAACGGTCCAAATATTGGGATCCTTAATATGACTGCATCAATTTTCGCGCGACCTGTCTTGGTCTTTCCCCATTGCCACACCCCTATGCAGCAACCTCCGAAAATCAGCCCTACTACTAGCCAGTTCTCCTTGACCAACCTGCTTAATCCGACGGTAATTTGCGTCGGGAGCGGAAGCTCTCCACCGAGATCTATGAAAATGTTCTCGAACACTGGGACAACTTTGACCAGCAAGAAGGTAGTTATGAGCAGAGCGACGCTGGAGACGACCGCTGGATACATAGTCGCCGACTTAATCTTGCGTTGGATCGAAACCAGTTTCTCCAAGTAAATGGCCACTTGATCCAAAATGGTATCCAGCATGCCGCTCGCTTCTCCAGCTTTTACCATGCTGATAAAGAAGGCGCTGAAAATCTTTGGGTGCTTTTGAATGGCTTCGGTCAATGACGAGCCGCCCTCGATATCCCGTTCAATCTCCCGCAGGACATCTCTGAATACCTTCTTCTCCACCTGTTCGGCAAGGATGTCAATCACCTCAATCAGGGGAAGGCCTGCACGAATCATAGTTGCCATCTGGCGGCTGAAAATGACGAGGTCGTCAAGCTTTACCCGACCGCGGGACCCAGCTTTCTTGCGGACGGCCCGTGCCTCAGCGCTCGTTTGTTGGATAGTCGTAGGTGTTAGGCCTTGGTCGCGGAGCATCTTGACCACCGCCGACTGAGTCGAGGCTTCAGTTGAACCGGTGACTGTTTTCCCCTGAGGACTTCGGGCAACATACTGATAGAATGGCATCGGATCCTCCTGTGAACGTTAAACTTAATCTGCAACAGTAGTAGCAAGAACTTCTTCTGGTGTCGTTAGGCCTTCAAGCACCTTTTTCGTACCGGATTGACGTAATGTTTCCATACCCTCTTCTATCGCTACTTTCTTCATATTGCTAGAAGATATGCCTTCGATTATCATGTCACGCATTTTGTCTGAGACCACCATTACCTCATACAGTGCAATGCGGCCTTTGTAGCCGGTCATACGGCACCGGTCGCATCCGATCCCCTTGTATATTTTGGTCTCTTTGGCGTCCTGAACGTTCAGGACCGCCATGAGATCCGCGGAGGGCTTATAGACCTCTTTGCAGTTTTCACAAATGCGTCGCACCAGGCGCTGAGCCACTATCATGTTGATTGATGCCGTGACCAGAAACGGCTCGACCCCCATGTTTGTCATTCGGTTGATACTGCTGGGAGCATCGTTGGTGTGAAGCGTACTGAGCACCAGATGGCCTGTGAGTGCAGCCTTGACTGCAATTTCCGCGGTTTCTAGATCCCGCACCTCGCCAACCATGATAATGTCCGGATCCTGACGAAGGAAAGAGCGGAGTCCCTCGGCAAAGGTAAGGCCGATTTCAGGCTTCGCCTGAACTTGATTGATTCCTTTTAGCTGATATTCAATTGGATCTTCAATGGTAATGATGTTCTTGCGCGGATCGTTGATGGTGCTAAGAGCAGAATAGAGTGTAGTTGATTTTCCGCTTCCTGTTGGCCCGGTGACTAGCATCATTCCCCATGGCTGCCGGATTGACTCTTCAAACTTCTTCAAAGCATCTGGCTCAAATCCCAGATCAGCAAGGCCTAGCATCAATATGCTCTGGTCCAGAATACGCATAACCACCTTCTCTCCGAACGCGGTCGGACAGACTGACACACGGAAATCGATCGGCCGATTCTGTATCCGAATCTTAAAGCGTCCGTCCTGTGGAAGGCGCCGCTCAGCAATGTCCAGCTCCGAAAGTATTTTAATACGCGAGATAATTGCGTTCTGGAACTTTTTTGGAGGCGGTGTCATTTCCTGGAGCACGCCATCAATCCGGTAGCGCAACCGAAGGCTCTTTTCGTAGGGCTCGACGTGAATATCACTTGCCTTGGCCTTAATGGCTTCTGAAATGATAAGATTTACCAGCTGGATTACCGGCGCGTCATTGACCTCCACCGCCAGGTCGGTATCATCTTCTTCTATCTCCTCCTCTTTGATAACCTCCATCTCCTGGTCGGTAATATCCTTCAGCATCTCCTCGAAGTTGTCCTCTTCGCGGGAATAATAGCGACTAATTGCTTCGGAGATATCGGATTCAAAACTGATTACCGGAATGATTTGACATTTCGTGAGGAGCCTAAGTTCGTCGAGCAGGTAGATGTTGGATGGATCCGAAAGGGCGATAGTCAGCGTGTCGCCTGTTTTATCAACCGGGACAATTTTATATTTCCTGACAATTGACTCAGGGATGCTCTCAAGTACCTGGCGGTCAATTTCATAGTGTGAGAGCGTAATAAATGGAACGTTTAGCTGCTTGCCGAGTGCTGCAGCCATCTCCCATTCTGAGGCTAAACCGAGCTCCACCAGAATGTGGCCCAAACTGGTGCCGCTTTCCTCTTGTTTTTCAAGTGCGGCCTCGAGATCTTCCTGCGTGATGATCTGATCCTTCACCAGCATCTCGCCCAGTTTGCGTTCCATTGCTGTCGGCATCACAACAACTCCAACAAGAAATTGAGCATCAGCCTGAGAATTAAACAATTTATCTATAATACAGGTATATTAGATATTGCAGTTTCGCTCGGGTGTCAATTCAAAAGATGGTAACAAAGCAGCATTACTCCTTCACCTTATGGTCTACCACTGCCTTCGACAGCGAGCTTCTCATTTCCTTGGGGTTACGACCAGGAACCGCACACTAGAGATGAAGTAAAGCGTCAGGATCTGCCTTTCGCAATGTGCTTTGGTCCTTATGGCCCGAGGCGTCTATTCACGAGTATGTCCGGAGCCAAAGACGATGAATTTTGACGTCGTGAGCTCCTTAAGGCCCATGGGCCCGCGGGCATGCAGCTTATCTGTGCTAATGCCAACCTCGCAGCCCATACCAAATTCACCGCCATCACTGAATCGGGTGGAGGCATTGACAAAAACACAGGCCGAATCAACCCGGTTGAGAAACGCCATGGCACTGTTGTGGTCCTGCGTAATGATAGCATCTGTGTGATGCGAACCATATGTATTGATGAATGCAATGGCCGCCTCAGTGCTTTCGATAATTTTAACCGAGAGAATAAGAGCGAGATACTCGGTTAGCCAGTCCTCTTGTGTGGCTGGCTTGAGATGAGGGAAGTGTGTGCGCATCTGTTCACAAGCCCGAATTTCCACACCTGCTTTTTCCAAAGCCGGAATCAGAACGGACAACAGCTTATCGGCTATCTGCTGATGGATCAAGAGCGACTCAACAGCATTGCACACTCCAGGGCGTTGCGTCTTGGCGTTCAGAATGATGCGGTTGGCCATTGTCACGTCCGCCGATGCATCAACGTAGATGTAGCAATTGCCATCGTAATGCTTGATCACCGGAATAGTGGAGTTCTTGACCACTGTTTCGATTAATGCGCGTCCTCCTCGAGGAATAATCAGATCAATATATTCGTTCAACTTCAGCATTTCGCTTACCACTTGGTGCTCTGTCACAGGAACGAGTTGGATAGCTCCCCCAGGGAGTCCGGCGTGTGTGCCAGCCTCTGCAATGACATCGGCAATCTTGCGGTTCGAATTGATGGCCTCCGAGCCTCCGCGCAGAATTACTGCATTTCCTGATTTCACACACAGAGAGGCGGCATCCGACGTGACATTGGGACGCGATTCGTAAATGAAACCAATTACCCCGATGGGAACCCGCATGCGTCCAACCCTTAGGCCGTTAGGCCGGGTACGCATATCGTAGATCTCCCCTACCGGGTCGTCCAGAGCCGCAACCTGGCGAATCGAGTCTGCCATGGCCTGAATGCGTTTCTCATTGAGAAGTAGCCGATCAAGCAATGCTGCTGATATTCTCTGGGCTTTCCCCTTCTCGAGATCATGTTGATTTGCTGCCTGCAGCTCGGCTTGGTTATCCTGGAGTGCATCTGCCATGGCGAGCAAAGCCCTATTCTTCACCTTTGGTTCTATCGCTGCAAGAATGGGAGCTGCAGCTTTTGCGTTCTTTGCCAACTCAAGAATCAAGTCGCGCGGGTTCATTTGCTTCTCCTTCGAGGGGAGTCTGGAAGGCCGAGATCAAGCCGATTGTTTGATTAGGAGGATCGTACGAGCTTCATCCGCTCCTCGGATGCTTCCATTCTCTGGCGCGGCATTTTCTCCTTCTTGCCTAATGATCAGTTAGGAGCACGAGATTGTCGCAGTGCACGATTTCATCGTAGTCCTTCTGCCCAAGCACACCTGTGATTTCGTGCGATTGTAGTCCTTTAATCTTGTCAACCGCGCTCGCGGGATAGTTTACAAGCCCCTTGGCTATTAGTTGGTTCTGCTGGTCATGAATTTCCACAACGTCGCCAGCCTGGAATTCTCCGGTAACACCCATGATGCCAACCGGGAGCAAACTCTTGTGGCCGACCACTAGAGCACGTCTGGCCCCATCGTCAATAGTGAGCTGACAATTGGAGCTCGACTTGCCATATATGATCCAGCGGTCGCGGCTGGAAAGCCGTGTAGTTGTATCCGCAAGAAACACCGTTCCTTCAAAGTCGCCGTGCAGGATGGCGTCAATGATACCGGGTTGCTTTCCATTGACCACCACCGTATAGACCCCGGCATACGTGGCGCGTTTGGCTGCCTCCAGTTTGCTAGTCATCCCTCCGCTCCCGTATTTTGATACGTACTTGCTGGCCATTGCCTCAATTTCGGGAGTAATCCGTTCGACGCACGAGATAACTTTGGCGGGCCTATTGCGGCTCGGAGGCCTTTCAGATAGGCCAGCCACGTTGGTCAACATGATTAGCAAATCTGCGCGCATTTTTGCAGCGACGATGGCCGACAGTACGTCATTGTCGCCGAATTTAAGCTCCTCAATGGTAGTAGTATCGTTTTCATTTATAATAGGGATCACGCCGATCTCCAGAAGCTTTTCCAGGGTGCAGCGTGTATTTAGATAACGACGCCGGTCGTCCATATCATCTCTGGTCAGCAGGATTTGTGCAATTCTTTGCTTATACTTTTCAAAGCTGCGGCCATAATAGTGCATCAGTTTGCTCTGGCCGATGGCTGCAAGGGCCTGTTTTTCAGGAATTGATTGTGGCCTATCCTTCCAGCTCATCTCGCTAATTCCAGCGCGAATCGCTCCCGAGGAGACGACAATCACCTGGCGTCCTTCGGCGGTCACCCGCGCAATGGAGGCCGCAAATGACTCGATCTGGGCAATATCCAAACTTCCGTCGGCCGCGGTTAATATACTTGATCCAATCTTGATCACAATCTTGCGCGGATTAAACTCTTTGAGACGACTGTCGAGATCGCTCAGCTTCATCGCTCTGCACTTTTTCCAGTGTTTGTTTGATTCGGCCAATCAAGACATCCAAACCCCAGTTCTCTTTTGCTGAAATCGCTATTGAATCAATACCCCGGTTGCGCAATTCATTGGAAACTGGGTCTAGCGAGCCACCCTCCTCCAGCAGATCAATCTTGTTAATAACCACGATCTGGGGCTTGCGAACGAGCATTTCGCTATATATCTGGAGCTCCTGGATGACAAGTAGATATTTCTTATACATATCCTCAGGCGCGAAATGGCCCCGGTCGTCAGCAATCAGGTGCACCAGCACGCGGGTTCGCTCGATGTGGCGCAGAAAACGATCGCCCAGTCCAGCGCCTTTACTTGCCCCCTCGATCAGGCCGGGGATATCAGCCAGCACGATAGGGCGGAACTCATCGGTCTTCATAACGCCCAGATTAGGGTGCAGCGTAGTAAAAGGATAGCTGGCAATTTTCGGCTTGGCATCGCTTAGTTTTGACAGAAGTGTTGATTTGCCGGCATTGGGAAGCCCTATCAGGCCGACGTCGGCAATGAGTTTCAACTCAAGGGTCAGGCGTCTCTCTTCGCCTGGTTTGCCCTTTTCAGCTGCGCGGGGTGCTCTGTTGGCTGGAGTCGCAAAATGCTGGTTTCCGCGCCCCCCTTTTCCATTCTGTGCAACGAGAACACGTTGACCATGGGCGGTTAGATCAGCAATCTGTATAGCCTCGTCGCGAATCGTTGTGCCCGGAGGTACCTTGATGATAATATCCTCGCCTCTCTTCCCGTGGCAGTTTTTCCCCTTGCCATGCTTACCCCGGCCGGCAGTGAAGTGGGGACGGAATTTAAAATCAAGCAACGTATAGAGGTTCGCATCCGCTTCACAAAAGACGTCGCCGCCGTTACCACCATCGCCACCATTAGGGCCGCCACGCGGAACGTGCTTTTCACGCCGAAAGCTCACGCATCCGTTTCCGCCTGCGCCAGCCTTCACCCAGATCTGGACGTAATCAACAAACATTAACAGTGTGAGTCCTGGTATGTGATTGGTGCGTAGACTATGCCAAGATTTTTATGCATTCGGAGCCGGTACGGTCATGCCATAACTACGGATTACAAAAAACTACCCCCTCATCTGGTGTCACATCGCAAACCACTCGCACGTCTATGCCATACATGGCAATGCGTACCGGAGAGGAGGAGTTAGTTAGTTGTGGAAGGTGCTATTACGTTAATGATGCGTTTCTTGCCATTCTGACGCCGGATAAATTTGACTATCCCGCTTACTTTGGCAAAGAGCGTATCGTCTTTGCCCTGGCCGACGTTTTGACCAGGAAAAAATCGGGTGCCTCGCTGACGTACCAGAATGGTTCCGCCGGTCACCATCTGGCCGTCAGAAGATTTCACGCCCAGTCGCTGTGAGTGGCTATCCCGGCCGTTTCTTGAACTGCCTACGCCTTTTTTGTGTGCCATAAGTCCTGTGCCTCCTGTAAAACACTGCGCCAGGCAACGCGCTGCCCGCGCGCCATGGCTTGCCAGCAGTAGTGTCTAGGCTTCCTGCGCCACTTTCTGGCGAGTCTGACGCAACTTGATTTTATCAACTGTAATTTCAGTAAAGTCTTGCCGATGTCCGCGTCGCTTCTCGTATCCCTTACGCCGCTTGAAGGTAAAGACGAGAACCTTTTTTCCGCGGCCATGTCGTACAATGGTCCCTTCGATCTTGGCATTGGCCACTTTGGGAGTTCCAATAAGGACTTTATTGTCCTTCTTGACCATCAGCACGGTATTCAGCGTTACCTTGCTTCCAACGTCACCGGGAATCTTTTCAATACGAAGCCTCTCCCCTTCTTTGACGCGGTATTGTTTTCCGCCGGTCTGAACAATGGCGTACATTCCGTATGAGCCTCCACGCAATTCGGGTATTCAAAAATAAAAAAGCGCTAGCGCTTTCCGGTACTTGCCCAACAAATCGTGTTCTATTTAAAATCAAATTACCTCAGATTGTCAACAAGTGTTTTAATATAGAGTTCGCGCAGCTGGCCATCGTCCACATCCGATGGCGCCCCGGTCAGCGGGCACAACCCACTCTGGGTCTTTGGGAATGGGATCACTTCGCGAATGGACTGCTCCCCCAATAGAATCATAAGAATCCGATCAAAGCCAAATGCGATGCCGCCGTGCGGTGGGGCCCCAAAACTCAGTGCTTCAAGCAGAAAGCCGAACCTCTTTTGGCCTTCTTCAGGCGATATGCCAATAGTGCGAAAAACCTTCTCCTGCACGTCTCGACGGTGGATTCTGATGCTTCCTCCGCCAATTTCTTCACCATTCAATACCAGATCGTACGCAAGGGCGCGGGCCTTTTCCGGCGCCGTCTCCAGTAAGGGAATGTCCTCGGCAACCGGCGAGGTGAACGGGTGATGCATGGCCACGAAACGCCTCTCCTTTTCGTCCCATTCAAGCATTGGGAAATCTACAACCCAGACAAATGCCACTTTCTTTGGATCAATAAGCGATAGCTCTTTGCCAAGCTTGAGTCGTAAGCTGTCCAGAGCAGCGCAGACCACCTTTTCACTATCAGCGACGAAGAGAAGGAGATCGCCTGGCTTGCTCTTCATCCTATCGGTGAGCGCCTTGAGCGTGTCGGCAGTAAAGAATTTCGCGATGGGTGAGCTCAATCCCTCTTCGGTCACCCGAAACCACGCAAGCCCCTTTGCCCCGTAGGTCAAAACAAAGGAAGTGAGATTATCCAGCTGCTTCCGACTGATCTTGGTCCCGCCCGGCACGCAAATCCCCCGGATGACGCCACCGTTTTTACTGACGTTGTTAAAGACTTGAAATTCGCAGCCCTGCTGCACAACGTCAGTCACATCTTCTATGGCCATCGCGAAGCGCACATCGGGCTTGTCTGTTCCATATTTCAGCATTGCCTCCGCATAGGGAAGCCGGGGAAATGGTACCGAGATGGTAATGTCGCAAATCTCCCGGTAAATAGCCTGCATCATTTCTTCGATTACTGTAAAAAGGTCATCCGGTTGTATGAATGACATTTCGATGTCAATCTGGGTGAACTCCGGCTGCCGATTAGCGCGGAAGTCTTCATCACGGAAACAGCGCGCAATTTGGTAGTACTTGTCGTAGCATGCGACCATGAGGATCTGCTTGAAGAGCTGCGGTGATTGCGGCAGGGCATAGAATTGCCCGGGACTCAGCCGGCTTGGTACCAGGAAATCGCGAGCTCCTTCTGGCGTACTCTTAGTTAAGATAGGGGTTTCAACCTCGATAAATCCTTTGGCGTTCAAGTAATTTCGGACAACGCTGTAGAGCTTCGCGCGAGTCCGGATATTGCGCTGCATCTCTTCGCGCCGCAAATCCAGATAGCGATAGCGTAGCCGAATCTCCTCATTGATAGTTGTATATTCGTCGAGTCGAAAAGGCAATGGCGCAGCCGGGTTTAGCAACTCGAAAATACTCACACGTACTTCGATCTCGCCTGTAGCAATATTGGGATTCACGGTTCCTTCGGGGCGAGCAGTAACGCTACCTTCAACAGCCAGCACACACTCATTGCGCAAAGCATGGGCCTTATTAAAATCCTCGCGACTCATGGTTTCCGGATTCAGAACTACCTGACAAAGCCCCGTACGATCGCGCAGGTCAATGAAGATCAAGCCTCCATGGTCGCGACGGCGATGTATCCAGCCTTTAAGGACAACCACTTCTTCGATGTTATCTCGCCGCAGCTCGCCGCAGTAATGTGTACGTCTTTTCGTTCCGAGTTCACTCACGTTGTGTTTGCTCCTTCTGCGTTCTCGGTGCTTTTTGGCTCTACAAATTGAGCAAGAAAGCCACTATGTCTCGCTGATCCTATTTCCCCAAGCCCTGGAGAAAGGCTTCGCACTCTTTTATCGTCATGTTCTGCTGCTGGCTGGACTGCAGGTGCTTCACCATCACCTGCTGGTGTTCCAGTTCATGCTTCCCGATGATAATGACGTGTTGAGCCCCTGCCTTGTCAGCTGCCCGCAGTCCGCTTTTCAGACTGCGCAGGATGCCATCAAATCGGGTGCGAACCGTGTTGTGCCGCGCGAGGTCAGCCAGCCGACTTGCCAGGGCCAGGGCTTCTTCATCAATGGCGAGGATAAACACGCCAACGTCTTGTTCTGCAGGAACAGCAATATGTTGCTTCTGCATTGCGACGATAATGCGCTCAATGCCAAAACTGACGCCAACAGCCGGTGTTGGCGGCCCTCCGAGCTCTTCAATTAGATTGTCGTAGCGACCTCCGCCCAAAACAGCGTCCTGCGCTCCCAGGCGGCGACGGCACGCTCCTGCAGCCGCCACGCCTG
>CAZVVA010000039.1:0-4528 GCA_964630455.1 uncultured Candidatus Sumerlaeota bacterium
TGGGGTCGGTACGGCGCTGTTTGTCTTTTACCAGCATAATCCCGGCCGACTCGATCCTGTCTTTAAGACCGATGCCATCTTCCCGCTTTTCATTGCGCGTGAGCTTCCAACCGGTATCGCCGGCCTAGTCGTGGCCGGAATTTTTGCCGCGGCGCAATCAACGATTTCCACGAGTATGAACAGCACTTCCACGGCGCTGGTTACAGATTTTATCCGGCCATTGAATCTAATCCAGTCGGAGCGAGGATACCTGCGGCTTGCCCGTGTATCGACATTTACACTGGGTGTTTTGGGAATGGTTTTGGCCCTGTTGTTTGCTTCATCGAACATCAAATCGCTGTGGGATCAGTTTATGAAGATACTTGGACTGTTTGGCGGTTCTATGTGCGGACTGTTCTGTCTGGGGATATTCACCAAGAGAGCAAATGGGCCGGGGGCGATTATTGGAGCTCTGGCGGGAGCGGCCGGAGTGTTTTTTGTAGAGCAGTATACAAATATCCATTTTTTGCTTTATGCACTTGTGGGGATAACCGTTTGCTGCCTTTGTGGTTATTTTGCAAGTGCAATATTTTCAGATTCGAGAAAATCTATTGCGGGACTGACCATCCATACACTTGAAAAGACCTGATGCTGTTAGTGCAATACCGAAATAGAAGGGATTAAAAAATGAAGTTGGAAAAGATGTATCGGTGGAAATTCAGAACTATGGCTGTAATGCTGATGATTTTGCTTAGTCCATACGCCTCCGCTAAACCATTGAGCCAAAAAACTCTTTTTGTCCAGGGAGGGGGGGGTTATAAAGGTGACGTCACCGATATCCGGGTCGTCCGGCGCGTCGAATCGCACCCGGACGCGTGGCGACTGTGGCAGCCCTTCATCGCGCAGTGGGAGCGGAAGCATCTGGTTGTGGCGTTCGGTGCGATGACCAACGGCAAAAAGGACATGGGCGATATCTTCGCAAGCGTTTCCAAGGACGACGGCGATACTTGGGGGGAGCCGGTGGCCATCTTCGACCACAACCGGCGGCAGGGCGCGATCCAGTTCGCCTACGCCAACCCGGTTCTGTTCAAGCCGGCGGACCAAGACGTGCTTTGGTGTTTCGCCATGCGCTGCCCCATCGTTTATAAGAACAGCGAGGATTCGCAGCTCGTCGGCGCCTTCACCGCAGACGGCGGCTACTCGTGGACGCCTGTGGAGTTGGCCATGCACTACGCGGGGACGCTTATCCTAAACGCGGGCGTCCAGCCGACGGAGATCCGGGGCCAGCGGCGCTTTCTGCTGCCCGCGCACCGAAATTCTCTGCAGAAGGATCCGCTTGGTTCGCGCGAACATTTCGTCCTGAGCAGCACAAGCCTGCTGGAGTGGAATCTTGAGGCGTTCATCCCGCAGCCGGAAAGCGGCAGAGTCTTCCTTCACGAAGGCAACATCGCCCCTGGGGACTCGCCGGGCGAACTGAAGATCGTGATGCGCACCGCCAACTACGAGGACACAAGCCTCACCACCGATCCGCCGCGGGCCTATTCCAGCGTGAGCCGGGACGGCGGCCACACATGGGCCCCCGCGCAGCCTGAACCTGCGCTGCACAATGCGAAGTCGAAGGGTTTCTTTGGCCGCGCGGAGAATGGCACGCACATCTATGTCTATAACGACGGGCCCGCCCAGCGCGAAATCGCGCCGGGATTCCCCAATGGCGGCAGGACGTCCCTGCGTTATAAGATCAAGCCAGTCGGCGGAAAATGGAGCGAAGAAAAGACCTTCTTTGACGCCGGCATCAAGAACTCGTATCCCACGCTTATCGAGGTGAGGCCCGGCGACTTCCGCGCCGTGTGGGACAGCGGCACTGCCGAACGCCCCCGCACGCACATCCACTTCGGCAAATTAAGGATTGCGCCATGACTCCAGCGACTCTTCGCCAGCGTATGATCGCCGGGGAAACGGTCTTCGGCACGCTGATTGTCTCACCCTCGCCGCGCTGGCCCGATGTGGTGCGCGACTGCGGGCTGGACTTTGTGTTCATTGACACCGAGCACATCGCGCTGGATCGCGCGGAGCTGAGCTGGATGTGCCAGACCTACGCTGCGCTCGGACTGCCGCCGCTGGTGCGCATACCGGCGCCGGATCCTTATGCGGCCACAATGGTGCTTGATGGCGGCGCCGCGGGCGTCATCGCGCCTTACGTGGAAACGGTGGAGCAGGTGCAGGTCCTGCGCGGCGCGGTGAAATTGCGACCCATTAAGGGGCAGAAGCTCCGGCAAATGCTCGAGGGTGCCAAGGTTGAGCCGGAACTGAAGTCCTACATGGACGATGGCGCGAAGAACCGCCTGCTCATCGTCAATATCGAGAGCGTTCCCGCCATCGAGGCGCTGAATGAAATTCTTGCAGTGCCTGACCTCGATGCCGTGCTCATAGGACCGCACGATCTTTCGTGCAGTCTCGGTGTGCCTGAGCAGTGGGAGCATCCGAAGTTCTTGAGCGCCTGCGAAACAATCTTCCGCAAGGCACGTGCCGCCAACGTCGGCGCGGGCATTCACTTCTGGGGAGAAATTGAGCAGCAGGTGCGTTTACTCAAGCTTGGCGCCAACCTGCTCATCCACAGCGCGGATATCATCTTGTTCCAGAAACATCTTCGGACTGAACTCGAAGCCATAAAGAAAGCCGCCGGACTGGCGGGAGAGAACCAAGTTAACCGGGGTGACCTCAGCATATAGCCGACCGCCCCTGCATAAAAGCCGAACACATGACAAACATCGGGTTCTCAAACAGGATCCACCCAGCATGCGCATCGTATAGTCTGATGGACACACGCTAGTTCGGGATCAGCAGAATGAAAGAGAGGTTGAGATTGCGAAAAGACGACCAAGAGCAGTCATGCCCAACAAGCGTCAGGGCGGCAGGATGCTTCCTGACATTGCTCATGTTTGTCCAACCTGGAATGTGCCAAGACAACGAGCACAGAAAGAAGGGATATGGCCCGGCGGCACATGCAGGAAGAAAAATCCCTGTCGTCGAATGGACAGCCGGTTGTGACGCGATGAATTTCCGCTACAATTTCCTCGAAAACGTGAAAACGGTCACGCTGCTGGAAGCCACGCCGGAAAGGGGAACATGGAACCATCACCCGTATGTGACGTATTTCAAAGGGGTGCTTTTCGCCAACTGGGATACCCACGCGAAGGATGAAAACGCCTCTGGTCAGCACGGCGTGTTCTGCCGCTCAACTGACAGAGGAAAAACCTGGTCTCCGGTGGAACAGCTCTTTCCGCCGTTGGCCGAGAACGTCCCCGCATCCGCACCGTATGAGGCCACACGGTTCCAGACCTCCTATGGTTTTGCCATGGTGGACGACGTGCTGTATGCGGTGACCGATGTGGCCGACTGGCAGAGAGCGGACGCTAAGAAAATGAAACCGCGCATCAAGATTGGCCGCCTTGCCCGCTCCGTCGATCCGGACGGGACGATGGGCGAGATCTTCTGGCTGCTTCCGCAAGTGCCCAAACCGGTGCGAGGTTTCCCAGCTTATCCTGCCGGAAATCCGGCGATTGTTGCCAAGCTCAACGACTATTTCCGGCAGCCCGGTCAAGAGCCGCAGCTCGATTTCGGAATGAAGACACACCCTGATTCCGATGATGAACACGGAATGGCTGAACCGGCTCCAGCTTGGCAATCGGCCGACGGCACATGGGTCAAACTCTACCGCGACAGCGGTAGCAAGCATGCCCGGACCCTGCGCGAGGAGGAGGCGTCGAAGAGCCGGAGAAACTATGTCGCCTTCTCTTTTGATGATGGAAAAAGCTGGACTACGCCGACGCGGACCACTTTCCCTGATGCTTGTGCCCGATCCAATGCAGGTAAACTTCCTGATGGACAGGTGTATGTTATTAACAATGTCCTGCCACTCGCGACCAAAAAGGGTGGACGTTCCCTCCTGGCCATATCCTTGTCAAAGGACGGCCTGAACTTCGACCGCATGGCAGTGATCAGATTCCTGGCGCCAGAGCGGCGCTACGAGGGCAGATCCAAATCTGTTGGATATGCCTATCCACATTCAAAAATTGTTGAAGGCAATCTCTGGGTGATTTATTCCGTTAACAAAGAGGACATCGAGATGGCACGCATTCCCTTGTCCAAACTGGATAAACTCAAATGACAACCAAGGGACCGATCTTGCCCCCATTTTGGAGAAATATGAAGTGAAAATGAAAAAAAACCTGAAATTGTTTGTTGAGTGCACAGAAAGGAATGAAACATGAAACCGGAGAGTATTTGCTGTGATAAGCTCAGAACTGCGACTACAGTGCTCTTTGTGTTGCTGAGCGGTGGCGCGTTTGCCGGACCATTGATGCAGAAAGCCCTCTTTGTTCAGGGCCAGGGTGGCTATAACAACTACCGGATCCCGGCGTTACTTACCACGCAAGCAGGTACGTTGCTGGCTTTCTGCGAAGGCAGAGAAGGTGGAGACAGCAGCGACATCGACCTGTTGGTACGGCGTTCGGAAGATGGCGGCAAAACTTGGACGCCCAAGCAGGTG
>CAZVVA010000039.1:4538-7674 GCA_964630455.1 uncultured Candidatus Sumerlaeota bacterium
AGATACCGGCATCATTTGGCTGCTCTTGACATGGAACGACAGTACGGACAGCGGCAAGAAACTCCATAACGGTACCGCAAAGGACACACGTCGTGTGTATGTGTGTTCCTCGGAGAACGACGGCCGTACTTGGTCGGAACCAATCGAGATAACGGCAACGACCAAAAAAAAGAACTGGTGGTGGTACGCAACAGGTCCTGGTGTAGGTATTCAGCTTCGACAGGGCTCTCACAAGGGGCGCCTGGTTATCCCCTGTGATCACACGGACAAGAGCGGCCATGCTTCACATATTATCTATAGTGACGACCACGGCAAACGCTGGCAATTAGGTGGTTCAGTATATGGAGGATGTAATGAATGCCAGGTCGTGGAACTGGCTGACGGCAGGCTTATGCTGAACATGCGTATGCAGAGAAACAGCCAGGGAAAACGAGGAATTGCCACGAGCAAGGATGGAGGTGAGACGTGGTCTAAGTTCAAGCTCGACCAAACGCTTATCGAACCAGTGTGCCAGGCTAGTTTTCTAAGGTACACGCTCGCTTCCAACAATGGAAAAAACAGGTTGCTCTTCTCCAATCCCGCCAGCGCAACCAATAGGGTCAATATGACGGTCCGCCTGAGTTATGATGAAGGCAGGACATGGCCGGTCTCGAAACTTCTTCATGATGGTCCATCCGCTTATTCCTGTCTGGCGGTACTGCCCGATGGTGATATTGGCTGTTTGTACGAAGGAGGGGAAACGAGATATGGTGAAATAGTGTTTGCACGATTTTCACTGGAATGGCTGACAGATGGAAAAGACAGCAGATAGATATTACTGATTTGGAGTTTGCAGGAAAAAGAGAGAATATGAATAGACGCGACTTTCTCCAATTATCAGTGCTTAATGTTCTGTTCATTGCCCTTGACGACATGAACGAAATTTTCAATCGAGAGCAGTATAAATAAAGTACGAAAAACAATTTGAAACTAACGAGGTGAAACAAACTATGAGTACATGTAATTACACGCGACGCGATTTTTTGAAGGGAATAGGTCTAGGGGCGGTGTCGCTTGCGCTGCCTGGGTGCGCCAGTGCCTCCGAGCAATTATCCGGTCGGAGGTCTATAGACAAGCCAAACATAGTGATAATTATTTCGGATGACCAGGGCTGGAAAGATGTGGGTTATCACGGAGCCGATTTCGAGACCCCGTATATTGATAGCATAGCAAGTGACGGTGTCGAACTGGACAGGTTTTATGCGTGTCCGGTCTGTTCCCCGACGCGGGCAGGCCTGATGACAGGCCGTTATCCGATCCGGTTCGGCCTGCAGTGGACGACGATAAAGGCGTGGGGTAGCCAAGGACTACCGGTCGAAGAAGAGCTGCTGCCTGAAATGCTTGCCAAGGCAGGTTACAAACGCAGAGGGGTATTTGGTAAATGGCACCTCGGTTGTTGCTCGCGCAAATACCATCCCCTAAGCCAGGGATTCACACACTTCTACGGACACTATTGCGGCTCAATTGATTATCTCTCTCATAAGCGATTGGGGGCGCTTGACTGGCATCGGCAATTCGAACTAAGCTATGATGAGGGCTACAGCACGCAACTTCTTGGTAAAGAAGCGGCAAAATTCATCGAAGAAAGTCCTAAGGGAGAACCATTTTTCCTCTATGTTCCCTTTAATGCGATTCATACGCCGAACCAAGTCCTGGAAAGCTATATGGAGCGCTACGAACACATTACCAATAAAAAGAGGCGTGAAAAAGCCGCCATGGTAGCGTGCATGGACGATGAAATCGGCAGAATACTTCAAACGCTGGACAACAAGGGAATTGCCCAGGATACGCTGGTTTTGTTTTTCAGCGATAATGGTGGAGCCGTCCAGGCAGGCTCGAGCAATCTGCCGCTGCGTGACGGAAAGCATTCGGTGTACGAGGGCGGCATACGTGTGCCCGCTGCAATTCGGTGGCCTCGTGGTTTGAAAGGCGGACGTAAAGTAACGGTTCCAATGTCATATATTGACGTATTCCCCACATTGCAACGAATAGTCGGAGTCAGAAAACATGCAGGAAAACCACTTGATGGGGAGGATGTGTTTGACATTCTGCGAGGAGGGGTCACGCATCGAGAATGGGAATTTCATTCGTATTTTCAGAGCAAGGGAATTAAACAGGATAAACTCGGTTCGGAAATCAAGTTCGAGTGCAGCGCCTTAAATACCAATGAATGGAAGCTTGTTCGGGTGGGACCTGATATGCTTAAGGCGGCTGATGCTTACGATAAGGCAGAAATATCTCTATTCCGTATCAGTAAGGACCCGTATGAGCAAGAGAATGTGGCTGGAGAGTATCCTGGCGTTGTAAAGAATATGCTCAAGAAGATTAAGACGTTTCGTGAGTGGCAGCCTGCCATAAAGCCGGTGTCTCTCACTACACCAGAAGGTTGGAAACCACCTGAGACCTGGGAAATCCCGGCTGAATAAGCTATAATGAAAAAAGAAATCGATTGGTATCGCTTCGACGCGAGAGGATTACGAAATGGAATACCTGAACAGACGCCAGTTTCTGAGTATTCTTGCAGGTAGCATAACAACTACGGCTTTGCCCGAGCTTGCATTTTCGGCCAAAGAAACAACAGGCAAAAAGAATGTTGTATTCATTGCGGTCGATGATATGAACGACTGGACTGCGGAGCTGGGCGGCTACGCCGGGAAAGTTCACACGCCCAATTTCGACCGTCTTGCCAGAATAGGTGTCACCTTTACCAATGCCCACAGTCCATCGACTGTTTGCAATCCGTCACGAACAGCGATAATGACCGGTCTGCGGCCATCCACGACCGGCATATACAACAATGGACAATGGTGGCGGCCTGCGCTGCCTAATGTTGTGACAATGCCGGAGCGCTTTCGAAAGAGCGGCTACCACGTCGAAGGTGGAGGGAAGATATTTCACCATACACTTGGTAATAACCCACCGGGGATTTGGGATAATTATCATCCCCAGGTTCAAGACAGCCCATGGCACTACGATTATCCAGTTCCGGGGCAACACGCATCTAAGAAAGGTGTGCACTGGCCCGAAGGCTTTCCACTGAATAGTATTGAAAACGTAAAACTTGGAAAGAAACCGCCTGCTAACTACCGTGAATTTG
>CAZVVA010000039.1:7684-22038 GCA_964630455.1 uncultured Candidatus Sumerlaeota bacterium
GATGGGGGATGGTCAAATGGTTCAATGGGCCATAGACTTTCTTGAAAGATCACACGGTAAACCGTTCTTTTTGGCCGCTGGAATTTATCGTCCGCATCTGCCATGGTATGTCCCAAGGAAGTATTTCGATTTATATCCTTTAGATAGCATCAAACTGCCCGAAGTTAAAAAAGATGATCTGGACGATGTCCCTGGTGCCGGCAGAAAGATGGCCGAAGCTCGACATGCCGATTTCGAACTCGTAAAGAAGACAGGGAAATACAAGGAAGCAGTCCGGGCATATTTGGCTTCAATCAGTTTTGCCGACGCACTGGTTGGGCTTCTATTAAATGCTTTGGAGAAAAGCTCGTACCACAACAACACGATCATCGTGGTTTGGTCCGACCATGGCTGGCATTTGGGCGAGAAAGGGACATGGCATAAGCAGACACTTTGGGAACGAGCAACGCACGTCCCGTTCTTTATCGTGGCGCCGGGAGTCACGCAGCCTGGGTCGGTTTGTAATCACCCTGTAAACCTGATCGATATTTACCCGACACTTATTGATTTATGTGGCTTTAAAACAAATACGAAATTTGATGGGACCAGCCTGGTTCCTCTACTGGAAAATCCGGAAGCCCCGTGGAACCGTCCTTCAGTGACTACTCTTGGGTTGGGGAACCATACCGTCCGTTCCAAACGTTGGCGGTATATCCGCTACAATGACGGCACAGAAGAACTGTATGACCATGACAACGACCCCCACGAGTGGACGAACCTGGCGGGAGATTCGAGATTTGATTTAATAAAACAGAAGTTGGCTAAATGGCTCCCGAAAAGTGATGCACCGCCCGCTCTTTCAAAGAGCGCTTACAATTTTGATCCCGATTCGTACTCTTGGAACAGAAAGGAGAAGCCACGGCAATGAAAAGACGAAGCTTTCTAAAGATATTGGGCATAGGAGCCTTGTCACAGGCGTTTCCTGCTGTCGTATGGCCAGTGAAGGCGAAAAAGCCCAACGTTTTGTTTATCGCAATTGATGACCTGCGAGGCACCGTAGGCTGCCTGGGTGATAAGATTGCAGTAACACCCAATATGGACAAGCTTGCAAAGCAGGGAACGGTTTTTCTAAACGCTTATTGTCAGCAGGCTGTATGTAATCCGTCAAGAGCAAGCCTTTTGACGGGCCTGCGGCCGGATACGCTCAAGGTTTGGGATTTATCTACGCATTTCCGCAAACACCATCCTGATATTGTAACACTTCCACAATATTTTAAGCAGCATGGCTACTATACCCATAGTTTCGGTAAGATTCTTCACGGCCAGGGAGCACCGTCGACAGACCCACCGAGTTGGTCGGCGGAACCAGTTTGGGACCACTGCACTAAACGTGATCAGTATGTCCTGCCTGAAAACAGGCCGGGTGACAAAAGCGGCAAACAGGCCGCGGCAGAATGTGCAGATGTGCCGGATGAAGCATACATTGACGGCAAGGTAGCTGGCGAAGCAGTTAAAAAAATTGAAGAACTCGCAGAAAATAATAAGGCGTTCTTCCTGGCAGTAGGTTTTCGCAAACCGCACCTGCCTTGCTCTGCTCCTAAGAAATACTGGGACATGTATAACCGAAAGACTTTTGAGAACGATGATTGGCCGGCACTAAATAGGCCAAAAGATGGACCGGATATTGCCCTGCACAACTGGAAGGAACTTCGAGGTTATACCGACATCCCAAACATCGGGTCTGTTCCTTCGGAAAAAGCAGCCGAAGTTCGCCACGGTTATTACGCGGCTGCAAGTTATACCGATGCTCAAATTGGCAAACTGTTAGATGCGCTTTACAAATTCGGCTTGCGCCAAAACACTATTATCTGCCTCTGGTCCGATCATGGCTTCCACCTCGGTGAGCACACGATCTGGTGTAAGACCAGTAATTATGAATTTGATGCACGGGTACCACTGATCATATCTGCACCGCAAAAGAAGAAGGGGCAAGTCTGTAGGAAATTGGTGGAACTCGTTGACATGTATCCCACTCTGGTTGAGTTAGCCGGATTGTCTGCACCAAGCGGCTTAGAAGGCACTTCAATGGTCCCATTGCTTGATGATCCAAAGCGGAGTTGGAAAAAAGCGGCATTCACACAGTTTCCACGCCCGGCGTACTATAAAAAAAGTTTTGATGCTATGGGCTACTCTGTTCGCACCGAGGAATTTCACTATATAGAATGGATTGATGTGAAGAAAAAGCAGCCGATAGAGATTGAGCTGTATGACCATCGTTTAGATCCTTATGAGCTTACAAACCTTGCTGTAAAAAAGGAACAAAAACCGACTCTTAAAAAGCTTAGTAGATTTCTTGAGGATGGCTGGAAAGCGGCATTGCCAAAAAGGAGATAGACAGTGGGTCTGACAAGAAGAAAATTCATGAAGTCTGCAATGGGTACGGCTCTAGCCTTTGGATTCCCACGATTATCCTATGTGCGTGAAAAAGGCAAATCGAAACCGAATATACTGTTAATGGTGGCAGAAGATCATGGTCTGCAGTTGAGCTGCTATGCTGACAAATACATTTCTACCCCGAACCTGGATGCTCTGGCAGACAAGGGGGTCAGATTTGAACATGCGTATGTTGCTCAAGCAGGCTGCAGCCCATCGAGGGCCTCGATATTCACAGGACAGTATCCTCACAATAACGGCCAGATCGGCCTGGCTACACATGGTTTACGTATGTACAAAGACGACACGCCCAACCTTACAACTTATCTCAAAGACGCCGGCTATCGAACAGGGATAATCGGCAAAATCCATGTCAATCCGGAATCCGCCTTCTTGTTCGACTTCAAAGCATTTCCAAGTTCCAATTTCAATAAGCGCCCTGTCAAGGAATTCGCCAGGAGTGCGGGAGAATTTTTCCGGGCTTCGGATGCTCCGTTCCTGATGTGGATTAGCTTCCCGGATGCGCATCGTCCTTTTCACGACCAGCAGGAGGGGATCCCATCCAGAGTAATGGCTCCAGAGGATGTTGAGACCTTGCCTATGGTTGGCGTATCTACCCAGCAAACACTTCAGACAACGGCAAGTTATTACAATTGTATGCAGCGTTTGGATGTGGGAGTGGGGATGGTTCTAAAGGAATTAGCCGATTGCGGCAAAGCTGATAACACACTCATAATTTATCTTTCAGACCATGGCCCTGATTTCCCTCGGGGAAAAAAGACAATTCGTGAAGGCGGAAGCTGGGTGCCGATGATAATGAGCTGGAAGGAGCATTTGCCAAAAGGCAGAGTCGAATCTCGTCTGGTTTCCAGCCTTGACATCCTGCCTACAATCCTTGAAATAGTAGGTACGAAACCACATCCGGATAAACTGGACGGCAGATCCTTGATGCCTTTGTTTAATGACAAGAGTGAAAAATGGCGTGAATACCTATTCACCGAATTCACATTGCATTGGCCTGAAACATATTATCCGGGACGTGCCGTGCGGGATAGCCGTTTCAAGCTCGTCCACAACATGCTGCCGGAACGCAAGAACCCCGTATATGACATATATCTTGTTCAGCAAAGGCCTGAGACTTTTACACCCGAGGAACTGAAAAATGCGCCAAAACAAGTCCAGGAGGCATACAAAATTTTTCGACAGCCTCCGGAGTTCGAACTTTATGATCTTCAGAATGATCCGTGGGAGTTTCACAACCTGGCCGAAGATACTCGCTATGCGGGGCAACTTATACATTTGCAAAAACGGTTGGCCGAGTGGCAACAAGAAACGAATGATCCCCTGCGGCACAAGAAAATCCTTGTCAGATTTACAGCCGAAAATGACGCCACAATGACCAGCGGAAAATATATAAGAAAGAAGCTGGGCCAGTGGAAGTATCCGGAATATTTCTTTGAGTAGGAGAGTCATAATATGAACAAGATGAATCGACGTGGTTTCCTTAAACAGCTTAGTCTGGGTGTGGCATCACTGGCGCTGCCGCGCATGCTGTGCGCAGATGATGCCAAAAGACCAAATGTTCTTTTTCTTTGTGTCGATGACATGAACGATTGGGTTGCCTGCCTGGGTGGACGCTCGGATATAAAGACGCCCAACATCGATCGGCTGGCAAAGCGGGGCGTTTTGTTTACAAATGCGCAATGTCCTGCGCCGCTGTGCAATCCCTGTCGAACGGCAATCATGACGGGACTTCGGCCGAGCACCACGGGCATCTATAATAACAGCGTCGTTTGGGCCAAGGAGATGCCGGATTGGGTGACACTGCCGAGGCATTTCAAAAACAACGGCTACCATGTGGCCGGCGGCGGCAAGATCTATCATCACCCGCCAAAGGGCTTTAATCCCAAAGATCAGTGGCATGAATATTTCGACCTGGTTATGGACCAGGGAACTCAGGCCGAACACGTCAAGCGCCTTGGACTGGACCGGGAGTATTTCTCCGACATGCCTAAGCATCCGAACGGCAGTTGGGACTGGGGGCCGTTCCAGAAAGACGACTACGAAATGGGCGACGGCCAAACCGTAAAGTGGGCTACGGAATTTCTTGGGCAAAAACACGAAAAACCGTTTTTCTTAGCGGTTGGACTGTTTCAGCCGCACCTGCCCTTTTACGCGCCCGCCAAGTACTTTGACCAATATCCAAGGGAAAGTATAACGCTGCCGCCGGCTCCGGAAGACGACCTTGACGACCTTCCGCCCGCCGCAGCCGATATAGCTCAGGCGGGGAAGGACGAACGATTCAAAATGGTTGTCGAGTGCGGAGAACTTCGACCGGCCGTACAGGGATACCTATCGAGTATCGCCCACGCTGACATGCTTATCGGCGGGCTGATAACAGCACTTGACGAAAGCCCCTATGCCGATAACACCATCATCGTATTCTGGTCGGACCACGGGTACCACTTCGGCGAAAAGCAGCGTATGGCCAAGCGGTCGCTCTGGGAGAGGGCGACGCGGGTGCCCCTCATCGTGGTCGCGCCTGGGATCACGAAACCGGGCGGCCGGTGCGCCCGAGCGGTAGACTTAATGACCGTCTATCCAACTCTGGTTGAACTCTGCGGGCTTCCGGCCCGAAAGAAGATCGAGGGAATCAGTGTTGTCCCGCTGCTCCGCGATCCGGCCGCAACATGGAATCATCCGGCGATCACGACTCATACCAAAGGCAGTCACGCGGTGCGCAGCCAGCGATGGCGATACATTCGCTATGCAAATGGAGACGAAGAGTTGTACGACCATGAAACAGATCCCAGTGAATGGAACAACCTCGCGGATCGCCCTGATTATGCGTCGATAAAGAAAAAAATGGCACGATGGCTGCCAAAAAACAAAGCACCAAGTGCGCGTTAGATAAATGAGTACGTCTTTGATGAAAAGACGTACATGTAAACACCACGCTAAAAAGAGAAAGGGAGTGACAAATATGAATAAATTAAATAGACGCCAGTTTTTACAGGTTAGTGCGGCTCCTGGTGTAGCGATGGCTTTGAAATCGGCAAAGAATTTGCCAGGTGCACAAAAATCCAGCAGGAAAAGCAAGAAAAACGAAAGGCCGAATATCCTTTGGATATGCACCGATCAGCAGCGCTACGATACGATCCATGCACTTGGAAACAAATACATTCGCACGCCTAATATTGACAAGCTCGTTGAAACCGGAACAGCGTTCACCCATGCCTTTTGCCAGTCGCAGATTTGTACTCCCAGCCGGTCAAGCTTTTTAACAGGCATGTATCCAAGCACCATTCATGCTTGCATCAATGGCAGTGACCACTGGGACGAGGCAGCGCCGCTTATTACAAAAACACTTGCAGACATTGGATATGATTGCGGCCTGGCGGGCAAATTTCACCTCTCCTCGGCCATGGCACATGAGCCAGAGCTTCGCCCGAAAGATGATGGATATCGACGTTTCTGGTACTGCCACGCTCCGCACCAGGGTATTGGAAAGGGCAATCAATACACGGATTGGTTGACAAGTATTGGACAGGACTTCAAAAAACTAAAGAAGAAATACGGCTATATCCCCGCCCAGTGGCATCAAACCACATGGTGTGCGGATAGGGCCATCGAGTTCATGAAAGAAGAACGCAGCGGTCCCTGGCTCTTCAGCGTTAACATTTACGATCCTCACGGTCCATTCGATCCACCCAAGAAATATGTGGATCGCTTCGACGTCGAATCTTTGCCCGGGCCTTTGTTCCGTGAATCCGATTTGGCGGCCCAGGCGCGGCTCGCCGCAATCAATTTTCAGAGCAAAGCAAAACGCCCCGTCTATCCCGAGGCTAAATTGACGCTCGCCAAATACTGGGCCCAAATCGAGCTGATCGACGAAAATGTGGGCCGTATCTTGGAGGCGTTGGAAAAGACGGGGCAGCGGGAAAACACAATCGTAATCTTTGCCAGCGACGGCGGCGATATGACCGGTGATCATGGTCTGGTCGCCAAGGGGTGTCGGTTTTACGACCAGCTTGTGCGAGTGCCGCTGATTTTCTCCTGGCCGGGGCGGTTCAAGGCTGGTCTCCGCAGCGAGGCACTTGTGGAAATGATGGATATAGCCCCGACTTTGCTCGAAGCCAACGGCCTGTCCGTTCCCAAGCGAATGCAGGGTCAGTCGCTGCTGGGTATCCTTGAGGGCCGCACTGAACCACACGAACATCGCGAATTCGTGCGATCTGTGTACTATAACGCGCTCAAGGGACTGGAAAGTTACGCTACCATGATCCGGACGCTCCAATACAAGCTGGTCAATTATCACGGCCACGACCCGGGGGAACTGTTCGATTTGGAAAAGGATCCCTACGAGTTCGACAATTTATGGGAAAATCCTGCCCATGCCGATGTGCGTTTTGAATTGATGAAGAAAAGTTTCGATGCGCTTGCCTTTGCTGTTGATACAGGTCCGCCCCGCGTAGGAAGATATTAACAAGAAAAGGATTAAATGAAATGCGTAGTGTTTGGACTCGCAGACATTTTATGTGTGCTTTGGGAGCAGGGATCCTTAGCCTTGTTTCGCCGAGATGCCAAGCCGGTTGGAGCGTTTTTGCCCGCTCCTTGCTCATTGTGGCCGCCACGCTGCTCTCGCCGGCGGGCATGTTCGCGGCGACACCTTTTCTCGAAAAAACCGATCTTTTTGAGGAAAAGCAGAACGGCTTCGTCTTGTACCGCATCCCGGGGATTATCGTAACGGCCAAGGGCACCGTACTCGCTTACTGCGAGGCGCGGAAGTACACCGTAGCAGACCGTGGCGAAATTGAAATTCATCTGCGCCGCAGCACTGACGCCAGCCGCACGTGGAGCCCCCCGAAACAAGTCGCCCACCTTGGACCGCGCCTCCCGCGCAATTCCCACATGCACGATGATAAGAAAAAGAAGGATATGGGCGGTCCCGACGAACAGACCGTTAATAATCCAGTCGCCATCGCGGATCGCAATGGCGCGGTGCACTTCGTCTACTGCGTCGAGTACATGCGCAGCTTCTATATGCGCAGCGATGACGACGGCATCACATGGTCCAAGCCCGTTGAAATCACACCCTCCTTCGATGAGTTTCGCTCCGATTGCGATTGGCAAGCCATCGCAACCGGCCCGGGTCACGGCATCCAGCTTCGCAACGGCCGTCTCATCGTGCCGGTTTGGATTGCTGCATACCAGGGTAATTCGCCGATCAAGAAAGCCTCTTCGGTGATTTTTAGCGATGACGGTGGCGCCACGTGGCAGCGTGGTGATATCGCCATAGTGGGGGGTGGTGAATGCATCGCCGCGGAGCTTTCTGACGGACGGGTGATACTAAGCGCTCGAAACAGCGCCCCGGAGAACAGGCGTGCCGTCGCTTTCAGCCCGGACGGCGCTACCGGCTGGTCTCAAACCGAGTTTATCCCAGAATTACTTGAACCTGGCTGTATGGCGGGTCTGGTCAACCACCCCGGAACAGAACAAACAAAAAAGCCTTTCCTCCTTTTCTCAAATCCCGAAACCACCGACCGACCGCACAGCGCGCGAAGAAACGTCACCATCAAGCTGAGCTACGATAATGGCCTCACCTGGCCGGTAAGCAAAGTGCTCCAGCCCGGCCCCAGCGCCTACAGCGACTTGGCCGTGCTGCCCGACGGAACCGTCCTTTGCTTCTACGAAAGCGGCCGCCCGGGATCGGACAGGCCGAACCGGGCCTGGGCCTACGCCTGCCTTACCGTTGCCCGTTTCAATCTCGTGTGGCTCATGAACTCAAAGGAGACAATGAAATGAGTTTGAACTCGCTGTATATAAAATACACCTTAATTCACCTGGTTGTGCTACTGTGCCTTTTAATTGGCCGGCTGCACGCGTATGCCGATTCAGACTTACTGGAAATGCGGCCTAATGTTTTGTTTATCGCATTGGATGACCTGAATGATTGGATCAAGGTTCTTGATCCTAACGCGCCGATTCAGACGCCTAACATTGAACGATTAGCAAAGCGTGGTACGTTGTTCACCAGGGCCTACTGTGCTTCGGCGGCATGCAATCCGTCGAGGACAGCAATCTTGACCGGATTTCGCCCTTCGAGCAGTGGCGTCTATGGAAATAAGAGCGATTGGCGACATGCCTTGCCGGATGCAGCGACCATCCCTCAGCATTTTATGGCACATGGCTACCGTGCCGAGGGTGCAGGAAAGATATTTCATCACCATTACGGCGGCGCCTTTCACGATAAGGCTTCTTTTGACGATTTCCTCATGATGCCCGATCCGCCCGATGCACCCATGCCGGAAAAGAAACTTAACGGACTTACGAAATATGGCAGCCGTAACACGGATTGGGGGCCATGGCCCGCCGATGAAGCCGAGGCAATAGATGTAAGAACGGCAAACTACGTGATTAAATCACTCGAGAGAAAACACGACAAGCCTTTCTTCCTGGCAGCCGGGATTTTTCGGCCCCACATGCCGTTCTTTGCACCACAAAGATATTTTAATATCTATCCCCGCGGTGGCATCACTATGCCGAAAACTTTCGAAAGGGATCTCGATGACCTTCCCTCGGGTGCTAAGACATTGCTGGAACCAAAGAAATGGTTCTTCAAAGAACTAATGGAGATAGAGGCAAAATCACCAGGTACGTGGAAAGAGGCCGTGCGAAGCTACCAGGCCAGTGCCACCTTTGCCGATGCCCAGGTCGGACGGATCATTGATGCCCTGGACAAGAGTGACTACGCAGACAACACCATCATTGTTTTGTGGTCAGATCATGGCTATCACCTGGGCGAGAAAGAACACTGGGAGAAATTCGCGTTATGGGAAAAAACCAACCATGTCCCTTTCATCATCGTTGCCCCGGGGATTACGCGTCACGGAAGGCTATGTGAACGGCCCGTTAGTCTTATCGACATTTACCCAACTTTAATCGAACTCTGTGGCTTAGAGCCGAAAACCGAACTGGATGGTGTGAGCTTAGTTCCGCTCCTTCAAAACCCAGACGCAAAGTGGGAACGCCCAGCACTGATGACTTATCAACGGGGCAACCACGCCGTGCGCTCAGAGCGTTGGCGCTATATACGCTACGCTGACGGTACAAAGGAACTCTACGACCACGACAACGATCCCTATGAGTGGTACAACTTAGCTGGTTACCCCGATTACGCGAAAGTCATCCGGGAACATCAGAAATGGATTCCGAAGAAAAACGCTGGTCAATGCCCAGACTTGAAGAGACGATAGATAACCTCGGCTATAACGGCCGACAAACTGAGTGAGCTGTTTTCGATACAATTGGTTAACTCCAAGTAATTCTTTCTCCCAAAGATCGTATGACATAACAGCGAGATTGTTATAAAGGCTTGAGATTTCAAGGAATAGTGTTATAGTATCATATCACCTGATGGTACGTGTGAATTTTGGGACTGGATAGGAGAAATAATCATGATTGAGCTGAAAGGGAAACAATCTAAGGCGATATCAAGGCGTACGTTTTGTCGTTCTGCGATTGCAGTCCCGATGTATGTCGGGGCAGCGCTACATTTTGCTAAGCCATCCGCTGAGGCGCTGGAGATGAACAATAGAGTCAAATTCTACAAGAACTTGGGACACGGCCACATAGGCGTGAAGGCTAATCAACGGCAGGCATTGGAGTATGCGGTGAAATATGGTTTTGACAGCATTACCCCAAATCTGAGTGAATTTGAGAACAACTCTGCCACGGAAATCCGCGAATGGGTAGAGACGATGAAAGAAAAAGGCATTCGATATGGCGCCAGCGGCCTGCCTGTCCAGCTTCGCAAAGATGAAGATCAATTTCAGAAAGACCTCGCACAACTGCCCAAACGTGCGAGTGTTTTGAAGCAATTGGGTGTGAAACGCATGGCGACCTGGATTCCGCCCGGCCACAATAAACTCACGTACCTACAAAATTTCGAGCAGCACAAAAGACGCTTCCTCGAAGTGGCGAAGGTGCTCAAAGACTACGGCATCCGGCTGGGTTTGGAATTCGTAGGGCCCAGAACCTCACGGGCACGATATCGTTTTCCCTTTATCTGTACACAACTGGATATGATGGAGCTGGTGGAGGCAATCGGCACAGGAAACGTGGGGCTTCTGCTGGATAGCTGGCATTGGTACACTTCGCATGGGACGGTGAAAGAAGTGCTTCAGTTGTCGAGCAAGGACGTCATCCACGTTCACGTCAACGACGCCCCGTCGGGCATCCCGGTAGAGAAGCAAATCGATAACCGGCGTAGACTACCAGTGACTACGGGCGTGATCGATATGAGAGGATTTATCAACGCCTTGGTGAAAATCGGTTATGACGGTCCGGTGGAATGTGAGCCCTTTGATCAAGAACTCCGCAAGATGGAGGACAACGCAGCGCTGCAAAAGACCATCGAATCGCTTAACCGCTTGTGGGATTTGATCACGCTTTAACTAAGCCAAGCGAGCTGTGAGGTACAAGACGGATTGGTTAATCAGCCAGAGGGATGTGGTTAGCTTCTTATCAACGCCGCTTACGGCCCTGGCCACAGTTGCACTTCAAGCCACGAATCCACTACTTCGCCATAGTCCACACCGTCTGCATGTCAAAACGGCTTGTCAAACGGCTGATTCCGGCCGGAAAGCCACGAAATCTCGGCATCCGACAGAGCATAATCATAAATGCGGACATCATCAATCTGCCCCATGAAGTATCTGTCGTCACTTACGGGACGCCTGCCAATACTGACAGCCTGACGGTCGTGATTCCTCTTATTAGGGATCCTTGCAGCGGGCCATCCAATCCGGCCATTCCGGCAGTTTGGCATGCAGATCATACTCTTTGTGCCACTTCAAACGCCAGAGTTTCTTGAGCGATACCCTCTGTAAAGAGAAATCGGCAAACAACACATTCTGCGTCAGCTTGTGACGATCCACGCATACCGTACGCATCTCACCCCTGCCTCCGGACTTAAAATTATCGCGATCCGTGTAAGGGATATCCGTATCACGCGGCCAGGCATCCACCCACCAACCTTCTGTAAAAACAGGCACTTTATTGGCGTACTTCCTAGCTCATGTTTGTCACTTGGATGGTAGTTCTTGAGGTCAAATCCGCATTCTTGACACAATAAAACGGGTTTCTGGGCTCAGCCGCATTCGCTGTAGTGACAATATCTTCGTTGTTTTTTCATTTTTTTCTTGACAGAAACCACCTATTCGGCATAATTAACATGATGTTAGTGTTGACAAGTTTAATCCTATGTCGGAGTATGCAAATTTATGTTTCCTCGCGTAAATACGGTCAAGCAAGGCGGTAAAACCTACCATTATCTGCAGATATTGCAATCCTTCCGCCACCAGGGACGAGTCCAACAACGGCTGGTCGCCAACTTAGGACGAGTTGACCTTCTCGATGCCGCTGTCATCCCACGGGTTGACAACCACGACGACATTGTCACCCTCCTTGTGAGAGGTAATCGCAACCGTGGGATCTGCGGGGGAACTCCCTCCTCCATCACCAATAGTGAAACTGACCGAATAGGCAGTTCCAGTTTTACCATTCAGCTCAGGGGTGACCTTAAGGTTGTAGGTCTTCTCTGCATATGCCCAGGCTGCGATCTTTCCGTCTTCATTCTCGGCGATCGTGTAGAGAGAACCAATCTCGTCCTTGATCAATGTTGTTCCAGCATCCATATCCTCGAATGTGACCCAATCGATCGTTACGGGATTGGTAATCGCACGAATGCTCACTCGGGACGGCAACGAGCTTGAGTCTATCACAGTACCATTCGTTATGGGTGCGACAACTTTATTGGTGTCCAGATCGAACAGTACGAGACTACTGACTGTGGGGCTGGGGGTGTTGGGCAGATCGAGCGTATTGTCCAGAAAGTCAGTGAGCTTGGCGAACCCCCCGTCAACTCCGTGGTCGAATTTGCCACTCACCAGAGTGAAACATATGCCGCCATCCGACGCGTCCAGGCCGTTGCACCCCTTCGCATCCATGGCTACTTTGAACCGTTTATATGCCCATCGGTATCCGTCGACGGTGGAGGTCTTCATCCAGTCAATTTTGTTCCAACCCTCGGTATACTTCTTGCCGCCGAATTGCGGGCGGTTGGTACTGGGCCACTGTCTGGAAGTGAAGTAGTAGCCCGATCCCAGCCCCGATGGTTTGCCGGAAGGGGGATTGATGGGGTTGGCACAATCGACCATACCGCGTGCCCGAGGATTATTGGGATCATCTACGTGGGTAGAATCGTCCACATCAATGGGAAACTTGTTGTCCAGTTCGTTGATTCCCGAATGGGAAAGCAAAATGCAGTACTTTCGCTTGTCAGGATTAGCTCGCTTCAGAGCGCGATAGGCGACTTCGAATGGTCCAGCCTGGATGTAGAAGAACCTGCTACGCGCACTACTCATGTTGATCTGATCCACAACATGCTGAATTCCGGCCTCAAGCTGGACTTGATCTTGATTGTCGAAGATCATGGTCTGGTTGAACCTGAATACCAATGCGCCGGTGAGAGTACTCTCCCTATTCTGCCTCTCCTTTGCAATCTTAGTCTTGTCGAGCCTGTTATTGTAATTGAAATGCACGAACTGGTCCTGCAATTCCGCTTTGCCCAAGACGGTCCAACCCAAGGCTGTAGCTGCCCAATCATCCTCATCATTTAAGTTGCCGTCCGAACTCCAGCCGATACGGTCATTGGGGCCGATGCTTGGTGGAGCATTTCCCGCCGTAGGATCAGTCGGAACTGGCCCAAATGAGTTGATATCGTCCCGAGTATCGAGCCAACTCTCTGTAAACGGATAGGCGCCGGAGGCAGCCCCTGACG
This sequence comes from uncultured Candidatus Sumerlaeota bacterium, assembly GCA_964630455.1. Classification (GTDB taxonomy): domain Bacteria; phylum Sumerlaeota; class Sumerlaeia; order MWCT01; family JAUWMI01; genus JAUWMI01. Next base: position 20,940 of record CAZVVA010000039.1, read on the forward strand.
GGGCGTTGACAGGACTGCTGACAACTTCAATGGAAATCGTAAGTTTTGCCTCATGGGCGTCGCCCGCAACCACCTTAGCCATCAACGTGTAGGTGCCGGCAGGCAAGTTACCGAGATTCCACTCGTACGGCTTGCTTTTAACCGCGCCTTGCCACGTGAATTTCGTGTCTTGATCGCTCCTTGTGAACAGGCTGACCTTCTCGATACCACTGTCGTGCGATGCAGCAGCCGTTACAATAACAGCTTGGGAGGAGGATACCTGGTCACCATCCGCGTGAGAGGTGATCGCAACCCTGGGGTTTTCCGTACCCGAGACGACTGTACCGTCGGCGTCATTGGCATCTGCTGTGACTGTGATATTTGCTGCGATCAGCGGCGCCCCAAGTAGCAAGCTAACACAAATACCCAAAACAAAATGCGATTTCATAATCGAATTCCTTCTGTTCTATAATGAGTTGAATGGTCTTTTTATCTTAAAGTGTGGCTTGCCCAAGAAAGGGCAAACCACACTCATTCTGTCAGAATTAGGGCGCATTCGGATCCGGGCAATCCAGGCCTGTACATTCCAGCCAATGCTCAAGCAAAATAGCCTTATCCAGCTCATCAACAACACAATCTTGGTTGATATCCCCAGAAGAGGGTGTCCAACCCGGCAACGACTTAGCAGCTTCGCAGTGATCACTGAATACACCGATCGTCAGGGTGTCCGCACTCTTGTATTCACCGTCATCGGCTTGAAGCTGCAGAACATAGGTCCCCAACGCACTCAGCGTCACGGTTGTCTCAGTCTGGTCAGGATTGGCAATCGCTGCCATCCCTTCATTGGGCTCCGTAATCACTGTCCAGAGCGTCGTCGTGGGGTCGGTATCTGTCACTGCCGCTGCGATCGCCACTTCTACACTGCCGTTGTCCAGCCAAGTCACTACATCGGCACCGGCGTCCACTTTGGGAGGCAGATTATCTGCAACAAAGCTAAAGACAGGCCCCCATATCGGATCATTGGGATCGCCGATATAAGTATCGACGGCCCAATAGTACCGCGTCTTTTTCTCCGCCGTGACTTGAATAGAAGTAACGGCTTGCTTGGCGACTAATTGAG
>CAZVVA010000040.1:0-21953 GCA_964630455.1 uncultured Candidatus Sumerlaeota bacterium
CATTATCCGCCACGTAAGCAATCTCCGCCGGCGAGTTCCAGAACCCCACGCGGTTCGTTGCATCATTTGCTGAACTGATGCCTAGCCGACCACCACTATAGCTGGACGACGCCCCGGAGAATTCCCCGGGAACACTCAGCGGCAAGAACAACCAGCCCTCAACAGATGAATCAAACGTGTATGTCCTGACGAGTGTAGTTGGTGTTGGAGTTGGCGTCGGTGTCGGAGTTGCAGTTGGTGTTCCTGTCGGCGTTGGTGTCGGAGTTGGTGTCGGCGTCGCTGTTCCAAAGAAGACAAGCACGGCCTGCATCACGGAATTGCGCACAATGGCGCTGGTGATAGTCTCGAACGGGAAGCCAAGCATCACGATGCGCCGGTTGGGGCTACCGCCGCTGTACTGGATCGCGGCCCCACCGCCACCGCCGCTGGTGGGAGTGTAGACAGCTTCGTCGAAGTAGAGGTGGCCGGAGTTCTGCGTACTGACTTTGTGTACGTGGATACTGTCGAAGATGACGTTGGAACCGGAGATCACATTGTCGCCCGATCCGGCCCAGCGCGTGCCATTGTTGTTTTCGATGTCGGTCCAGACGATCTCCCGCCACCCTTTGAAATTGGTGGTGATGTAGCTGTTAACAAAGAGCTCACTGTCGACTGGGTCGCGGAGGCAGAAGCGAACTTCGTGGCCCGAGGCGTTGCCGTGAACCCAGATGGAGAACGAGGAGGCGGTGGGGAACTGGGGCTGAGTGCTATTGTACTCGCGGATGTAGTCTCCGGTGCCCCAGACGTAGTAGAGATCCCCGGACCCAGAGCCTTCATGGCTAGGAGAGCTAGCAATGCTGAACGTGCAGCTGGGATCTGCGTTGGTCTGGCCTGACGAATTGGGATCCCACCACCCCCCGATGCTCTCGAAATAATCTACCATTGTGGTGCCCCCGCCGATGTAGTTCATGGCGGCAAGGGAGCCGGCGTTCGGGGTGATGACATCCGGGTAGCCGACGTCGTAGATAGAGGCACCATCGTCGAACGCCAGTGAGATCCCATTGAATATGCTGCCCGAGGCGCCCGAAGCCGAATAAGTACCCGCGTCGTGGGCAGAGTAGTCGGCGTGGAGGGTGTTCTCGAAGACTGAGCGCCCGTTGTTGAGAAAGTCCAGCTCGTACCCGGTCTCGGAGCCCGAGACGAACAGACAGCCGCCACCGTTGAGGAAGTTCGTTACGGCGGTCTGCTCAGTGGGGTCGAAAGTGTCGTCGGCCGTTGACTCTTCGCCGAGAACCCAGGCAACAATGTGGTAGTTGCTTAGGTTGATCTGGCCGTCTATGATTGCCTCATTCGCACAGGAGTCGAAGTCGAGTCCGTAGGCATCAATCGCCTCGGCGTGGGCGATCACATAGTCGTAAGTGTTCATCAGCCACAGGTAGCCGCGGTGCAGGTCTGCGCTCGAGTAGGGGTCGTCCTCGACGATTTTCGCCCTAAAGTCCATCCTGTCAAAGCCATTGACGATCAGAACCGACGCGGAGCCTGATGAGCGGATGCGCACGGTCAGTGTCTCGGTTGGAAACGACTCGCCGCCGCTGTTGGTTGCAGTCACGCGGAAGTAGTAGACCTCCCCCGGGGTGAGGCCAAGGACCGTGGTTGAGGTGCCGCTTACGTTCGTGCCGTTGTCGAAGCCTTTGCCGTTGGTCGACTGGTAGACACGGTAGCTCGTGGCCGCGTCGCCGAGCAGATTGTTGCCTGTGTTGTAGGGCGGGGCGTCCCAGGCAATTGTTACTCCACCTGACCCGTTGTTTGTTAGGCGCAGGTTGGTCGGCGGCTCGGGCAGTAGGGTGAGGTCGTTGAACTCGCTGTTGCTCTCACCCAGGTAGTAATAGTTATAGTAGAACTTCACGATGCCCTGGTAGACCGCTCGGGTCGTTAAACGGCGGAAGTTCGGGTCCTGGATGTCCTCGGCATCGGCAGGGGTGTCGTGGAAGGCGATCTCGGTGAGTGCGGCCGGCATGTCATCGTTGTTGGATGGGTTGATCTCCCCGAAGTTGGCCGTGTGCGTGCCTCGGTTGGTCCAGCCCGCATCCCACCCGGCGCGGATGTCGTTTATCAGCTCGTTGTGAATGGAGTTGCGGAGTTCAAGACCCCCGGGCACACCCGTGAAAGGACCATTCCAGGTGCTGCTGCTAGTGTAAGCAAAGCTCGAGGTGCCCGTGCCCGGATATGGGGCGTTGGTGTGCCAGGAGACGTAGATGGCGTTGTTGTTGGAGCCACCTTCCCAGGAATCCTCGCATTCCCAGTCGGCGTAGCGCGGCATGGCCCAGACCGTGCCGTTGGAGTATGTGTGGCCCATAAAGCCTGCGAAGTATTTACCTGACTCTTCCCAGCGCGGTTCGCCGCTCACGCTTCCACCATCAGGGTAATCGCCCATGCCGCCGCCGAAGCGCACGGCGTCGGCAACGACGTAGTTGCCGGCTGTGGAGCTCTGGTTGTCAATCATCACCGAGCCGATCGTCTGGTTGCTTCCCGCCTTGAAATAGAAAGTCCCAACGTATTTCCAGGTGTAGCCGTCGCGGTTCTGGTTTTGGATCCAGACGCTCGAGCCTCCGGTGTGGTTGATCGTTATGCGAGCATCGCTGGTGGTCGTTCCCGTACCTGCAGTTCGGTACCAGACGTAAACGGCATAGTGTCCGTCCGCGGGAATGTTAGGCGTAAAAGTCGAGGTGGCCGTAGGCGAGCCTGTCACCGTTGTCGTTCTCTGGAGGTCTCCGTCGTAGGCGTCCGAGAGTGATACCGTTGACCACGACCCCGTGTTCGAGTGGCCAGCGTCGCCGTTGTCAACGATCACCATGTTTGTATTCAGATCGCGCTCCCGGCAGGTGTAGACTCGCGCGCCAGCGTTCCACAGGTAATGAGTCAGGTGCTGGAGCACGGCCTCGGCGTTGCTTAGATCCTCGATGATGTTGTTTGTGTTGGGGCGCTGTGTTGCCCACCGCGACAGCGTGCTGCTATAGTACCAGCCGTGGCCGGGACTCAGGAAGATTGACGCTCCAGTAAGGGCACCGGTTGGCTGAGGTTGTCCGCGCACCGGTGGCTGTCCGAGCATCTGGGGAGCCGCGACAGGTTCAACGGTGTCGGTACGTTCGATCTCGGGCTTGTCAATGGGTGGAGGGAGAGCAGGAAGGAAGTCGGAGAGGGGGCGATGGTCTAAGTCGCCAGGAGTACGTGCCAACATTGTGAGCGACTTGAGCCCTGGCGTGCTTTCTCCCAGAACTATGGCTATATGGACGATGTTTTCGAATATAAATTCATCAAGCCCGCCGTACAGGAACTCGACTGGCAGAGTGAGCCGCACGGTAGCACGTCCGTCAATGACGTCCACCCGATCGAGCATACTACCAGGAGGAAAAAGACCTGAGAGGCGGACAGCAGCCTCGGAAGCCGTCGGGCCCGAGAGCTGAGCGGTCACCATCCGCTCAAGCGTCGCCCCCATTGCCTCGTCCGGGGATTGGGCTGCTTGCTGAGCTGCAGCGATAGAGGGATCTTCCCGCTCTACCCATACAGGAACGCCGTTCTCTATGAGCAGAATCTGAAACTTCGAAGCATGTACGCTCGCAGGGGCGAGACAGATCAGTAAACCGAGGACAGCAATCTGCAAGGTTCTGACGATTTGGGAATGCATTGGGAACATACCTCCTGTTATTTGGATTCCTGACCCATGGTGAGGTGATAGGACATTGCTTTTCAAACTGCGAGGCTTCGGTTGCCTGTCATTCTAACAAGCTGGCATGCAAGATAAGAGTCGGCGCAATTTGCTCACAATATGACAATAGTTTATTGTCAAAAAAGAAGCGGCGTCAAGGAATGTTTGGTTTTTGCGCAGGATCAAGTGTGAGAAATGATATTTCGAGTTTCCTTTTTAACGTGCGAGTGTGATCGCTCTTTCTCTTTTTTTGATTTCTGTTTTTTTTTAAACGCCCATAATTTCGTCGCATTATTTTTTGATGATAACGCATCAGGGCCAGAGTGGTTTTACAAATAATAGAATTTTGTGAAAAAATTCCTTGCCTTCATGACATTAAGTCTGCTAATTAAAATTTAAGTAAGGGTTATCCGAAGAATCCGTTTATAAGGAGGTTTCGAGTATGATAGGAAGACTGTGCAAAAGGATTATTAAAGAGCAATACTGTATTTTCTATTGGAAACGGATTTGCGCGTTTTGCCTTGCTGCAATGCTCTTGGCGGCTCTGGCTGCGGCTGCGGACTATTCGCTGGACTACGCAGCGATTGGCATTGGCGGTGATCAAAGTCAAACCGCAGATTATGAAGTGGTTTGGCTACTAAAAGCCGATGGTGTTGATGGCGAGTCGCAAGCCAGCACCGACTACTCTACAACTTCAACCACCGGCTTCAAAGGCGACGAACAGACAAGGGTGGACGACTGGATGCTGTATTGAGAAATTCTGCCAAAAGGGGGGAGCTAGTCATGAAAGTAAAGAAAGAAATATTCATCGCATTGCTTATTTCTTTATTAGTGCTTACAAGCGTGGCTTTAGCCGATGACCTGGTGATGTTCAACTACCAGGGGCGGGTGCGCGTGCAGGGGACGCCGTTTAACGGCACAGGTTACTTCAAATTCGCAATTGTAAACAACGCGGGGACAGTAACCCTCTGGTCTAACGATGGGACGAGCGTTGATGGCCAAGAACCAGCGGCTTCGGTATCTGTAGCTGTCACTGACGGGATCTTTAACGTTATGGTCGGCGATCCGGCTCTGGGTATGCAACCAATCAGTAGCATCATTTTTAATCATCCCAGCCAGATCAAACTCCGCATCTGGTTCAGTGATGGCACGCTTGGGTTTCAGCGACTCTTACCTGATCGGCGTATTATTAATCCACAGCTCATAGGAATTGTCAGCGGTACGGAGGATTTCACAATTTACGTGAACGGTGCAACGGGTAACGACGAGAATAACGGTCTAACCACTGACACGGCAAAGCTAACAATCCAGGCGGCCGTGGATGTCCTCCCCGAACGCTTGCGCTGTAACGTGACCATTGACATTGCAGACGGAGTTTACAGGGAAGAGGTGAAAGTATTTGGCATTAGCGTTGAACCGAGTAAAAAGCTCAATTTTCTGGGTGATGAGAACTGGACCTCCTCTTTGCCTGGAAACCCGGATGTGCGGATAACTGGAACCGACAACGATATATTTACTACACCAGTTAGGGAGTATGGATTTGTTGGCGAAAACTGTACAAGAATGCGTCTTCAGGGATTGTTGTTTGATTACTGCGCGGACACTGGAGTCTGTCTTCAGAGTGGAATCTACGAAGTTGTAAACTGCAAGGCCAGCCAAAACAATGAGAGAGGGTTTCTTGCTAGACACAATGCACGGCTCGATATAAGAAATTGTATAGGCGATTATAATGGGGATGATGGGTTTCAGTTCTCCAAGGCAACCAGTGTAAGTGGGCTCAATCTCACGGCACTGTATAATGGTAGATGGGGAATAACTCTCGAGAAGGAAGCAACCGCCGAATTTTGGGACTGCGTTGCAAAGTATAACAGCGGCCATGGTGTGGGCATAGGACCTGTTTGTTATGCTAACATTTGCAACACATGTGATTTTTCAAACAATGGCAATAATGGTATGCGTATTGACGCTCATTCTGTAGTGAATTTCTACTTTTGCAGTGGTCATATGGACTACAACACAGGATTCGGCCTTTTTATTTCAGGTGACTCAACAGTCTTTTATCATACCAATAACACATTCATTGGCAATGGCGGGGGTAGCGTATATTATCAATACGGCGGGCATAGTTACCCGTAATATATTCATTGATGAGGACCCGGCAGTAAGGTGATTTTGCGCTGCTAGCCAGTTGAGAAGAGCAAAGGAGTTATCACCTTCTTTGGGATGTGAATGTTTTTCTCTCTTTCGCATGTCTGAAAGGGAGTTAAAAAAGTTTACGTGCATTGCTAAACATTAAGTAGATTCCAAGATCTGTTTCCAGGATTCATTATATAGGGCTTTCTTTGGTGCATATTGCAGAGCATTGCTGGCTTGAGGCTTTTTGTCTCAAGCATTGGCGACGGAGCAAATTCTCCCGGCATTACGAATACGACATACGACCAGCTCTACTTCTTGCCTCCGGCGAATTGCGTAGGTGAAGGCTTAATTGTCTCCTTCGACATACTCAACTTTTCACCCGACGACGCACCAACTGCCAGTCTGATCCTCGACCCCCCAACAATCAAGAGCCTCTCACCTCCAGCCTTACCATGATCCGCCTTCGGCGGTAATGCGCACCTTCGGCGGACAGATTTTGCATGTAGGGGCACACCGCGGCGTGCCTCTACATTCTGAATTTTTGGTGCCGTTGTGGTTTGATATGTATTGTTGAAAATACATCGCCGTAATTACAACTTGGAGCACTAAGGCTCATTGACGTGCGAGTGTGACCGCGCTGATCCAGTGTCAAAAACCAGTGGTGTCTGTGTCATTTAGGACTTGTACGCCTACGGCGTATTAGTGCAGTGCACGAGAAGTGCCGAGAGGGAAAAGCGTTGACAGCGCGGAGCAGCGTGTGATTCTTTTGCCTTACTCGAATGATCGGTTAATTGGTTTATCCGCCTCAGGCGGATTAATCCGTTGTCGTTTAGCTGACTAACTGACTAACCAACCAGCCCGATTCTGCTTGGTTTCATAGCGGGCGCACGCCTGCTCGTCAATCTGGGTTCTACCGCATTTATTGCGCAAAGATATAATCATTGAAAGCTTTTTGCAAAAATTAAGAATGCTTCTCAAAGTTACTAGGCTGAGTCTATGTTAGAGAAATACAAGTTAAAAGACCTCTTTCAAAACAGGTATGTCCCGCTTTATTTAGCTGCCTTTGTATTTTATTATTTAGTCTGGGCAATTTACGGCTATCATATTCAACCTGATACCGAAAATTACCTTCAGATGGGGCGGGGTATTTTTGAGCAATTCACATTCGGTTTCAAAGGTGAAGGCGGGCTCTATTACCCGGTAGCTTTCCGAATGCCCCTTGCTCCTTTCTTTCTTGGTCTTTTTTATTTTGTTACCAAGGACGCACATCTTACCTACTGGTTTTACAGCCTTTTTCAGGTTCTTCTAGCTCCCATAATACCTTGCATAGCGTTTTACTTCGGTTCGCAAATAAATAAAAAAGTAGCTTATGGCGCATACGTTTTTATCATTTTACACGCAAATGTGATAGCATGCTTTATCATGATTCTTGCTGACACGTTATTTGCAGTGTTATCAGGCCTAACATTTGTGTCTTTATGGATAGCACTGCAGAAACAAGAGAGAAGGAATTTTTTGCTCACCGGGCTGGTTACAGGCGTGGCCTGTATGACCCGACCAATAATGAAACTTTATTTTCTGGCTATTCTCCTTCTCTCATCAGCTCATTTTTCGGCATGGAAACCGTTGTTAAGATGCCTTGCTCTGTTTTTGTTAGGCTTCGGACTCATTTTGAGTCCCTGGATTATTCGTAACTTTCTCCATTACAAAGCGTTTGTTTTGGAAACAAATCAAGGATTGAATATGCTCTGGACAAACTGGCATCTGGTAAAAATAAAGGAAACAGACCCGCTGGAAATTCGCCTTATTAAAGAGAGAATCGTAAACTACGGCAGTTCACCCATGAATATTTTGACTTATAGAGGTTGGCAGCATTGGCTTGAACATGATTATGAAATTTCCAAAAACCTGCAAAAAATAGCCATGAAGGCATATTTGGAGAACCCAATTGAAGTTTTCAATAATTGGAGAGAAAATTTTTTAAGAGTAACTTATTCTCAACGCCAGTATTACTATATGTATGAGAATATTCTTAGTAGGCCCTTTTATTTAAAAGTTAGAAACCTCAATATAATTCATCCGAAAGATTTCGACAGAAAAGTTTTTCATCTCTACTGTGAAGTTCACAGATTGATAAACTGGTGCTATGTATTCATTGCGCCAATTGGTTTGCTTCTCTTGTTGTTGCGGGAAAGAAAAATGGGGATTTTTATTGCAGTTAACATACTATATTTCACCGGATTAACCGCTTTTGCGGCAGGTTACGATAGATACAGATTGAACATAGAAATTTTTTACGCCGTTTTAGTAATGTACCCGATTATCTGTTTCGCTTCCATAATAAAAAATGAGATTGGTAAATTAATTGTTAAGAGAGATCGAGGCAATGAAATTAAGCATAATAATTCCCACACTGAATGAAGCAGAAAATGTAAGACAATTGTTGCCCTGTTTGCATGAAGTTATGGCACAAATAATATGCGATGAAGATTATGAAATATTGATTGTGGATGCTAATTCAAAAGACGATATTGAAAGGGTTGCTGAAATATACAAGGCAAAGCTAATGAGGATGCTGAAAGGATACGGAGTCGCTATCGCAGAGGGTATAAAAGCGAGCAAAGGTGATTATATAATTACAATGGACGCTGATTTTTCCCATAGTCCTTATATTATCCCAATTCTTTATTCTTCGAGAGAAGAAGCGGACATGCTTATTGCATCTCGTTATGTCAAAAATGGATTTAACAACGCCCAATTTTTCCGGAGACTGCTGAGCTTGCTATTAAATACAGTTTACCGTTTTGTTCTTGACCTGCCGGTTAGAGACATGTCATCAGGCTTCAGGCTTTATCGTCGAAGGATATTCGACGAAGTTACTCCTACAGAAAAAAATTACGTGGTATTGCAAGAGATTTTGATGAAAGCGCACGCTCAAGGTTTCCGAATCAAAGAAGTCCCTTTTCATTATGACCCTCGAAAACATGGTTCGTCAAAATCAAGGTTAATAAAATTTGGAAAAGAGTATTTATTTTCGTTATATAAATTCTGGCGTCTAAGAAATTCAATCGACTGTGCCGATTATGATGAACGTGCTTTTCATAGTCGCATCTGGCTGCAGAGATACTGGCAACGCCAGCGGTATCATATAATTTGTGACTTTTCTAGAGAGTATAAATCAATTTTGGACATTGGCTGCGGGTCGAGTCAAATACTCGAAGGATTACCGCAGTCGATAGGTTGCGATATCCAGTCCAACAAACTTCGCCACAAGCGATCTCCATATCGCCAACTCATACAGGCAAATGTTTTCAGTCTTCCCTTCAAGGATAATACTTTTGAGGCAACGATTTTTTCTCAGGTAATTGAGCATTTGCCTGAAGATCCCCAAGTTCTCAATGAGGTTGTTCGTGTCACAAAAAAGAATGGTTTTATGATTCTTGGAACTCCCGACTATGCCACGCATTGGAGGATAATCGAAAAGATTTACAAATTTGTGAATCCCAGTGGTTATGCCGATGAACACATCACGCATTATACAAGGGAAAGTCTGAAGGAGGAGATGAGAAAAAGAGGCTGTCTCTATTGTGGCCATAGATACATTCTTGGCGCTGAGCTGATTATCAAATTTCAAAAGGTTAGAGATTGAGGGCTTGTTAATTCTTATTATGCAAAATCCGAGGTCTATAGGCTGGAGATTGTAGAATTCTTAATAGGGGGCGTTTAATTAAACGCCACTGCATATGCTAGGAGTGAGAACGCAATGGCAAAAGATGTCGTCTGTCAAATGGATGTTGATGCTGGTCAGGCTAAGCATACGTACGACTATAAAGGCGAAACGTATTATTTCTGCTCGGCAGCATGTCAGAAGAAGTTTGAATCTGACCCCGAACGGTACCTTTCACCAGCGCCTGAAGAATCGGTTGAAGAAGCGGCTGTCGCGCACCCGGCTGAGACCAAAGGCCTCCAGCGTGTTAGTCGGGAGATTGACGGGATGACGTGTGCTGGCTGTGCACAGACGATTGAGAAAGCGCTCGCCAATGTTGCGGGTGTGAAAGAAGCGCGTGTGAATTTTGCAACTGAAAAGGCGATGGTACTCTATAATCCGCAAATTTCCAGGATCAAGGATTTTCGCAAAGCCATAGAGAAGAGTGGCTATCACGTAAAGACCAAAACCGAACAGATCGCGCTGGGGATTCAGGGTATGACCTGCACTTCATGTGCGCAAACGATAGAAAAGGCACTACGCAAGCGAGCGGGTGTGGTTGAAGCGAACGTGAATTTCTCTACCGAAGAGGCGCGTATTACCTACGATCCTGCAGCGCTGGACCAGAAGGCTATCATTGCAACGATTGAGCGCACCGGTTATGCGGTGACGGAAGAGCGAAGAAGAGCTGAGGCAGAAGACCTCAGTATTCAGAGAATGGAAGTTGCAAAATGGCGCATGACCGTTGCCTGGGTATTTACAATCCCCATCATTCTGCTGATGATCCCGGAGATGCTGTTCGGCTTGATGATTCCACTGCATCACTGGTGGTTGATCGGTCTGGCTGTGGTGGTGCTCTTCTGGCCCGGATTGAAGACGATGAGAGGTGCTTTGAAAGCCGTGGTGCACGGCAGTGCCAATATGGACGTGCTGATTGCCATGGGCACGCTCTCCGCTTTTTTTACAGGATTTATGCATGTGCTGGGTCTGCGTGTGGAGAATTATGCTGGTGTTGCAGGCATGATCATGGCGTTTCATCTGACGGGTCGCTACATCGAGGCACGTGCGAAAGGGCGAGCGTCGCAGGCTATTCGTAAGTTACTGGAACTCGGAGCGAAAACCGCGCGCATAGAAATCAATGGCGAGGAGAAGGAACTGCCAATTGAAGAAGTCCAGGTTGGCGACGTAATGGTCGTGCGACCCGGGGAGAAGATTCCTACGGATGGGCTCGTTGTGCGAGGCGAGAGCGCAGTGGACGAGTCAATGGCAACCGGAGAATCTATGCCTGTGAAGAAAAAACCTGGTGACGCCGTGATTGGTGCCACAATCAATCAACATGGCATCCTCCGGGTAAAGGCCACGAAGGTGGGAAAGGACACGTTCCTTGCACAGGTTATTAAGATGGTTGAGGAGGCACAGGGCTCGCGAGTCCCAATTCAGGAGTTTGCTGATCGGATAACCAGTTATTTTGTTCCGGCGATTCTGGGGATTGCGATTCTGACGTTTGCGGGCTGGTTGGTCTTTCCGGAATTTTTTCACGCCATTGTCGCATGGGGCAGCCGTGTGATTCCCTGGGTGCAACCAGAAGTCGGCACGCTGTCGCTCGCCATTTTTGCAGCCGTAGCAGTGCTGGTCATTGCGTGTCCGTGCGCCCTTGGATTGGCAACACCCACGGCCTTAATGGTAGGGAGTGGCATTGGTGCAGAACATGGGATTTTGATCCGTTCAGGCGAGGCGATTCAGCTGATGCGCGACGTGCGCACAATCGTTTTTGATAAGACAGGCACTATTACCAAGGGTAAACCAGAAGTGACCGACGTTGTGGAAGCAGAGCATTGGAGGGCACAGGAGGTGCTCAGAATCGCAGGCTCACTGGAAGCGTCGTCTGAGCATCCATTGGCTCAGGCGATTTTCCAGCGAACGCAACAAGAAGGGATCACATTTCAGGAGGCCAAAGATTTTCAGGCGGTACCAGGCCGTGGCATTAAAGGCACAGTTAGCGGGCACAAGGTACTCGTGGGCAATCGTGCATTAATGGAGGAGTACAGGATAAACTTTGCATTTTTTAATGAGACATTGAAGCGCCTGGAGGAAGAAGCCAAGACCGCCATGCTGGTGGCCCAGGACGGAATGGTAGCCGGAGTGATTGCAGTTGCGGATACGCTCAAAGAGGATTCGAAACGTGCTATCGAGCAGCTCAAGCAGATGGGCATGGAAGCGGTTATGATTTCGGGAGATAACGAACGGACTGCGCGTGCTATTGCGCAGCAGGTGGGGATCGCCCGTGTGCTGGCGAACGTGTTGCCGGACGATAAAGCGAAAGAGATTCAGCGCCTGCAGCGCGATGTCGGCCTGGTTGCAATGGTTGGCGATGGAATAAACGACGCACCTGCACTCGCGCAGGCGGATGTTGGTATTGCTATCGGCACGGGAACCGACATTGCCATTGAATCTTCAGACATCACGCTGGTGCAGGGCAATTTGAGTGCCGTGGTGGCTGCAGTTAAACTTTCGCGTGCTACGTTCCGCAAGATCAAACAAAATCTCTTTTGGGCTTTTTTCTATAACCTCGTCGCTATTCCCATTGCCATTCTCGGCTTGCTGCACCCAGTTATAGCAGAGATGGCCATGGCCTTCAGTTCGATTAACGTGGTGACCAACTCGCTGCGGCTGCGCAAAACCAAAATCCATGATTAACAGCAAATCCGCACTCTCACCCAGTGGCGCATTCTAATTAAACATCGCCACAGAGACACAGAGAGTCTCAACAAATAAAATCACCAGAAGGGATATGTAATCACCCTCGCTATTATAGCCCCTCATTCTTTCTTTTTTTTCTCTATTTTCCATTTCTTTTTCCAAAGTCTTTTCAGTTGCCACCCCAGGCAGGTGGTCTGCGACTTATTCTTTCGGTTTTGGAGCGAGGAAGAATCCAATGCCGTACGTCCACACCAGAGCGACCAATGGGTACCATGTCCATGCCAATTGAAGATTGGGTTTGGCTTCGCCGATCCTCCATATGCAAATCAGCAACAAGACGCTGGTGAGCATAGTAATCAAATTTGTCCGGTCGCTGCCGCGTTTGACTGTTACCCCCAACAGAAACACGCCGAGAAGCGCGCCATACGTAAACGCTACGATCCTGAATCCCAGCCAGAGAATCTGGCTTTCAAATTGTTTGAGTACGAGCGTGACAAGAATGAAAAGAACTGAAATGGTGAAGATCGCACAACGTGCTGCAAACAGGTAGTGACGATCAGGCCTGTTCTTCACTATATACGGTCGGTAGATGTCAGTGATTGCGCTGGTTGAAAGCGCGCCAAGCGAGCCGCTCAGGCTTGACATTGACGCCGCAAACACGCCGGCAATCAGCAGCCCTTTCAAGCCCACCGGTAGCTGCGTCACAATAAAGTGTGCAAAGAGAAAGTCCGTATTGGCTGACAGGCTCGGATCTGGAAACTTCTGATAGAATGCGAAGAGACACGCACCAATTGCCAGAAACATGGCAATAATCGGAACGTCAATGAAGCCTGTCCAGATTAATGCACGCTGGCTTTCCCTTTTATTCTTGCAGGTGAGCATACGCTGGGTCATGTCGTAATCACAGCCCATTGCCGCAAAGGTCATCAAAAGACCTGCGATGATCATTACGACAATTGAATAGGGGTCTGTCAGGCTGAGGTGGAAATTGAAAATCTGAAAGTGGTTTCCATCTGGCGCTGATGGCCCGGCAATTCGATAAACTTCGCCCCAACCGCCTACTTTGTAGACAATGAACAGCAAGGCAAACAAGGGGCCACCGAAGAAGATCAGAATCTGCGCTACGTCTGTCCAGATAATGGCCTTCATTCCGCCAATGATTGTATAAAGGGTTGTGACGCTCATTGTCACAAGAATACTCAGCCAGAGATCCCAGCCTGTGACCACGGACACTGCAATTGATGCAGCGAGCACGCGCACGCCACTCGCAAGGAGTCGCGTCGCATAATAGAGAATTGCCGCGGTGGCCTGAGTGTTTGCTCCAAACCGAATCTTGAGATACTCATAAATAGTGGTGACGCGATACTTGTAAAAGGAAGGTAAGAAGAGATAAGCGATCAGGAAGCGGGCGATTATCGAACCAATTGCCATTTGCAGAAAGAAAAAGTTCGCCTGAAACGCATCACCTGGTGCTCCGAGAAAGGTTACTCCGCTGGTTTCCGTTGCCAGAATCGAGAGGCAGACGGCAAACCAGGGCATCTTGCGCTTGCCAAGGTAGAATGTTTCCGTGTCTTCCTGCTTTCGCCCTGCCCAGATACCAATTGTCGCAATGCCCAGAAAGTACAAGAATAATAGGATGTAATCAAGGGAACCAAAAATGAGAACCACCTCCTCTGGAGTTAATCCTGCAAACCGCTTGTTATGAGTTGCAAAGCCGCTCTATATGCTCTGCAATGTAATGCTGGGGGTTAATTGCGGACTGTATAGTGGTGGCTGTGAAAAAAGTCAAGCCCATTCCCGGGCGGATATCCTGCGCCTTTGCGTGAGGATAAATTTTGGCTCACGCAAAGCCGCAAAGAACGCAAACTCGGGGCAATAATAAGGATGCAACGATAGAGGGCTTATTCATATAAATACCACAGGAGTGATACCGGCGCAGAAAGTGGAGCAGTCAGGCCCATACCCAACGCAGGGAGACACGTTTCCGCCAGGCTGACGTTATAATTAAATATGATAAAACCTCCGGTTCCTGCTTCGCGCGTTGCCAGTATCTGCATAATCACCTGATCAGGCGATAGTGTGCTGTGAGAGGCGCTTGCACCGATGCCAGGGTAAAGCGGGATGCGACCTGCAGCGTAGCTCATCTGTTCATCCACAAGATTGACGAACAGT
Source organism: uncultured Candidatus Sumerlaeota bacterium (assembly GCA_964630455.1). Lineage (GTDB taxonomy): Bacteria > Sumerlaeota > Sumerlaeia > MWCT01 > JAUWMI01 > JAUWMI01. Next base: position 14,400 of record CAZVVA010000040.1, read on the forward strand.
TCATAATCTTCCGTATAGTCCATCGGGCAGATAAAATCCAGATAACTATGGTCAATCCACGACACCCAGTCCTGCCCAACAGTATCCCGACAGCTGGGATAGCGTGAGAAAACGGCTGCGGAAACCTTGAGCGACGGTTTGAGCACGTGCACGCTTTCACTGACTCCTTGCACCAATCGCGATATTTGCTGGCAACGCCAGTCTCGATACGCATCCCGCAGCGGGCCGCTGTGTGCGTCTGACGGCCAATTTTCCACGTGTTGCCCGGTTTGGTCTTGAAAGCGCTGGAGGCAGCCGGTGCAATAGCAACTGTCAGAGTTTGGATAGCGAATATAGTCGAAGTGCAGCCCATCAACATCATAGTTCTGCGCAACTTCCAGCATTGTGTCGAGTTCCAGCTGGTAATTATCCGGGTGTGAAGGACAGAGCCAGTCAACTGGTTCGCCGGTGACGGAAACTTGCGTGCGTGCTTGTGCGCGCAGGGTGTCAATAAACTCCTGCGGTGCACTCGAGAGGTTCCAGTTCACCTTCCATACGTGCACCTCAAGAGCATAGCGATGTGCAGCCTCGACGCACTGCGCAATCTGGTCGCCGTATGTCTGGAATATCTCGGAATGCGGAAGAATGGCGCTATCATAATGCGCAAGTCCGGCCCGAAGCATATTGGTCACAATAGCAGTAAATCCGTTGCGTACGAGAATTCTGATTGAGCGATCCCAATCGCCGGGATACGGCCCAGTCCCTGAGTGCTCCCACACTGCTCGGAACTCAGGACTGCGCGATGTCTGGCAGAGATAGAACGCATTCTGCAGGGCAGCGCGGGCTTCAAACGCCAATTCCACTGCGCGCATATAATTGCTAGAGGCTACTGCATCGAGTGCCTGGCTTCGCAGCACATCCGCGGCGGCAAGAGAATTCTCAATAGCCAACATCTTGGGATTACCGTATGCTTGGTCGCATATGCCAGCTACAGCGTCCTCGTAGCTCGTATAGTATGCAATCCGACCGATCTTTTCAATTGCAACGATTGCAGCTCCCGGCCAGATTTCGGGTACGTAATGTCCCACCAGGGCGAGCAGCATTTGTTGCTTCTTCTCGGCATCGCCGGAAAGCAGAATATGCGACATGTACAAGCCGGTCGGACTCGCTAGCCACGCCGCGTTTGGGAGCATAACACCCTCGCTGTCCTCCCAGCGCGCGATAACGCGGCTTTTTCCCTCGATCGTTCCCGTAAGAAAGATGTTCCACGACGCCTGAAGCACGCTCTCTGGAAGTCCCTCGACTTGGTCATCAGAGAAGTGCATTGCGCGCATCTGATGGCGTTCCCATCCGGCGATTTGAATGCCCAGCAGTGCTGCAATCCGCGAATTAGAATTGTAAAACACCATCAGCTTCCCGCCATTCCCAACGAAGCTCTCCAGCTGTGTCAGCTCGGCATCAGATAGCACCGGATTGTAAGGGAGAATCGCCATCTTAGACCCAGCCAGCGCTCCTGTTTCAACGTCCTCGTCGCTTATCACTCCCAGCGAGATTTCATATTCTCCGAGCCAATCTTGTAACAGAGAAACAGTGTTCTCAACTGTTCTTGCATAATCTGGACTAGCAGCAATAGACTTTGTGCCTTTCACAATAGAGATCAGCGGATTAAAAGCGGCGAGTTCGTCAATTGCCAAATATGTATCAATGTCCGAATCTTTCCAAGGTGACAGACGAATTCGGTCAATCTGATCCCACTCAGCAGGCGTGCCTTCTTCCCCAAAGTCGCTCCGCGACCACTGGAAGCGCTGCCACCCGGAACTTGTAACTCCCGCGCTTTTACCGTACCATCCACTGACGCTGTGGAAATAGAGCGTAAACCATGATATCGGCGCTGGGTTTGGGACGTAGAGGCTGAGGGATATTGCGGAATATCCTGTCAGGTCGAGCGACACGTAGCGATCCCAGTAGCATCGGGTCACGGGGTTGGTGAATGGACAGGGGAGAATCATCACGCGCTCGGAACCCCATTCGCCATTTTCGGCAATGCCTACCTGAGGCGAAGTTGAGCTGGGTACCCAGGCCGAGCGCGCTGCAGCCGTAGTTGGGTAGTCAAATGCATCAATGGTCAGAGAATCTGCGGCCAGGCCTGCGCTTTTTACTGCGAAGCAGACCGTAATCAGTGATGCAAGAACTAACAGTCCAAAACGATTCATTGTTGTATCCGTTTACTCGCTATGTTTCCTGTGTTGTTATTGGCAACGCAATGTAGTTGAAATGAAATTTGTTTTCTCGCCAACCATCGGCATGCAGAACAAAAAAATGGTTCAAAATAAATCATGAAAAGTATATCCTACATACGCCAGCATCTTTTTCTTTATCTTCCACGTACCCTTTCTTTTTGCGAGAACGACGTAATAGCTTTGATATTCCACGGCTGATTTTACCTCTGCTCTGCTAAGCAGTGGCTCTTCTAACAGAATTTTGACATACACAAAGGCTTTGTCTATTTTGGTATTAAATCCGATCCGTGAAAGGCTCAGTATACTTGGTGAGTCAGGGAATCTCTCGTGATATACTTTCCACCCTTTACATTCTTTTTTCCTGAAGATCTCATCATACTCATCCTTGCTGATAAGGGTGTATCTTAGAGGGAGGGCGAAAAGTTCCTTCAACGGATGAGATTCTTTATTCTTCTTTTCGAAGTCTTTGAGTGCATCGCTCGCTGAAGCAAAAAAGAGTCTTACCTTTATACGGTACAAAAGATTCCTGTCATTACAATATTCGTTTAGATAATTTTCTACAGAACACTCTGCGTATGTTTGATCTTCGATTACAACTAAGCCGACGCCATCTCTGATATACATTTCCTTAATTATGGCATCGTAAACAGCGTATTCCTCGGCCTCGGCGTTTTGCAGAGAAGGATGAGTTTCTTTCTCACCTCCGCATCCCAAGCACGAGGCAAGGATTATTATTAGGATATAAAGCCAATACGAGCGGCTAAAGTTGAGTTTCACAATCAGGCCTTTTGCCCCAGGGGAAGTATTTTCAATAAAGGCTTATTGATTATTTTTCTGCAATGGCAGGCGTTGTCGGGGCGTCATATTGCGTTGTGTTGTATTCCTCCCACCATTTGAGCCAGGCAGCGCGGTCACCGATCTTAAAACCCATTCCTGCCTCCGGCCGATCACTCCGCAGGTAAAACTCAATATGCGGAGTATGCTTAAACTTCTCATCTGAGTAACTTTTTACAATCTCCATAACTTCCTCAAAATATGATGGATCTTTTAAGTTCCGGATCACCTCCGCGGCATTGTTTCGGGAATTTGGATTTTCCGATCTCAGCATTCCCAGGAGGCGCTCCCTTGGGATCGACTTGCGTTCAGCAATTCGTTTAGTTAATGATCTGGAAGATGCCGTGCCATACACTACGCGTGAGAGAATTTCCGTATCATCGTATCTGAGGAACTTCACTTGAGTATAGACACCCGTTGAAAGTAGCAGAACCAGTGTCACACCATTCAAAACAGCAAAAAGTTTTACTTTTTTGGCAAGTTCTTTATGGCGCCTTTTCTTTATCCATTTGATACAACTTGCAATATAATTGATTACAAGCCAAATGAAGATCCCAGCCAAGAATCCGCCGAACCAAAGAAACACTAGGCCTCCTATCTGAATTACTACCTTGCCCGCGGATAGCCCCTTTACTCCCCCGCTAAGCATATGCATGATGAAGGCCCCGAAGAGCCACAGTAGAAGAATTGCCGTCCAAGTACGGTAATAAGGAAACGCAAGATAAATAATCATCTTTGTGCATTGCTGGCAGGCAAACGCGGCGGTTGGCATAAGAAAGAGAATAAGAACGAGTGCTCTGGTTAGTCTGATTTTTAGCATGATATTAAATTTCATTCATTGATTCAGAAGATATATCGTTGTTCTTGTTGTTCTTTAGGAACAATGCCTTTCTGGCATGCCTCAATAAGCGCTTCCACCTGGCCGGTGGCAAGAGCTATGCAGGTGTCAGCAGCGCCATAGTAAACTTTGATCTCGCCGTCTGCTTCAACAATTGCGCCATTCGAAAACACGCAGTTCATGGTCTCGCCAACGCGTTCGTATGGCTCACGTGGAGTAAGAATGAATTCCGGATATTGACCTACCACCTTTGCCGGATCCTCCAGGTCGAGCAACACGACCCCTAGCCGATACACGTAATTGCATGCCAGCCAAACGCCATGGAAAATGAGCAGCCAGCCTTCCGGCGTCTTAATTGGCGTTGGGCCGGGGCCCCATTTTTCGCGAAACCAGGTTTGCGGCTCGAGCACCACTGGGTTTGATCGGCCCCAGTAAATTAGATCAGGCGAGTAGCTAACAAACGTGATGGCGTCCCGTCCGCTCATTGGCCGGTCAAGCCGTGCATAGAGACCGTTGATCTTTTCGGGAAAGAGCGCACAGTTGCGGCTCCACGGTTGTGTGATGAACGGCATCCGCTCGAACCCCTCAAAATCTTTTGTTCGCATCAGGCCAATGCGCATGGTTTCGCCAAATGTCTGAGCGCAATAGGTGATATAGTACCACTTCTCAAGATAGGTGATGCGCGGGTCGTAGAGATGCTTTTCCCATGCTTCGTGCTCAGCACTCGGGGGAAGCTGTATCGGTTTGGGATTGATGGTAAAGTGATAGCCATCGTCGCTTATCGCAACGTGCAGGCGGTTATCGCGTTGCCCATCCTCAACCCGCGCCACGAGTACGTACTTGTCGCCAAATTTCACGGCTCCCGGATTATATACAGCATTGCAGAGAAACGGCAGATCTTTGGACGTCAAAATCGGATTGCCCGAGTACCGGGTCAGGAGTTCCTGTTTCACGGTTCCGTCCTTTCCTTCGCGTTTTGGCATACAGATACTTTTCCTATGTTCTACGACACATGGTAACCAGAGGTACATCGCGGTGCAACTAGAAAAAAGTCCCTGTATTCTGTGGTTGCCGGAGCATAAAGAAATCTCAGCAGTGTCCATTTCGGCGGTTGCAGTTCATTTTTCAATATTTGTGCCACGTGTTGCGCAATTATTTCTTGCAAGGTGCTGGTTCGCTTGTACTACTAGCTTTAACACATAGAGTCAATTGCCACGCAGAGCGCTGAAGTTCAACGAAGCTAGAGAGGAGAAAAATAATGGCAAAGATCGGCATGGCACTTGTTGGAGCAGGGCTGTTTGGCGAAGTGCATTTGCGTGTGTATCGCGACCATCCTGCAGTTGAGACGGTTGCGGTATGCGATCTAAACATTGAGAAGGCCAAAAGCCTGGCCAAGAAATATGGAATCAAGAAGTACGTTAGCGATTACCACGAGGTACTTAACGATTCTGCTGTGACTGCAGTGGCTGTGGTCACGCCCGATTTTGTCCATGCTGAAATTGCAGTGGCTGTGCTGGAGGCGCGGCGCCATCTGCTGCTCGAAAAACCTATGGCCACAACGGTTGCCGACTGTGAGAAGATCAAACAGGCATGCGAGCGAAGCGGCGTGGCGTTTATGGTTGACTTCCACAATCGCTGGAATCCGCCATTTGCTGCGGCGAAGGAATGTCTGGAGGGCGGGGAGCTCGGCGAATTGCAAACCGCCTACTTCCGGTTGAACGATACAATCTTTGTTCCGACGGAGATGCTGGCCTGGGCTGAGAAATCGTCGGTCAACTGGTTTATTGGGAGCCATTCCGTTGATACACTTCTCTGGCTTTTTAATGACGATGTGGAGCGCGTCTATTCAGTGTCGGGTTCGCGGGTGCTCAAGGAGCGCGGCATCAACACGCCAGACTTTTTTGAATCTATCCTCCATTTTAGACGTGGCGGCGTCGCGGTTTTGGAAAATGCATGGATTCTGCCAAAGTCAACACCGAATATCATTGACCTCAAATGCCAGCTCATTGGCAGCAACGGCGTAATTCATATTGATACCAGCCATCACCGCATGATGCAGAAATATACCGCTACAGAAGCGCGCTATCCTGACATGACGGCACGGCCTATCATCCACGGCCGCCAGATCGGCTTTGCCACGGAAAGTATTCGCCATTTCCTCGATTGCGTCGCCTCCGGCAAGACGCCGCTCGTTGGCGCAGAGGATGGAATGAAAGTGACTCGCATTATCTGTGCCATCGAGCAGTCTGCCCGCGAAGGCCAACCGGTAGGAGTATCCTAAGGATGCGTAAAGAAACAATAACGTCCACTGTTTTGGTATCTTTCGCGCCAGGGCTATGTCTGGACTATTCTAAACTAGCAACCTTCCTATTGTAGGGGCGTATGGCAATACGCCCCTACTTTTTCTTGGAGGCATAGAGAAAAAAGCGATCTGGCCTGACATCTAGGCTAGTCGTCGTCAGACCGCAGCGCGTGAAGAGTTCCACGATCTTCTTTGGAGCAGGAATCAGGTCGTTTCTTACGGCGTCACCAATTGTGCGGTGTCGGTTATTGATCGTTTCCCTGCTGTCAAAATGCGCAAGGTACAGTCTGCCATTGGGCCTAAGCACGCGGTGAATTTCCCGCAAAGCACGAGTGCGTGGTTGCAGATGCGGAAATGTTGATACGAGCAAGACCACGTCGCATATCGCTGACGGCAAGGGGAGATAATGTGCGGCTGCGCAGAGAAAATAGATGGGCATTCCAGCACATCGCGCTTTTGCCTTGGTTAACATCCGCAGGGAAAAGTCAAGCCCGCATACAGCGCCGCCAGGATTGATACGCTCCCAGATAAGCGGCAACAGACGTCCTGTCCCACACCCGATTTCCAGCACAACCTGGCCACGTAGGAGTGAGATTGCCCGCCACCACTCCGCAAAAATCGGCGTCTGCGTGAAATCCGGAACGCCGCGATCCCAATCCCACGCAGCGTCGTCAAAGAATGCGATTCTTGCATCGCTCATCCGAGGTCTCCTGACGACCGGGCAGAAAGCCGTAGCGCTTTTCAAACAGCCCGAGAAAAATCGGCACAAAAATGAATTGCATTGCCACACCGGGCAACCCCAACAGCACATTAACAACAGAAAACAAGACGCCGGGTAGATGGAACCATTCGGCAATGACATACATACCTGCGCCTGAAATGAGGCGTTCTCCGAGAGCAGCTACTGCCAGTGCGAGATACCATGGCCAGCCATACCGGCGATACAGCACCGAGATTGTCGCACCCAGAAATCCTCCCTCCAGCGACATCAAAGGTGCAATGGGCGGGTAGAGGGGCGGCATGCCGGTCAGCAGCCCCGATAGAAGTGGTGCAATGATGCCCACTGTGGCGGCTATCTTCCACGATACTAGGAATCCTACGACTGCGATGGGAAGAAACATGGGGAGGAAGATTTTGCCTAGATTAACCGCGTGAAATAGCATTGGAATGACAAACGCCAGCGCGGTGAAAAGTCCTGCGAGAACAATTTCTCTTCCTTCCTCTTGTCTCATCACACTCTGCCCTGATGGTTCCAAGGAATATATTTTGCCGTCAAATCCCGCATATCTCTACGTGAGCCACTCGGCCCGGCGTGAGCTGTCTAGTTCCTGGCAATGGCAGTCTACCCCTCGCCAACTCAT
>CAZVVA010000041.1:0-21558 GCA_964630455.1 uncultured Candidatus Sumerlaeota bacterium
TATCAATACGCATGGCATCAAGGGCATAAAATTGGCGTCATTGGTTCTTCGGATAATCATACGGGACGTCCTGGGTTGAACAACTTTACTGCTGAAATCCAACATGCCAGCGGTTTGGCTGTCGTGTTGGCGAAGGGGAACAATCGCGAAGATATATGGGATGCTTTTCAAGACCGTCGCACGTATGCAACTACAGGGACTCGCATACTACTGGATTTTTCCAGTGATGGGCATCTGATGGGGGATGAATACACGTCAAGTCAACCCCCGGTCCTTTCCGTAAAAGTAGCCGGGACGAATAAAATTGTGACTGTAGAAATCGTTAAGCATGACAGCAAAGGCTATCAAACAATTTCTACAAAGACCCCGGAATCAGATATTTGTGTATTCACGCATACGGACAAGGACTTCTCAGAAGATAGTTTCTATTATGTGCGAGTTTCACAAGTAGATGAGTTTAAACGAGGGGCCTGGGCATATCCGATAAACGAAATGGCCTGGTCCAGCCCTATCTGGGTTAATATTTCCAAGTAATAGAGGATGGTTTCTAGAGGATTCTTCTTGTTATTAAACACTCAACACTACGAGGGATGAAAATGAAATGTTTCGGTAATGGAACTTTTGCGCGCTTTCTAGCGCTGGTGCTTTTGCTCCTAGGGATTTTTCTTATCAAATCAGGCTGTACGCATATATCCCGGCAAGGCTCTCCAGCTGCCGAACCTGAAGTGCGAGCAATCTGGGTTTCTGTTCTGGGAACCGGCCTTAAGTCTCCTGAGGAGATCAAGCAAATGGTGGATGCTGTGCGGCGTGCCCATATGAACACTATCATCGCCCAGGTGCGCCGGCGTGGCGCGGTTTATTTCAAATCGGAACTTGAACCACGGGGAATACCTATCCAGGATCGACCGGATTTTGATCCGCTTGCGGTCTTACTTAGAGAGGCGCACGATACTTCTGGTGGGAAAGCGCGAATAGACGTTCACGCCTGGTTTAACGTCTTTAAGATGGCTTCACAAAAGGACCTTCTGGAAGCGCATCCGGCCCCAATCAGCGTCACCCATCCAGACTGGTTCACCCGAAAGGCGAACGGCGAGGTGCAGACGGACCTGGAGCCGGGACTGCCAGCGGTTCAAGGTCATGTTATAGAGGTGATCGAGGAATGCTTGAAGCAATACGACGTGGATGGCATCAACCTGGACTTCATTCGGTACTCCGGAAAGGAGATAGGCTACCACCCGGTCGCTCTTGAGCGGTTCCGCCGTCTGACCGGGCGTACCGATGTTCCGGCTCCTGACGATGAGGAGTGGAGTGATTTCCGGCGGGACCAGGTGACGGCATTCGTTCGGCGGTGTGCAGTTTCGGTTTGGACGCATCGTCCTGATGCATTTTTTACAGTTGATGCCGTTGGCTTCGGCCGTCCGCCCCTTGTGCAATTCTCCGACACTAGCCCATATCGTACGGTTTTCCAAGACTGGGCCGGATGGATCAGGCAGGGATATGTAGACATAGTTTGCCGCATGGGCTACAAGCGCGAGCATGTTCCGGTTCAAGCCGAGCATTTTCGTGAATGGGCTGATTTTTCAAGAAAATTGCAGGACGAAAGTTCTGGACGGCTTGTGACAATCGGCATCGGCGGCTACTTTAATCCCCACGAAGCAGTGCTTACACAGTACCGAGAAGCACTGAAGCGAGAGCTGGGCACGTCGCTCTTCAGCTACCACCGGCCGATCAGGGAAACCTCTGATACCGAACTATATGGCTTTTCCTCTCCTCTGTGGAATGCATTAGGTCAAGAGATCTATCCCGAGCCCGTTGCGCCACCTCGGCCTAGATGGCGCACACAATGCGCTGTTTTAGCCGGCTTCCTCAAAGACTCCTCTGGCACGGTTGTAGATGGTGGCGAAGTTGTACTCGCCGGAACGAAGCAAAAAGCGACGAGCGATGGTTCCGGTTTCTTCGCATTTGTCGGCCTCAAGCCAGGAACGTACCGACTTCAAGCACCAGGAACTTCGGCCGACGGGTTAGCAGTGTTATGTCCTGCAGGAAAAGTTTCCTGGATACATTGAAATTTCCGATTTCTATTTCCGTTATTTGTAGCCGCAGTTGACAAGTACTCATTGGATTATCTCAAACCTATTCTAAAGGGGGAATTATGAAACGGGGAATTCTCTATTTCTGTCTGTTCGCACTCGCTGTGTCGTCTGCATGGGCGACGGAGCGCGGTGTCGTTACGAAGTCCATGGCAAAGGAAGGGTGGCAGACATACCTCTTCAACGTCAAGTGGGGTATTCAGACCAGGACAAAACAGGTCTGGGATGGTCGTGCGGAAGTAGATGTAGGAAAGATTCTTAAGGTGACGCCCTACCAGCGTAACGAGAAACCGAATGATGCCATGCTTGTCTCCGAAACCTCATGGCGCTCTACCACTTATATAGACGTCGAAGGCGTTTATCTGGATGTTTATGCGCCGAAGGAAGCGAAAGTTTCAGTATATACCAAGACTCACAATTTCCAGTTTGGAGTCAGCGAACTGGAGGCAGGCGAGACAAAGCAAGAAATGGACGGTGATATCGAGATCCGAAATGACACCGCAGAAGTTCTCTTTCGGATCGCAGGATTAGAGAAAGGCATCCCAGGCAAAGGAACCGCGACCATTACTCCCATGATAGCCCACGCCAATACCCTGGGAACCTGGACCATCACCTACACGGCACCGAAAGGTGGGCTGCCTGTAGGTGGAGGCATTCGCATTGCCTGGCACTTCACGCGCAGCTGGGGAGAACCTCAGTTTTCTGATCCGAAAGGGAAAAACTATGTGACTGCAAAGACCACTGGTAAGAGTCGGCTTGACTATACATCTGAGCATCTAGGTCTTTTTGAGTATCCCTTCAGTCTAGGGAGGATTCTTGTTCGGATATTCGATGAGCCGCTGCGCGAGGGTGAACAGATCATTGTCACCCTCGGCGATACGAGTGGGGGCAGCCCTGGGTATGAAGCGCCTGTTGTCAGCGAGAAGGAGGCCATTATTCGCGTGCAAGATTGCACGGAAGTGCCCGAAGCTGGTTTCCCGTTCTACCGCAGGCTCAAGGAGCTGCCTCAGCTTACTATTCTTCCTACTAAGCCACACCGCTTTTTTATGGTGGCACCTTCTCTGGTGCAGGCAGAGGTGCCTTTTGATGTCAACATGGTGGTCGAAGATGTTTTTCGCAACGTAGTGGCGGACTTCGAGGGGCAGTTGGAAGTTCTCATGGATGGGAAACCGGTACGGCAGTTGGCCATCAAGCGCGAGGACGCTGGAATGCTACAAATTCCCGGACTTGTTCTTAATACACCCGGTGCTCACTGGATCACCGTGAAGCAGGTGGAAGGCGAGCTGTCGGGCGAAAGCAACCCGGTCAAGTGTGTTGCCAAGACCCTACCGCATCGCCTTGTCTGGGGGGAACTGCATGGCCACACTCAATACTCCGATGGGTACGGAAGTGCGGATGACTATTTCCGTTTTTGCCGGGAACGAGCACTTTTGGACTTCGCGGCGATGACTGATCATGATACGGAACTGGATGCGCCGGACTATCAAGTTAAGGACATGTGGCGTGAGGTAAACGCAGCAGTGAAGCGGCACCATGATCCTCCCGGGTTTTGCACGATCCCTGCCTACGAATGGTCTCCAGCCCGCAGAACCATCAGCACCATCGCGCCCTATGGAGATCACAATATTTACTATGTGCGCGAAGATATGCCGATCTTCAAGGCATGTGACCCCGATGCTAACACCTTGCCAAAACTCTATCGTAAACTTGCTACGATTCAGAAAGGAATGGTGCAAGTAATTCCCCATATTGGCGGGGCCGTCACAAACTGGGAATACCACGATCCGAACCTAGAAAGTTTGGCTGAGATATACTCTGTGCATGGCGGATTTGAGGAATTTGGCAAGATCGCGCTGCAAAAAGGTTACGTCGTAGGCTTTGTGGGCGCCTCCGATTCGCACAGTGGCCAGATAGGAGGCTTTCCTCCCGGCAATGTGCTCGGCCACTTCACCCATGGCGGCCTGACCGCAGCTTATGTCCCTGAGCTGTCGCGCCAAGATTTGTTCAGGAGCTTAAAGAAGCGAAAAGTTTACGCCACTTCTGGAGCGCGCATTATTCTCGACTTTGTGATCAACGATCAACCTATGGGAACGGTGATTGAGACGGAAAGCACACCTGTGATCCAAGCCGAGGCGATCGGAACTGCGCCATTGCTCTTGGTCGAAGTAGTAAAGAACGGCCGCGTCATCCACACCTGGCAAAACGAGTACGAAGGAGAGAATGAGCTGATCTTGCTCTGGGGTAATCGCGTCGAGCAGGATGACTTGTGCGATTTTGATGAGTCAGTCTGGAGTTACTATCTTCGCTACGTGGATTGGGCGGGCGGGGTCAAAGGCGTCTCTGGAAAACTGGCACTGCGAAAAACCTGCTCTTTTGACTATCCACAGGATGGCATTATGGAAAAAGGGGAGAGCGAGATCCGTTGGACGTCGCAGACGCGAGGGGATTGGGACGGCGTGGCGTTTCAGTTCGAGCAGCCACAGACCGAACTGCAGCTGAATCTCGGCGAATACGAGGAGACCGTTGATCCCTCAAAATTGGAACAAGGCATGACCAGCCGGACATTGGGTGAATCGGACCAGTTGCTGATTGTAAAGGGGGAGCCAAAGAAACTCGTCGCGGAATTCACGATGAAGGATCGCTCAATTCTCTATAAGTGGAACTATTACTATCTGCGGGTGTTACAAGCCGATGGTGAAATGGCCTGGTCCAGCCCGATTTGGATTCGAAAGAAATGAGCGAATGAAGCTCTGATATATTTCCAGAGAGGGGGTGTCCCGATATGACGATAGTGCTGGCTGGGGTGGTCGTCTTCGTAATATCGGTACTATGTCTCTTTTTGGTCGTACAGGTCTTCGGGTCGTCACAAGCGGATTTCAAAACCGTGGCAGCGGCGGCTGCGATAATGACAGTCGTCAGCATTGTCTTCGTGTTCATTCCGGTTATTGGCTGGATTGCGTCTCTGATCGTTAACATCGTCATAGTGAAGAATGTAATGGAGTGCTCAACGTTCATGGCCTTCCTTGCCATCATTCTGTGGGGCGGTCTCACCAGATTGGTTATAACCGGCCTGGGGCTTAGTGTGGGAGCCCTCTAGTGCAGGACGACGCGGGGGCGCGCGCGAAGCAGGCAAGGCAGTAGACCCGTGAGGGAGCTGCCATGAAGTATTTTCTCGTGTTCATTAGTATTTAGCCCGATTTTTTGCGTTAGAGAAGAATTTCTTCTTTTGGCTCTTTTTCTATTGTTTACCACCAAGATTCCTTACTTAACGTATCTATTAGTCGGGCTATTGCTTATCAACATGATGGCTCCGTCATTAGGTCAACTGGTGCAAAGATATATTACCACCTCACCTGATGTAACCGGTCTTTACATATACCATGTGGTTGTCAGCCCTGCTTGCACCCATCCGCTCCTGGGCCTGCTTTTCTATGAATACAAGGTAAACATCAGCAAATATACAATGGCAAATAAGCCAAATCTTCCAAAAATGGCCTCAATTTTTCTATTGACACAAGGGTTGAGATAGAGGTAAGGGTAAATGTTTTGGTCGTATTGATAAATCAAAGAATAAGAAAGGAGGGATAAAGGTTATGAAAAGGATTTTGATTGTGTCACTGTTGTGTGTAATACCCTTCGCAGTCACTGCTCAAACTCTGGTTAACGGTGGGTTTGAGACCTGGAGCAACGGCCCCAGCCAGGAGCCAGACGGCTGGACAACAACCAGCGCCATCACGGCCACCCAGGAAGGCTCAACAGTTCTCAGTGGCAGCTATAGCTGCAGCCTTTACTGGGACTCTACGTCTACTCAAATTTTTCAGCAGCTCGTCACCGGAATCACCGCGGGTAACTCCTATCGCTTTAGGTGCTGGGCAAATGACAACGATGCTGGCGGGCGAGCGCGTATTAATTTCCGCTGGGAAGAGTCCGATGGCTCCTACATTAGCAACTCTGCTTATTCTGTCTATACGAGTGATAGTGCCAGCTGGCAGGAGATGGACACTGACTGGCTGACCGCTCCTGCTCTGACCGCGCAGGCATGGGTTCAGATTCGTCTTTACGATGTCAGTTGGCCGGGTAATGCCACAATATATGTGGACGATGCAAGCATCGAGGTGCCATCAGGTGCACCTCAGGTCTCTGATGCTTATTCGACAACGACAGCGGATATGATTGCTATTTTCAACGCAGATGTTGATCAGACAGCTGCAGAGACGGCCGGTAATTATGAAGTGGGAGATGGGACAACCACGGCCACTTTCAGTTCGGCGGTGCGCGACGGTGCCGACCACAAGAAAGTATATCTCACCGGCGCCTCGCCAACCGGGATGATGGGTGATACTACTCTGGACAACCTGGTAGTGAACGACGTTCAAGCAGAGGGTGACCCATCTGGAACCTCTCGAGTGACATTCGACCTTTACGCTGGTTTGAGTCCCATATCTAATATTCAGCAGTCCGGTCCTCTGGAAGAGAAGTATGTCACGGTTAGGGGTATCATCTCGGCCAATGATGAATATAACCAGGTCTGGATTCAGGATGCGGCTGGTGCCTGGAATGGCGTGATGATTTATAGCTCCTCGTTCGATGCTCTCGTTGATGTTGGTGATGACATAACCGTGGCTACCAAGCCAGCTGAGTATTACACAATGACAGAGCTGATGGACCCAGTACTTTTGAGCATCCACTCCAGTGGCAATACACCTTATGCCGCGGTCTCGGTGACCAGTGCTGACCTTGACGACGATATCAGTGGCGATGCTTCACCCGCAGAGCAATACGAAGGTTGCCTGGTCAAGATCACTGATGCCGAGATTCTTTCTGGTCCTACTGGCAATTACGAATACATCGTCAGCGACGATAGTAATGTCAACCAGACCTATGTTGATGATGATGCCTGGTATCATTACGGTGACGGTAGTTACACTATTGGCTATACTTACAACATTACTGGGGTGGTCACTTTTTCCTTTGACCTCTATCGGGTGAATCCGCGTAGTGACACGGATGTGGAATTAGTTTCAACCCGGGTAGCGGACTGGGATCTCTATTAATATTAACCCAGTTTTGTTTCTTCATAGGAGGGCTAAAGTTAAGCCCTCCTTTTTTTTTGTGAACCTTTTGACAGAAGACAAGGTAGTTTTGCATATTCAAAAGTGTTTTTTGTTTCTGAAGTGGGCAAGGCAGTAGACCCGGGAGGGAGATGCCGGGAAGTATTTTCCCGTCTTCTTTGTATTTATTATCATAGCATTGGTTATCTTCTTTCCAAGAACCACAAAAATGGCTACGGATGTTGCAACCGGTAGGGTAGACAAGAAGGCACAGATCGAGCAGAAGCGGAGCGAAATCCAAGAGGAGCGCGAGAACGCACCGCCCGAGCAAAAGGCTGCCCACGGCATCGAATATATATACCGTGCAGATCCCAAAGCGCCGACAGGTATCTGGGTCTCTTCAGCAGGCCCGGACAGGACGCCGAATACAGAAGACGACATCTGGGTAGAGCCCCCCAAGCAGCTCCCGCTCGTGCTGAAGAAATAGAAATTTTGAAGACGGTCACTGTTTTTTTTCGGTTCATTAACTTTCCTTAGCATCCCTCTGCGAAACCAGGTACGATTACTAGCCTCTCGGTTATAATTCTCGGTATGTTCCCCAATCAGGCTTACGCAATGCATGCCTTACCCGCCATATGTCGCCGGGGCTGACAGTCCCATTTGTAGGGTCATAAGTGTATGGGAATATCCAATTAAAGAAGGTCTCATTTTCCCTGTGAAGCAGAATATAACGGTTAAGAACTTCCTCAACGGGGGTGTCTAATTCGCGGTTAGGCCCATAGCTTATAATGGCCCATCCCTCATGTCCGTCCGTAACGTACATGAAAGATTGATGCGAAATGGGGCTAGGTTGCCAGAAGGCTTCGGTATAGAGCACCCAGCTTGCTAACGACATCACCAACATTAATCCGGATAGCAATGTGTAATGATATGCTCTTGAGCGGAAGGAAACATAAAGCAGGGGCACTGCCAGCAAGATAACTGTCCAGAGGACTAGAAAAGCGCCGAGCGATTCATGCAATGCCTCTCCTTTTGCGGTAAATTCCAATATCAGGGAGATTAAAAGAAAATATACTGGCAGGACACAGGCAGCCGTGGTAATCAGACGGCCTATTTTCATGCCCACACAAGCTCCCAAAAATAGAAAAGCAAAAAGAGTAAAACATGTGGTTATTAAAGAGGCAAACCAAGGCGCACGAAGGCGGCGTTTATGCCACTCCTGTATTTCTTCCGGAGTTAAATTGAACGGATCTGAAGGAATGTTGGTGAGAAAAGCAAGGGGAGTTGTAAGAGAGAAGGGCAAATCTCCAGAATATGGCTTACCGGGTGGGTAAACTTTGTAATCAATCCAGTAAGCTTCAAGACCCGTAGCCGCAGAGCGCATGCTGGTTAGAAGCGGGGATGCTGTGCTGCTTCGAATTGAACGACCTCCAAAAAACTCTATCCACAAAACATATAGCACCACCAGCATGCATATAGCGAATATACCCCACACAGCCCCTTTTCTGATTTTCTCATCGTTCTGCATATGCTTGTTTCTTCCTCATAAATTAGGGAATGCGCTATACAGTACCACAGCCAATGTCAATGAACGCTCCCATAATTATCAGGCTTACTGATTCTTCAAAAATGCAGATTCTTGATAATGGACCGCGGGCATTTCTTCAGCCAGAATTTCAGTCCTTCCAGGTAGGCCCAGAATTGTATCAGGCGTGTCCCGCGGGATTCGGGCATACAGAACCACTTGAGCTCAAAAGGCAGAAACCGTGTCAGCCAGTCACGCAGCGAATAGTTCTTCAGGAGAAATCGGATACGGCTCCGATAGTAAGTTTTATAAAATGCCGGGCTACAACGGAGCAGGGTCGGCGATTCATGATGGTAAATAACTGCCGACGGAACGTACAGTACCTTTAACCCCTGTTTCCTGGCCTTATAACACAAATCCGTCTCTTCATAATACGCTGGCGAATAGTCTTCGTCAAGCCCTCCGACTGATTCTAAAAAACTGCGCCGAACCGCATATGCAGCACCGGTTATGTAGTCAACCTCCCGTTGCGTGTCATACTGTCCTGTGTCCTCCTGCTGATTTCCGTAATGATCGCTCATGGCATTCGGATACAGGATGCCGCCTGCGTGCTGTAGAATGCGGCTGTTAGGGTAGTAGATTTTGCATCCAGTGATGGCGACCGATGGGTCATCAGCAAATGGTGCGACAAGAGACTCCAGCCAGTCGCGTGTGGCCTCAGTGTCTGGATTGAGAAAGACTATAATTTCGCCGTCCGACTGACGCCAGCCATCATTATTTCCGCCAGCGCACCCGCGGTTTGTCGTGTTCTGTATCAGCACTGGACGGAATTCACTCTGCTGAATCCGCTCGACCGTGTCATCTGTGGAATGGTTATCAACGACTATAACTTGGAAGGATGGATACGATTGCCAGCTGAGGCTTTCAAGGCAGCGGACAATAAAGGGTGCGCTGTTATAGGTCAGAGCTATAACGCTAACTTGCTGAAGATTACTGTCGCTGGACTTATGCATCATAATCTAAAGTAAATTCTAGGGTCTAGGCGGCTGGCTGTTTTCCTTTATCGTTGACCTTGAGCTGATTGCGATAGTGCTTGCGTAGCGCGCCTCGAGTCTTGAGCAGCTCACGTACCTCGTGCACGGTCTCAGCTACAATTCGACGCGGCTGATGTTCGCTCAGCACGTGGCAATGGCTACAATCGTCCGGGATTTCGCGGTGCCGAAGGCTGCGACGCAGCTCTTGAAACCCACGATTGTTCCATATATCATCTACAGTTGAGCGGGTAATTGAATCAGTGGCCCCTTTGGTCCAGAAACAGCAGAAACGCACCTGGCCCGTGACTTCCACGTGAAATTGCTGCCAGATATTCGGGCAGAAAAGCTGTCGGGCATTGCGCGGTGCCTTGATGTCGAATGCCGAGGTGATCTCGCGGTTCTCAGCGCGTGAATCCAAATCGAATCCCAACGGGAGGTAGTCAATTCGTATGCCGTAGCGTGCCGCGCGGTTTCGCGCCTGCTCGATGGCGCGCGCAATTTCTGCATGATCCTTTACAATACTGGCTTCGGCCCTGGGATTGTATGGGAGCAAATTCTGAATAATCACCACACAAGCACCGCACTCATGAGCAATCTCTATAATCGCTTCCAACTCAGTGATGTTTTCGCGCATCAGACAGACAATAAAATTTACTATCGGAAAGGCAGAACCCTGCTCTTGCTTGATCCGCTTTAGCGCCAGAAGGTTATCCCGTACCGCATGAAAGTCTGCCCCGCGTCGAATGGCCTCAAAGGTTTGCTTTGTGCCCCCATCAACCGAAGCTATGATGATGGATGGGCCAATCTCGACCAGCTGCTCAGCAGCACGGGTAGTCAGCAGAGTACCATTTGTAATGACCGATGGTACTGCCCCCCTTGCTGTAATGGTGCGCAGTATCGGAAAGAATTCACGATGCAGAAGTGGTTCACCGTTGCCTGCGAGGCCCACGTAAGTTGCATAGCGAAACCAGGGTGCAATGCGCTGAATGGCTTTCAAAGGCAGCTCACCGCGATTTTTTGGGAATGCATCGCTCTGGCGGGCACACATGACGCAGTTCAAGTTGCAGGTATCGTTGATCTCAAGATGAAATCGGAGGGGGCGAGCCAACAGCCTGTGCTTTCGCAGGGTTTTATCAACGCCGGAGAGCAGTGTGTTATATATTTTTCGATAATGTGCCAAAATACTGCCTGATTGATAAGATTAGCCTTAATGTAAGCGAAATGGAGCGGATTTATCAACAGTTTTTCTGGGTCTCACACCGCTCAGCCCGCACGTCGAGAATATGCCCCCACCAAAATGGTGCATTCAGCGATTACGCGGATACAATTTGTGGAAAATATATTTGACAATTGTCTAAAGGATTTTAAACATATCTACCGCTTGTGGCTCGTCAAGATGAGAAAAAATTCGGATCGAATTTCGCTAGTTTCCCACCGAAATCCCACGCTGATGAAAGCGGGTCTAAAAATAGTGGTCCGGAGCTCCGTTTCGATGTGAAACTGATCTCCAGGCATCGCGAAAAGGCTCTATAAAATACACTTCAGGAGGCCAATCTCAATGCGAAGGCAATGCTGTGCGATTGTAATGTTTATTCTTGTCATTTTGGTAGTGCCAGCAGCAGGAAAGACGATTGTTATTCAAGGCGATCTGCAAATCGCAGGTGAAGTGATTCAAGAGTCTGAAAATGAAATTGTAATCAAGACAGACGACACGAAAATTGCCATTCCGCGGGATAGATTGGAAGCGTTAGGTTATAGGATTGTCCAAGAGCAGGAGACGCCAGCGCTGCCGTCACCCACACCGACTCCTGAAGCTCCATCTATACCGGAAATGGAGCTGAGCGCAGAGGCAAGAGAAGTTTTTGAAGGCGTGGTTCAACCACCTCTCGGCATTGTTCCGAGTGCAAAGCCAGCCGCTGTATCTTTAGAGCCGCTTGCATCGCTTTCCGAAGACATGGAATCCAGAGCCCTTGAACCATCACCCCCAACTGGCGCATTACCACCCGGAGTAGAGACAACGGTAAGTGGGCTAAAGTGGTTGAGCGCGGTCTTCGGGTCAGCAGCTGGGCCGTCCACCCCGGCTGCAGCGGAAATGCCGGTATCGCCGTCTCCGGTGCTGGCAGCAGTTCCCGCGCCCCAAACGCCGGCGCCTGCTCCGTCTTCTGAAGCAGTGGCGCCTGAATTTCGTAGTTTATGGATCACGCGGTTCGAATGGCCGAGCCGCGATTCTCAGAAGTGCCTGAAGACCATCAAAACTATTTTTGAGACCATGTCGAGGAATCATTTTAATGCCGCCCTGTTTCAGGTACGTGGGCAGGCAGACGTTCTGTATCCGAGTGAGATTGAGCCCTGGTCTCTGCTGATTGGAGGAGCGGATCCAGGCTTTGATCCGCTGGAGGTGGCTATTGACGAGGCGCACAAGCGGGGGATTGAACTGCACGCCTATGTGAATCTTATGCCTGTATGGGGTGGTCCGACGCCTCCGTCACGAACTGAGCCCCTGCATGCTTTCTGGCGTTATTGCCAGCCCGATTCACATCCAAACTGGGCATGCCACGATTCTGCGGGCAAGCCGATGGAGCAGAAAGAGTATGTGTATTTCAGCCCTGGAATCCCAGCTGTTCACGATTACCTGCGCCGGGTGGTTGTTGACCTGGTCAGGCGCTACGATGTTGACGGGGTACACTTTGATCGAATTCGTTATCCGGGTTCCGAATACTCGAAAGATCCAATCAGCGTGGCGCGGTTTGAAGGGCCGGGCAACCCGTATAATCTGTCGTGGGCAGATTGGCAGCGGGATCAGCTTACGCGCATGCTGAATAACATTTATGGCGCCATTCAGGCCACCAAGCCGCGCGTCAAAGTATCATGTGCGGCATGGGGAATCTATCGCAAGGATCGTCTTGACGGCTACGGTGGCTTTTCAAGTGGCTATCACGACTATTATCAGGATACTCATCGCTGGATCGAGCAGGGTGTGATGGATGCGCTTATGCCGATGATTTACTGGAACATTCCCGAACCAAAGCCGAATTTTGATACCCTAACCGAAGATTTTGTTAAGCATTCGGCAGGCCGCCACGTCTACGCCGGGATGAAAACATATGAGGATTTTGAGGAGACAGTTGCTGAAGTGCTCTTTTCGCGCCAGATTGGTGCTCAAGGAAACGTTACATTTTCTTATGGAGGCATTGGCCGAAAGAACCAGTGGGTTGATTTTTATCGCGAGGTGTATCACGAGGCAGCGCCAATTCCTGCAATGCCGTGGAAAGAAAACCCTCAGACAGGAACGATCGTGGGGACGGTCATGAGCCCCTCAGGCAATGACCCGGTTGAAGATGCCGTTTTACAGCTGAGTGGCCGCACGGAGAAATGGCTCTCCTCAGCCGATGGCTTCTTTGCAATGCTCAATGTTCAACCAGGGGCCGGTTTACAAATAACCACAGAGAAGCAAGGGGTAGGTGTTGCGGAACCGGTCACAGTGAGCGTAGCAGCAGGCCAGGTGATGCGGCTAGAAATTCAACTGAAGCGGCCCGAATAGGGACGTCTGGTTTCGCTTCTTGAGGGGGTTGTAGAGTGATGGCTGATAAAAGCGTAGCCAGCAATCGTAAGGCACGGCATTTCTATGATATTAAAGAGACCGTTGAAGCAGGCCTGGTACTGACTGGAACGGAAGTGAAATCGCTTCGGATGGGTCAGGCGAACCTGGTTGATAGCTTCGCATCGTTTGACCGCGGCGAATTGATCCTGCATAATATGCATATTAGTCCGTATGAACCGGGGAATCGCTATAATCAAGATCCTCGCCGGTCTCGTAAGCTGCTTATGCACAAGCAGGAGATCAAGCGGCTTATTGGCAAAGTAACCCAGCGAGGCTTTACCCTGGTGCCATTGCGGGTCTACTTTGGCGAAAGAGGGTATGCGAAAGTCGAAATAGCCCTGGCTAAAGGCAAGAAGCAATATGACCGCCGGGAGGCGATCAAAGAGCGGGATCTCAAACGCGAGCTTGAGCGCGAGATGAAAGATCGCCGGTAAACGCGAGTAGGGGCGTATTGCTATACGCCCTTTCATTGGCATGAAAAGCGGTCAAGCGGGACGCCGATTGCGCGTCTCGCTCGTTTTGTTTCTCCTCTTGCAATTCCCCACGGGCAAGTGGTATAGATCCAAGCTGATTGAACCGGAATATTAAACTCTAGCAGGGACACTTCAGCGGGCTGAGTGTCCGGGGCAGATTTCATGAAGCTGATCAGTGCATGCTTGGTTGGAATGTGTACAAACTACCTTGGGCAGGCGCATACGGTTCGGGAGTTCGTAGCGATGTTGGAGAATGGCGAGGTGGTGCCGGCATGTCCGGAGCAGCTTGGAGGGTTGGCGACACCGCGGCCGCCAGCAGAGATTCAGCCGGGCTGCAGTGGCTTTATAGTGCTGGATGGAGAAGCCAGGGTGCTGCGGCAGAGCGGCGAGAATGTAACCGAGGCATTTATGCGTGGCGCGTGCGAGATGCTCAAGCTGGCACAAGCGTGTCAGGCGGAGCTGGTGATTTTGAAAGAGCGCAGTCCATCGTGCGGCGTGCACACAATTCATGACGGGCATTTTTGCGGCCGCTTGGTTTCCGGAACCGGTGTTACTGCCGCTCTGTTGAAACGGCACGGCCTGCAGGTGTTGTCAGACGAACAGTACTTAAAAGACGCTCGCTAAGAGAGGAGGATTCAGATCAAATGGGTAATGCGGGATTTCCTGTTCAACGACTGCGTCGGTTACGGATGACGCCGACGCTGCGCAGCATGGTTCAAGAGACCGCGCTGCGGGTCACGGATCTTATCTATCCGCTTTTTGTGCTGCACGGTAGGCGCGTGAAGGCGGAAGTATCGTCCATGCCGGGGGTTTATAATTTGTCAGTTGATTACGTTGTGGAAGAGGCCAGAGCAGTGCGCGATCTGGGAATTCCGGCCGTACTCCTGTTTGGCATCCCGAAAACCAAGGACGACATGGCCAGCGAGGCATACGATCCTAAGGGCATTGTCCAGCAGGCAGTGAAGGCCATCAAGAAGGCGACACCTGATCTTGTAGTCATTACCGACGTTTGCCTCTGCGAGTATAAGGCCAACGGCCACTGCGGGATTGTTCGGGATGGGAAGATTCTTAACGACGCAACGCTTGAGGTGCTGGCAAAAGTAGCACTCTCCCATGCTCAAGCAGGTGCAGACATCGTTGCACCGTCTGATATGATGGACGGCCGTGTCAGGGCCATTCGCAAGAAGCTGGATGAAAAGGGGTTTCCTGACATTGCGATCATGTCCTACGCAGCGAAGTACGCCTCTGCGTTTTACGGGCCGTTTCGCGATGCCACACAATCAGCGCCTGCGTTTGGAGATCGGCGCTCGCACCAGATGGATATGGCTAATGCGCGGGAAGCCGAGCTCGAAATTCTGCTTGATATTAAGGAAGGCGCCGATATTGTGATGGTCAAACCAGCTCTGGCGTACCTCGATATCATTTACCGCATTCGGCAACGCGTGCTTCAACCGCTGGCTGCGTACAGTGTAAGCGGAGAATATGCACTAATCAAAGCGGCTACGCAGCAGGGATGGCTGGATGAGGAGCAGATTGTGCTGGAGTGGTTGACCGCGATCAAACGGGCAGGTGCAGATCTGATCCTTACTTATTTTGCCAAGGATGTTGCCTTGAAAATCGCTAGATGACATAGCGTAAAGCTTAACAGGAGCACTGAGAAGATAGGATTTTTAAAGGAAAACGGCGACGGGATAGTCGCATCAGAAGGTACTTAGGCAAATTCACGCAAGAAGGCAAGGTAGCTCCCGCCGTTGCGCTGATGACGTTCGATTGATGCTTTCAGCTGATTCAATACGCGCACGATCTCCTCATCACGATAGGTCGGGCGGCTTTGTTGGTCTTTTCCGCCTGCGGGTTCGGTGTTCTGCCGATTCAAAGTTGCTTCAATGGCATTCATAAGGATTTGTTCCTGCTTGAGCGCTACTTTTCCTGGTGCAACCAGCTTCATTGCCTGTATGCGGTACTTTTCGAGCAGCGCTTCTGTTGCCCTCAAGACATGCGGGTCGGTGACATGGCTGTTCTCTTTGGTGGTGCTGCGAATCGTTGCTTCGAGCTTGAGAAGCAGGTCTAATTCCCTGTCTGTGAAACCCGCGGCGAGTAGTTGGTCTTCATGACGCAGACGTTGAGAGTATTTCCGCGTATTTTTCTGATTGCGGTACGACTGGTCAGAGGAAAAGAAAGGGCATTCGGGCGGGCACTGATTGCCGTCTGCGATTCTTGTTTTGCAGCAGCGGGCGCAGATCGGCCGCATGAATTGTGCGGTGCAGATACGTTTGGCGCGTGCTCCGCAAAAGACACATTTTGTCATCTTTGAGGTGCCTCATTACAGGTGCTATCGCCAATGCGGGTTACTGCATTTCAAGGACGAACTTGCTTTTTTCCACTGCTTTTTGCAGCGCGCGGTCCGCGCTTTCTCGGCCATTGAGCGCCGCTTCCACCTGGTCTGTAATCACCAGACGCATTGACTCCCAGTAGACCTCTCGTGGCTCAAAAATCCCGTAGTCCAGCTGGCTTGCGGCGATCTGATAGTTCGGATTTTGCTCCAGATAGGCATTCATTTCCGGGGTCTTAAGTACCGAATAACGAATAGGAAGATACCCTGTGGCAATGGCCCATTTCGTGGCATTTTCGGTGTTGGTAAGGAATTTGACGAACTTCCAGGCGGCCTGGGCTTGCTCGGGCGAGGGCCGGGTAAAGATTCCAACGTTGGTGCCTTGGAAGAGGACGCGCGGTTCCTTGCCTGATGCGGCCGGAAGCGGCGCTGCCTGCCAGTGGAATCTGTCACCCACAGCCTCCTTATTGTACGGAAAACTTGCACTTGAGCCAATGTACATGGCGATTCTTCCTGAGCCAAAGGCATTGGAGAGGTAGTCGGACTCAACATACGCCACTTTGTCTTTGTGCACCAGGTCAACCAGAAATTGTAATGACTCGTGCGCTTCTGGTGAGTTGAGCAGTAGGGTCTCCCGGTCCGGGCCGAGGTAGTGGCCGCCATTCATATAAAGGAGCGTAGTGAGACTTTCGATAAACGGTCGGATGGCGAAGCCATAAACCTCTACGCGATTGTCTTTGTGCACAGTTATCTTTTTTGCCGCTTCGCGCAGCTCCTCCCATGTTCGCGGAGGATGCTTGATGCCGGCGCGCTCGAGCATATCCGCATTAACGTAGAGAACATACGCGCTCTTATTAAATGGCATGGTCACCATGCGGCCATTCCATCTGTTGTTCTCGCGAAACGCCTTGACGATATCGTCAATCTCTTCCCTGGTGAGACCATCCGGCCCATCAAAGAAGTCTTGAACAGGGACGAGCAAGTTGCGGCTCATAAACTGTGAGGTCCAGCTCTCATACATCTGAGCGACAGCGGGCATAGTTCGCGACGTAATAGCGGCAATCAACTTCTGGTGCAGCTGATCGTAGCTACCCTGATAGATCGGCTGAACAGTGATGTCGGGATAGAGCTGTTCAAAAGCCTGAGCAATTTCGTTAATCGCGACCGCCTGTTCGTCGGTCATAGAATGCCAGAAACTAATGAGCGCCTGCTCCTTCTTGCTGCAGACAACCAGCACGACCGAGGCCATGAGCAAAAGACTCATGAGCATCTTCATGCTCAATCTGATTGGTTTATGGCGAAGCATAAGACCCTCCTTGTTGCAGAGGCATATATGAGAGATGTATAAAGTTTCCTGCTCACTGTAAAGGGAAAACTTCATTGAGCAATGGCCGGGTAGAAGTGTAAGAAGAGATGCTGCCCGTCAGATTGATTGCGCCTTTAAATCTCTTGACTTGACGCGCATCACTCTCTAAAAATGGTCAGCATATTTAGCCAATGGACGTTTACGCAGCTGGTAAAAATTGTCCTTATCTCATCCGGTGAATAACAATCACAATGAGTACATTTTTGTTGCTCGCAAGGGAAATCTCGTATGCTTGCAAAACGTATCATTCCATGTCTGGACGTGAGGGACGGCCGTGTTGTTAAAGGGGTGAAGTTTGTTGATCTGGTGGACGCCGGCGATCCGGTGGAGGCTGCCAGGGCGTATGATGAGGCAGGTGCTGATGAGATTGTATTCCTTGACATCACAGCGTCCCACGAAAAGCGTGACATTTTGATTGACGTAGTCTACAGGACTGCTGCAGAAGTCTTCATGCCAATGACTGTCGGCGGTGGAATTCGAACTCTGGAAGATATTCGAGGCCTTCTCAATGCCGGTGCAGACAAGGTGTCGCTGAATACCTCTGCGGTGCTGCGGCCCGGTCTTATCGCGGAGGCTGCAGAGCGTTTTGGCGACCAGTGTATTGTCGTGGCTATTGATGCTGAGCGACGTCGGAATCAGCCTGACTCATGGCAAGTTTACATTAATGGTGGGAGGACACCAACCGAGAAAGATGCGGTGGCCTGGGCCACGGAGGCTGTGGCACTGGGTGCAGGGGAAATTCTCGTCACCAGCATGGACAAGGATGGAACTCTTGATGGTTATGATCTGGAGCTGACTGCTCGCATAGCTGAAGCGGTGTCTGTTCCCATAATTGCTTCGGGTGGTGCGGGCACTCTCGAACATCTTTACGAGGCCCTGACTATTGGACAAGCCGATGCTGTTCTGGCTGCATCAATTTTCCACTTCAGCACGCATTCCATTCGCGAGGCAAAACAGTACTTGCAGTCCAAAGACGTGGTTATGCGGATGTAGCGCAAGTCGGGGTATGGGACGCCTGCAGGACAATAAGATTGTTTCCAGACCGAGGATGCCAGCATGAACTTGTTAGAAGAGGTAAAATTCGACTCTCAGGGCTTGCTGCCCGTAATTGTTCAAGACTGGGAAACGCACGAGGTCTTGATGTTCGCCTACATGAACCAGGCCGCGCTCGAGCAAACAATTTCAAGCGGCATCGTACATTTGTGGAGCCGCTCACGCAAAAAACTCTGGCGCAAGGGCGAGACTTCAGGTCATACCCAGAAGGTCAAGGAGATTCGCCTTGACTGCGATGGAGACGTTCTGTTACTAAAGGTCGACCAAAGAGGCGGGGCTTGTCATATGGGGTATCGGTCGTGTTTCTTCCGCACCCTTAGTGGCAACCGCTTTGTGGTGGATCAGAAGAAATGTTTTGATGAAAAGGTTGTTTACGGGGAGTGAGATGGTCAGCATTACCGTTATGACCACATGAGCCCAGCGGGCGATCCTATATCATAGTGTGAGTTAGTTAAATGTACCACCCTTCGAAAAAAGAGTTCCTGCGGCGTGCAGAAAAGGGGAATCTAATTCCGGTATACCGCGAGATTCTTGCGGATATGGAAACCCCTGTCTCGGCCTTTAAGAAGCTCGAAGACACGGACTTTGCCTTCTTGCTCGAAAGTGTAGAAGGAGGGGAAACTTTTGGTCGCTACTCGTTTCTTGGCGGTATGCCATCAATTGTATTTAAGAGCAAGGGCCAGGAGATTGATCTTATTTATCAGAACAACGAAGAACAGTTTGTGACAGACAAGGGCCCGCTGGAAGAGCTGCGCGACGTGATGCGTCGCTATCGGCCAGTGGCTGATCCAGGACTACCACCATTTTTCGGCGGCGCGGTGGGCTATATGAGCTATGACCTTATCCGCAGCATCGAGGCCATTCCCGACAATAACCCGGATGACCTCAATGTGCCTGATTGCTTCTTCATGATCACAGATAGCCTTGTCATTTTTGATCACGTGAAGCATAAGATGATGCTGGTGTACAATGCCCACATTCGCGAAGATCCGGCCAAAGCCTATGACAACGCAATCCATCAGATTGAGCTCCTCTCTGAGCGCCTGGCACGGCCCTTGAGGCAGGAGGAACCGAGGATCTTGCACGAGGAATTACAGGTTCAATCGAATTTTGAGAAGGCTGATTTTGAAAAGGCAGTTGAACGCTGCAAAGAATATATCTTCGCGGGTGATATCCTTCAGGTGGTCATTTCACAACGGTTTCAGACGCAGCTCGACGTGGAGCCCTTTAACATCTATCGTGCGCTACGTGCGATTAACCCGTCGCCATATATGTTCTACCTGAAATTCGGCGGGTTGAAAATCATTGGCTCGAGTCCGGAGATTCTCGTCAAGGTAAACAAAGGCGAGGTTCAGCTCCGTCCTATTGCAGGAACACGCCGGCGCGGGGAAACGCCAGAGGAGGATCAGGTCCTGGAGAAGGAGCTTCTGGCGGATCCAAAAGAACGCGCCGAGCATATCATGCTGGTTGACCTGGGGCGCAATGACTGCGGCAGGGTCTGCGAGTTTGGATCAGTGAGGGTGAGTGATTTAATGGTAATCGAGCGCTATTCTCACGTGATGCACATTGTGTCAAATGTCACCGGGAAATTGCGCAAGGAATACGACGGCGTAGAGGTGCTGAAGGCATGTTTTCCAGCTGGAACTGTGAGCGGCGCCCCGAAGATTCGGGCTATGGAGATCATTGACGAGATGGAATCCGTGAAGCGTGGTCCATATGCCGGGGCTGTCGGCTATTTTAGCTTCGATGGCAACCTTGACTCTTGCATTACCATCCGCACAGTTATTGTGAAGGATGACGTTGCTTATATTCAGGCAGGTGCAGGGATTGTGGCTGACTCGCAGCCGGAAAATGAATACTATGAAACGGTGAACAAAGCCAAGGGGATGATCAAAGCGATCGAAATGGCCCGGGGAGGATTGCTGTGATCCTCGTGATCGATAACTACGATTCCTTTACCTATAACCTAGTTCAGTATATTGGTGAACTTAGTGCTGAGTCTACAGTCTTTCGCAATGACAATATCACCGTGGATGAGGTTGCCAGACTTAGTCCCGAGAAAATCGTCATCTCTCCTGGGCCTGGAACGCCTGATAATGCAGGGGTCTCCATGCAGATCATCAAGGAATTCGGACAGAAAATTCCTATCCTTGGCGTTTGCCTGGGTCACCAGAGTATCGGTCAGGTTTACGGGGGCACAGTGACGCGTGCTGAAAAGGTCATGCACGGCAAGACCTCGTTCGTCCATCATAGCGGCGAGGGGATTTTTCAGGGCCTGAGCAATCCCTTTGAAGCCACACGCTACCATTCCCTGGTCGTCAGCAGCAAAGATCTTCCTTCGGTGCTGGTACAAACTGCCTGGACTGAGGATCGGATTATCATGGGTCTGAAGCATCGGGAGTACCCGGTCTGGGGTGTACAGTTCCATCCCGAGTCAATTTTGACTGGTGAAGGCAAGAAGATACTGAAGAACTTTCTGTCGCTATGAATAGGTGTAGATCTACTAACAAAATGAACATTTTGTAGATATCTCTCAGGTTCAGATATTTCGCCCCTTCAGCAAATTACGGGCAAGAATGTCCATGCTGCCAAATTCCATGACATTGGCACGGGCATCCTGTGCGTAGAGGCGAGCGAATTTTTGCGGAGCGAGAAGAATGATTCAAGAGGCTATTGCAAAGCTGATTGCAGGCCAGGCGTTGAGTGAGGAGGAAGCCATCAGGGTGGCGGATGAGATTATGTCTGGCACTGCAACGCCCTGTCAGATTGCTTCATTCATCACTGCGCTGCGGATTCGCGGTGAAACCGTCTCGACGATTGTGGGGTTTGTTAAAACGCTTCGCAATAAGGCGGTTAAGATTACCACATCTTCCGAGATGGCCGTTCTTGATACATGCGGTACGGGTGGTGCTGTTCTCAAGACGTTCAATATATCCCCCTCCGCTGCGCTAGTGGCAGCAGGAGCCGGTGTCTATGTCGCCAAGCACGGCAATCGCGGCATCACAAGCAAGTGCGGTTCTGCCGATGTTCTTG
>CAZVVA010000042.1:0-21519 GCA_964630455.1 uncultured Candidatus Sumerlaeota bacterium
GCTGTGAGAAATAGGCCGAGCACTAGGGTGCGCTTATCGGGATAGTCGTGGGGAAGCACCTTGAAGATCGAATATGCAGTAAAGCCAGCTGCGCCATACTTGATGCCGAGCATGATTTTTTTGACTACCAGTACTTCCTGGTATTTCAGGAGAATTGCATATGCCAGAAACAGGAGAAGGAGTCCTGGAAGAATAATGCCAGTCATACTGGCCAGGAGGCCTAAAGGGCCCGAGATGCGATAGCCGATGTAGCCCGCGAGTTTGACCGCGAACACCCCGGGAACGGAACTCGCCACCGCGATCAATTCGGCAAATTGTTCACGCGTCATCCAAGCATTATTGGTTATGCATTCATATTCAATCAGAGGAATTAGCGCTGTACCACCAGCCCAACCAAACAACCCGACCTTAAAAAACGCGATGAACAGTTTCAGCGAATTTAGTATCATTGTGGGGCCTTTTCTATAATGTATTTCTCCAGTCGCAGCTGTTCTTCCTTGCCCAAATTGATAAATTTAACTGCAATTCCGTAGACGGGCTGTTCTTTTTCGTTCGTGGTATAGATGCGCGTCACATCTATAGTGCAGCTGAACAGGCCCTGGTTTTTGGGCAGGGAAAATGAGCAGGGGAGCAAATAGAAAATATCTAACTTCGGAATTGGGCCTTGCAGGCTGACTTCGAACCGTGCTCCGCTGAGCGAGAGATCTCTCAGCAGCGCACGCTCCGTCTTATAGTTGTCCCCAATCTGTAACGACACCGGAGCGTTCAGCTCGACCCGTAGGTCTTTCCGTCCATGATTTAACTTTGATCTCTGAAATAACTTGCGCAAGAAAGACATCGTTGGTTCCTTTCGTGAAAAAGTTGGCCTGACTGGTATATTTTACCGTTGCTAAACCGGATGATCGAGATGACCATCATGCCCGGCACGTAAATATTTTTCAAACCACTGAGCAGTTTTCTCAAAGAGTTGATGATCCTTTGTGAGCGATGTGAAGTTATGGCCTGCGTCGTGCAGATAAAGTTTTTCAACATCGCGCTTGTGCTGAGAGAGCGCTGTATATAAGTGTTCCGTGGATTCGGGCAACACGACCTCATCTGCAGTGCCATGACAAAGGAGCACGGGGATATGAGTTGCCGTGAGTTTATCCAAAGGCCTGAGCCTGTTGAGTTCTTTTAGAAAACGAATTCCAACTGGGATGCCATTGTGCTCCAGATAAGCCTCATCACTATACTGAGCGAGATCAGGAAAGTGATCCACACTGCGCCGAAATGTCTCCAGGGGCTCTGCCACTGGAGACCAGAGCGCGACGACCTTAATGCCTGGGTGCTCTGCGCTGAGATATGCTGCTACACAACCTCCTAAGCTGAAGCCAAGAATTCCAATCCGTTGTGCATCAATGCGCGTATCATGGGTCAATGCACGAAGGGCCTCATGCCCATCACTGATGTAATCGTACACCGTAAAATGCTGAAAATCTCCGTCGCTTTCGCCGGATCCTCTATAGTCAAATCGCAGACTGGCGATGGCGTGCTCGGCCAGGTAGCGGGAGAAGCGAACAAAAAGGCGTCGTGTTTCAATCCGATGACCGCTGAACCCGTGGCAGAACAGTACTGCAGGAAATGGAGATAGAGAAGAGTCGGGGAGGTGGAGCGTGCCCGCAATAAGCTGATTCTGATTATTCAGATAAACTGGCTGCTGCATTTTAATCTACGTCCTGGGGTGTCTGTTTCGGTTCTCTGCGAGCCTCCGTTTTATCGCAAGCCTTCGACCTCCTCTTGCAAGTGCAGAAAGAATGCCTGCATGAAGTTGTGGCGGTCTTCTGCGAATTCCCTGCCGGTTCTGGTCTGCATAGCCGCTTTCAGGCGGCTCAACTTAACAGCAAACTCCACTACGGGGGAATAATCGGCATGGTTAATAGTTCTTGTCAAGAGCAATGCTTGGGGCGGCGACGAATAGAGTTGTTGCCCGTTCTCACCAGCAAACGCATACGCCCTACAGACCCCAATCGCTCCGAGGGCATCGAGCTTATCGGCATCAAAGAGCACCTGTGCTTCAAGTGTCCGAGTCGGTGCATCAGATCTAAAGCGGTGTGTTTCAATACAGTGGATCACGGCATGAATCTTTGATGGCGGAAATCCGCAGCGGTGAAGCAGGGGCTTTGCCTTGTCTGCGCTAAGTGTGGCGTGGCAGACATTGCGTTTGTCGGCCTCGTCACGCGCAATGTCATGCAATAGGGCGGCGGCAAACAGCACTTCTGGGTCAGCGCCCTCCTTTTCGCCTATCATCTGGCATAACCTTACCACGCGCCATGTGTGTGACCAGTCGTGCGTGGGGCGTGCCCCGCTGTGACAGCGCTTGCTTTCCTCAATGAGCTGCTCGCTATAGGAATACGGCTGGTTCATGTTAAGGATACAGCATATAAAGGACAAATGATGCTTATGGATAGATGTACGGCGTCCCGTTCTCAGCGTTTCTTTTGAGATTTTTTTAAGAATGATGGTAGCTTCTCATGCTTGCTTATCTCGCGCAACTGCTCATGGTCACGAATTACATAGTGCCGGGAATTACGAACCATAATCTCTGCGCATCGCGGACGAAAATTATAATTTGAGGCCATCACATAGCCGTACGCACCGGCATCACAAACCGCTAGATATTCGCCAGGCTCGACTGTTGGGAAACGACGTGAGAGCCCCAGGAAATCTGCTGATTCGCATACCGGGCCAACAATATCAACATTATCCTCCAGGTGCCGCTGATGGTCTTTGACCGGGATAATTCGATGATATGCGGCGTAGAGACTCGGACGGATCAGGTCGTTCATCCCTGCATCCACAATCACAAATGTCTTATTCGCCCGCCTTTTCACGTACAGCACCTTGGTTACCAGCACACCAGCCGGGCCAACCAGAAATCGGCCGGGTTCGAGGATAAACTGGCATCCCAGAGACTTAACGGTAGGAATAATTTTGCTCGCCAGTTCCGCAATGTCAAATGCCTTCTGACCTTCTTCATAAGCAATGCCAAAGCCTCCGCCAAGATTGAGCGTCTGGATACGGATGCCCCACTGGTCTAATTTTCTGATCAGCACTCCCAATCGCTTCAGCGCCTCAACATAAGAGTCTGGATTTAGAAGCTGACTTCCGATATGTGAGTGGAGACCCATGAACTCGATATGCGGCAAAGCACAGATTTCACGTATTGCGTCAAAAGCTAAGCCAAAATTCACGCCAAATTTATCTTCCTTAGTGCCTGTGGTAATATACTTATGCGTATCAGGATTAATATCAGGATTCACCCGGACTGCAGCGCGCGTCTTTTTGCCCAGAATTTTCGCAACTTCATCAATGACGTACGCCTCGGGCAAGGACTCGATATTGAACATCAGGATGCCTGCTTTAATGGCGTATTCGATCTCTTTGGGCGATTTTCCCACGCCGGCGAACAAAATCTTCTCTGGCTGCACACCAGTGCGCAGTGCCTGTCGCAGTTCACCTCCGGATACAATGTCAAAGCCGCAGCCGAGACGGGCAAGGCTCTGGCAAATGGCCCAGCTGAAATTTGACTTCATGGAATAGGCAATAAGAGGATTCACGGCTGCGAAAGATGTGCTGACCGTCTTGTAGTTTGAGACGAGAGAATTGTAACTATACAGATAAAACGGGGTCGGAACGGCCCTGATAAGCCGCTCGATGTTGACCTTCTCACAGTAAAGGGTGGATTGGCGATAGTGAAAGTATGTCATAAATCTTTATTGGTGCTGCAACGATTTATGGTTTTAGACAGAAACACCACATCTAAGTGATGAGACCGTGCAGTGCGGCACGATTGACTTAATCTGAATCTTATCCTTGGCAGCCCTTGGACAGAAGTAATCCCGCAATACATGACCCATCCTGGCCTGTGATTCCAGTGATAAGCGCACGTTTCATAGGGGTATCTCTGCTTTTCTGAATCTGGTGCTCTAATAGATTGAGGTTGAATTACTAAGCACACCTCATGGCCGTTTGCAACTGGAATTTAACACGGGTGGGGCTGAGAATTTTGTTTCTGGAAGGCTTTGCCATTAGACTTGGGGTGCTGCGCCTGGCAAGGGTTTCAGATCGCGCTGAAGCCACTGGCGCAAACCGGAGAAGCGCACCTGAATCTTGTTGTTTCTAATAGCAATGGCCAGGGCCTGTTTGGTTCCCACCAGGCACACCAGTTTTTTGCCACGTGTAATTGCTGTATAGAGCAAATTGCGCTGAAGCAGGATGTAATGTTGCGGATGAATAGGAATGACCACGGCCTTATATTCGCTTCCCTGGGATTTATGAACAGAAATAGCGTAAGCAAGACAAATCTCGTCCAGCTCATCATAAGTGTATTCGAGGGTGCGACCTTCATAGAGAACCTTGACGGTGTGGAACTCGCGATCAATGGCTGTGATGACACCAATGTCGCCATTATATACATCCTTCTGGTAGTTGTTCTTAAGTTGCATTACCTTATCGCCAACTTTAAGTTCCATCCCCCCACGATGCAGAACATTTGGATCGGGATTAAGCAGTGCCTGGAGTTCGTGGTTCAGATTGTTTGCCCCCAGTATGCCTTTATACATCGGCGTAATGACCTGGATCTCATCAACAGGATGAAAGCCGAACCGCTGGGGAATCCGCTCTAGCACAAGTGACTTGATGGTTTCCAGGGCTTCTTCTGGACGGGGCTTTGGGATAAAGAAGAAATCGGGCAGTGGCGATTTTTTCGCTGAGGGTAGAATGGGAAACTCGCCTTTGTTGATACGGTGAGCGTTTGCAATAATCAAACTTCGCCGTGCCTGTCGAAACACTTTGTCAAGAGTAACTACCGGAACAATACCTGACACAATGAGGTCAGCCAGAACATTCCCCGGGCCGACAGAGGGAAGCTGGTCAACGTCGCCTACAAAGATTACAGATGCAGTGGGAGGTACAGCTCTCAGGAGGTAGAACGTCAACGGAACATCCATCATTGAGGATTCATCCACAATGATGAGATCAGCTTTCAAGGGATTCGTTTGGTTAAAAAGGAATTGGCCTTCCCGCGGCTTATAGTGCAGCATGCGGTGAATGGTTGCGGCGGGCATGCCCGTTAGTTCCGACAGGCGCTTTGCAGCGCGGCCTGTTGGAGCACAGAGTTGAATGTGCATGCTGCGCTTGCCGAGTATCTTAATTATAGCACGCACAATCGTAGTTTTGCCTGTACCTGGGCCACCAGTGATAACCATCACTCCGCCTGCAAGCGCACGGCGAACGGCATCGCGCTGCGCATCAGCAAGGGCAAATTTGTACTCGTGCTCAAACTTCTCGATTTCTGTGTTGATATTATCCAGTGAGTACGGCTTGGCTGTTTCAACTAGCTGGCACAGGAAGCCCACGATGCCTCTTTCGCATGCGTAAAGAGCTTTTGGGAAAACTACTCTTGTCTGGTCGGGTAATTGCTCGACGACAACCCGGTGCGCACGACGCAACACCTCTATGGCCTCCATGGCCAGTTGCTCGTCAATATCAAGCATGTTTTTGGCCTTTTCAACCAGTAGCTCAAAGGGGCAAAAGGTATTGCCGGCTTCGACAAATTCATTCATGATATGGAGAATTCCGGCTTGTGCCCGAAGTGGAGAGTCTTCCGCAATGCCCAGCCGCTGAGCGATGGAATCAGCGGTCTTGAATCCGATGCCTTGAATATCAAGGGCCAGCTGGTAGGGATTGCTCTGTAGCACGCGAATCGCCTGCTGACCATACTGTTTGTAGATTTTCATAGCGTAGCTAAGCGAGACGCAGTGCTCCTGCAAGAAGAGCATAACATCGTGGATGCGCTTTTGCTTCTGCCAGGTATCCACAATGCATGCGATACGCTTAGGACCGATGCCTTCGACCTCGACCAAGTGCTCGGGCTCAGTATCAATGATTCGAAGCGATTCTTCTCCGAAGCGCTTGACAATGCGACTGGCAAAGACTTCACCAATGCCCTTAATAAGCCCGCATCCAAGATATTTTTCGATACCAGCAACAGAAACTGGGAATTTAGGCGTATAGGAATCAACAAGAAATTGTCGTCCATATTTTCGGTCGTGGGTCCATTTCCCTGTTATGCGAAGCGATTCGCCTGGATTTACACCCACGAGATTGCCGACGATGGTCACTACGTCAGGCTGGGCTTCTTCGCGGAACTGCGCCACTGTGTAGTGAGTGGCCTCATTAGAATAAACAATGCGCTCAAGTGTTCCTTCGAGCGTAATAATCTGTTCAGGTGGGGACATTGCGGCGAGTCCGTGTTAGAGCATTTTCGCTACTGCGTACGCCGCAGACAAAGCGCGACGCGTACATATCTCTATTCTTGCATTTTTGCTTTCGAGAACAAAAAATGGATCCAGAAGAAATCGTGTTTCCCCTGGCCAAGCATCATGGCATATTTGCTCCACTGGGAGTTATGTGGAACGTAGATGGAATCGTTCAGCGGAGCAATAAGTTCCCAGAGATTAATCTGTTGTAGCGAGTGATCTTCATTGCTGCGGGCAAGAAGCACGTAACTCTGATCGAGCAGCATACTATCGTCCGCGCAATATAGCGCATAGCAATTGGGCGGATTTTGGGGTGTGCGATAGAACTCAATGTAATAGTCTATAAAGTTCTGGCTCGTGCCGTAAAGCTGCACTGCAATGCCTAACAGGAGGAGCACTAAATAAGCGATGCGCACTGCAGCGCTACGTGGGGTGGTCAGAAACGCAACAATAGGCACCGCTACAAACGCATGAACCAGAAAGATGTGCCGAGGCCCCCAGCACCATCCGCCCGTCCAATTTTGCCAGGTTGCATGGACAAGAAGGAAGCCAAGGATAATCGTAAGCAAGGAGATTGCGGCATTGCGAAACTCGTACGTGAATTTTTTAATAGCAAAGAAGAACAGCACCAGGACCGGGGAGAAGAAAAAGATCCCTTTGCCAACGCTAAAGAGATACCCATAGAGCCCGGCCAGCAGTGGTGTCGTAAACCGCAAACCTTCGGCTTGATCTTCATAGCCAGTAGCCAGGAAATATCCGAACCGCATTTTATTCAGCATAACGATCAGCAGTAGAATAACAATAATGGGCAGAAAAAAGCTATAGGCGCGTAAAGAATCTCCTGTAGCGTATTGCGCCCGGATAAACTGAAGAGGTCTGGCTGCCTGCTCTCCTATGCACCTTCTGAAGGTGGCCCAATTTTCAAGCACAATCAGCAGCAAAAATCCAGGAATCGTAAGAAGAGTATCCAATCGAGTCAGCACACCGTATCCGGCTAGGGTTCCTGCGAGTAGCAGCAACACTGGCCGGTGCTCACGTAATCCTTTATACAGCAAGAAGAAAGCAGATAAGGTGCAGAGTGCGGCCAGGGGCTCGCTAAAGTAGGTTTTTGAATGCACCCAAGCCATGGTCCCGCAGCCAAACAGAATGGCGGTCAGGAGAGACGCTATTCTGTCGCGCGTTAGGTAATAACAAAATGCGTACACCACGACGACCAAGAGTGCCATAATGAACTGGTTAAACAAGGAAACGCCAAAACGCAGCAGTACTGCATCCGGCGAGCGGTCGTGATACTGCGTTGTGTCCCACTGAAAGCGCTGCACGCCTGGTGAAGGTACGATTTTTGTGAGCAACGTGCCAAGATAGTATAAAGGAATGCTAAGTACTGGTTGGCCGATTCCGTATTGGGCGTATTCCCGCCCGTCAATGCCACGCTTTGTGGCGAACCCTGCCAGTGGCTCAACGGCCAGACTAGCGCGAAGCGCCAGGGACTGTGTGGTGCGGAACATCAGTTCTTCGTCTGGTGAGTAGAGGTGACCTCCCATTGTCAGCAGGTAAAGGGCGAGAAACGCAAAGAAAAGCACTATGCTAGGCTTCCCAGACAATGGAAACCTCCGGAGCGCAGTCTCAGGCATTGGCAATTTTCTCTGTTTATTTGATGCGGAACCAAGCTATCTGGAGCGTTTGAAAAACGGAAACAGAAGGGACATTGGCACGCAATCTAAAAGACATAACAAGACGGTGTCTTATGGTTTACGTTCATACGGTATTACGGTATCAAAAACCTGTTCTTCTTTGCCCAGGAGCAACGTCTTAATCGCTTTCAGAGTATCGCGTAGGTCATAAAAGGGTGTAGGATCATTGATCAGCAGGCTAACCGTGCCTTGGCCGCGGTCTATCTTTTCAAGGATGGTGTTTAGCTGGGCTGTGCCTGTATTCAGGTTTTCGCTTAGCTGAGCGAGCTGATTCTTGTTTTCACTGATAATGGTGTGCAGGTCATCTGCTGTTACGTGAACCTTGGCAAGAATTTCCTTAACCTTGGTAGTAATGGTATCACTCTGGCTCTGAATATCCGCCAGTGTTGACTTTATAAGAGAGCGGCTTTCCTCAAAGTCGGCACTGGTATCAATGATCATGCTATCTACACGTCTGATGATCTCATTCAGGCTTTCCGTAGCTTCTCTAAGGTTTTGTGCAGTTTCGCTGATATCGTCTGACGTTGCCCCTAGCATGCGATCCAGGCGGTTCGTAATGGAATCAAGTGAGACGAGCGTCCCGGAAAAGGCCTCTCGGTTTTCCTCATCCGTTACAAAGGTTTTGACGGCTTGAATAGTTGCAGCCACGTCCTCGATTATGGTTGGCGCAAGACTCAGAACCTGGTACATGTCTACCGTCTCAGCTCCAAAAACAATGTCGCTGTCGTCCAGAAGCCGGTTATCAAAAGTGCCCGCATCAATGTCAACACGGGTTTCACCAATCAAGCCCGCAATGGACACACGGATTACCGCATTGCTGAATATTTTCACTCCCTTTCTGATTCTCAAGACGACCTTGACTGGATACTCACCCTTAACATAGCTGATCTTTGCCACTTGGCCAGTTGCCGCACCATAAACATGCACTGGAGCACCAACTTCAAGGCCTCTAATTTGCTTGAAGTATACATGCAGTTCATACTTTGGCGTAAAGATATTGAACTGCTGGATGTTGACAGTAAAGATTATGAGTATAAGGAATGCAATAATGCTGAATAAGCCGATGATAATCTCAGTTTTTTGTCTCACAGCTTTTTCCTTTTCAGCAAAACGATGAGGAGGCGTTTTTTGAGCATGTCTTTCTGCCGCACTTACTTAGTATCCTTGGCTCCTCGTCCTCGATGTGAGGGAGCAAAGAGTCGTTTGAGAAATGTTGCAAGGCCAGAGGGCCGGTTACGTTCTTTCAGCCGGCTCATAGTTTCCCCGCTCAGCCATCGACCGTGGCACACTGTACAGGCTTCTGTAGCAATATTGCCGCCAGCTAGCGATTTGATGCTAATCAGCCCCACTGATCCCTGGCAAATGGGACATATGAGCCGGGATGCGGGTTCAGTCTTGGACATCTGCTCCTTTGTAGGGCTGGGAAGATGCGATAGGGGATATTTCTTAATGATCACCTCTTCAAGGTCACTCACGTTAAACCAGCCGCCCCCACATTCCGCGCACGTCCAGACGTAAACGTTCTTCAATGGAATCCTCTGAAGATCAAAGGCACAATGCGGGCATTTCATACCAATCGCTCCTGCGCTATTGCTTCAGCCTGTCCGGCGATAAACTGACGAACATAAGGGTCTGAAGACCGCTTGATGTCTTGCGGAGTTCCCGTCGCAATGATTTTCCCACGATGAAGCATCGAAATCCTATCTGCTACCTTACAGGCACTCTGAATATCATGAGTGACCACCAGCGACGTAACGGAGAGTTTGCGCTGCAAGTCAAGTATAAGATTATTAATAGCATCTGCGTTGATCGGGTCAAGACCGGTCGTAGGTTCGTCGTACAACATGATTTCTGGATTCGCCGCAAGGGCACGTGCAAGACTAACCCGCTTTTTCATACCACCACTTAATTCTGCAGGCGTCATTTCTTCAACCTCTTCGAGATTAACAAGAGCTAGTTTCTCTCGCACAATGCTGTCAATCTGAGAAGGAGTGAGCAGCGAGTTTTCGTCAAGAGCAAAGCCCACGTTCCCGCGTACGCTCATTGAATCGAAAAGCGCAGAGCTCTGGAACAACATGCCAACGAACTTGCGCACCTCCTGGAGCGAGTGGCGATTGCGATAATCAGCACGAATGCCCCGAAGAATAATAGTACCCTCGTCAGGCTCCATGAGCCCTATAATAATTTTGAGCAGAACGGATTTCCCTTCGCCGCTGCCACCGATGATGACACGCGTCTCACCTTTCTGGACGTGCAGATCAATTCCATCCAGTACAGCGTGCTGGTCGAAACTCTTTTTGAGGCCTTGAATCTGAATCATCCGATTTTGCTCATTTGTTCCTGATGGAAAAACGTTAAATTTGCCGAGTGTGATATCTACGTAACTCCACTGCTTTATAAGATAAAAATATTTAATAAGTCAAATAGAACTTTATGTGCTGTCCCTTGTGCGATCCGAATTGGAAAGTGAGCTTTAGATCGCCCACCGCGTCGCCTGTCTCACATAACGCAAGGTCGGCTATCGTAAGGCGATCCAGTTAATCTGAATGCCAAGTTCGCGCCAATCCCTTGAGTCGAGGGTCTCTGCAGGAATCCAGATAGGGGTGCGTATGCACACTCTGTTTGGGCCGGTATGGAAGACCGGCGGCACTGGAATTGTGCGCTCAACCCATCCATTTTCAATCAGCACTGGCGGCAGCGGGGTTCCGTTAATGCTGATCTCCAGCATGGGGGACTTGATGGAATCGGGAAATTTGCTGATGAAATTCAAGACTAGTGTCTTGACCTGGGCTGCTTCCTCCAGCAGAGGGAGAGTTATCACTGCGGTATGCCAGGTCCAGCGCAACGTCGTGTCATCAAAGGCTTCTGCAGAATACCATCCCTCATTGACCAAGGTCTTGTCCGCAGGGGAGCCAATGTCGTAAAAGGCCAGGTATCCCTTTTTACAAAACGGCTTCAAGTCAGCGTGTACACAGCTAAGCCAATGAAAGTGAAAACCGAGGGGACGGTCGTCGTCGCTCCGAAAGTACTCTTTTGGAATCCATGTCGAGGAATTGCAGGAGACCGTGAGGGAATTCTGAGGTTGTTGAAACAGAACGTAGAAGTAAAAGGGGCTGTACGTAGTAACCGCCTTGCGCTGTTCGTAGAAACAGTCATTCACTTCAATCTCTAAGTTGTAGTCGGTTATCTCTTCGGGATGAGAAAAGCCTGCCTTGAGCCCAAGGAGGTAAAGGCCCGGCTCGAGTGCCACTGGAAAACGGAACACACTCTGTTCACCAACAGTCCAGCGGTATGGTGAGTATTCGCTATCAATTCGCAATGTGCCAA
Source organism: uncultured Candidatus Sumerlaeota bacterium (assembly GCA_964630455.1). Taxonomy (GTDB): domain Bacteria; phylum Sumerlaeota; class Sumerlaeia; order MWCT01; family JAUWMI01; genus JAUWMI01. Next base: position 11,321 of record CAZVVA010000042.1, read on the forward strand.
ACCCAGGGTTGTAATCAAATGATCCTGATTCCGCACCCAGGAACACCAGAAACTCCTGGCTGACAAGCTCATCCCTGCTCGCATCTTCCCGAAGTGAATACCATCGTCGCAGCTTTTCAAAATCCGTTCCACGATGTACGGATAACGTATATATGTACTCAAACAGAACTGTACTGGTTGAACAGTGATCAAGCACGTCGAGCAAGAGCCTGGGAAATACGGCATCTTCTGGTTTGGCGTTATTAAGCTGAAACAGGAAAAAGCGCTGCGGTTTTTCCTCAGCCTGCCCCATAAATGAGCTCAATTCAATGATTGGATGGTCATATCTGGAGTAGTGTAAATAGCCGTTCATCCAGTGGCTGCCTAGGGCAATCAGCGGATCCTCAGGGCGAACCTCCAGGTCAATAATCCGCGTCAGCTTGCGCCAGTGAGGTTTGTGATTCTTGAGATTTTGAATCCACGCAAATGCAATACCGTTGATGGCGATTGTCACAAGCAACATGGTCTTAATCCATTGTGTTCTCAATCGTAACCTAACAAGAAGTGCGGAGAGAAGAAGGACGAATGGGATAAGCGAGACGATAATATAGCGGGAAGCCAGGAAGAATTTGATCGAGGAATATGAGAGTACAAACATGAAAACGACGGGGAAAATGGCAGTGCAAAGGAGAAAAATCAGACCCGAGCGCGGGGTTTTATCACGCCAGATACCCCAATTCCCCCATACCAAAATCAAAAACAACAGGCCGTAGATCGCCCACATCCACCACGCTTCCTGTGTTGCATAAAAGTAGTACGAGAATGCGATAAAGAAGCTCCGTGGCAAATCGCTCAGCGAGGGTGTGGGGATCCACGCGATCTTGCCGAGATTATTCGTGGCCTGTATCAGCACGAGGGGAAGCAACGGGAGCACGGCCACTCCGGTGACGAGCAGGCTGCTGAGGAAACCTTTCCGGAGAACAGTGTTGCCTCTGTTTTTTATAACGTACAAGACAAACAGGTACTCACCGAAAATGAAAAAGGCTGCATGATGGTGCGTATAGAGCGCCATGGCATTGAAGAGCGCAGCTATAAGCCAACCGCGCCTCATTTGTCCCGACATAGCCTTTACAAGAAAATATGCCGCGAACACGAGCATAGCTGTATAGGCGGTATACATGCGCAACTCTTGTGAATAGTAGATGTGAAATGGATTCACAGCTACTAGAAGAGCCGAATACAGGCCAACGCTTCGGGAGAACAATTGCGAGCCGAGCAGATAGACACCCCAAATCCCAAGCAGTGCCCAAACGATAGATAGGCTTCTCAGGTTCAGTACATTCTCCAGGATGCCTGACCAGCCTTTGAGCATAAGAAAGTAGAGTGGGGGAGAGGTATCCCTTGAGAGCTCAGAGATCAACTGGGAGAGAGAAAGATGCGAGACCTCGTAGGTAAAGACTTCATCGTACCACAGGTCGCGCGTGTCAAGCGTGTGAAAGCGAAGAAATCCTGCGGCAAACAGAATAAGAAGCAGGGCAAGAACATGGCGAATTCTCGACGAATTGCTCATACATAACTCCACTGGTGCTTAATCGGACAAAATGTTAGCACAGCACTATGCCGACTGTAAAGCAAACTTTTATCGCTTGCACGTGAACCTCTGTCCCAGTACTGTGCTTGAGCAGTTATTGAGGAAAAAGCTATTGACTACCACCGCGAAGTGCAATATTTAAATTATTTTTGATCACGGTGGCAGAAAATTGATACGCTTCTGAATCTGCAGAAAATGGCGATTTCCGTATTTCGCCTTAAGGGGTATGTCACAATGGCTAAGCGAACCGTTACCCAATTAGAGCTCAAAGGAAAACGGGTATTTGTTCGGGTTGATTTCAATGTTCCCCTCGATGGGCAGGGTCGTATAACTGATGATAGCCGTATTCAGGCATCATTACCAAGCATACGCTACATTCTCGACCAAGGCGGGAGAGCTATTCTAGCGTCACACCTGGGCCGGCCAAAAGGCAAAATTAAGGAGTCGCTCAGGCTGCGGCCTGTGGTAAAGCGACTGTCCGAGATTCTGGGACAAGAGGTCAAGATGGCGCCAGATTGCATAGGGCCTGAGGTTGAAAAGATGGTCGCGGCACTGCGAGACGGCGAGGCAATACTTTTGGAGAATCTCCGATTTCATGAAGAGGAGACGAAGAATGACGAAGGATTCTCAAAGCAGCTTGCTGCGTTGGCAGATTTGTACGTCAATGACGCTTTTGGCACGGCGCACCGTGCCCATGCTTCGACCGTAGGAATCACCCGTTTCGTATCACAGAATGCGGCAGGATTTCTGATTGAAAAGGAGCTCAAATACCTGGGTGAGGCGCTGGAGTCGCCAGCCAGGCCTCTCGTGGCGATTCTCGGCGGAGCAAAAGTATCAACCAAGATTGGTGTTATTAAGAATCTTCTGAAAAAAGTTGATGCGCTACTCATCGGCGGCGGAATGGCATATACTTTTCTTAAGGCAAAGGGACTGGAGATTGGCAAGTCTTTACTGAAAGAAGAAACTTTGGAGGCTGCGAAAGAAATTCTACAGGACGTTGAAAAAGCACCCGAGGTTTTTCAGCTGCCGACTGATTGCCTGGTAGCTGATAAATTCGATCCTACAGCCAGCACCCGTGTAGTGCCAGTCACGGAGATCCCAAGAGAGTGGCAGGGTGTGGATATCGGACCTCAAACTTATGAACAATTCGCCGGGGAAATCAAGAGAGCAAAAACAGTCGTTTGGAATGGCCCAGTTGGGGTGTTTGAAATTGATAAATTTGCCGAAGGCACGAAAAAAATTGCTCAGCTATTGGCTGGGTTGGATGCGACAACGATTATTGGCGGGGGTGACACCGCTGCGGCGGTCAACCAATATGGGCTGGCTAATAAGATGACGCACGTTTCGACTGGCGGGGGAGCGTCGCTGGAGTTTCTTGAGGGAAAGGAGCTGCCGGGAATTGCTGCGCTTTCGGAGGCGTAGTAGTGAAACAACACCGCCCTGTGTCGAATAATTTGGACTATGAGGCGGCTGGCTGGTATCAGGCTGCGTAAAGACATAAGACATGAACCCCAAGCGTCCTGCTGGCAGAGATTTCATAAATGAAACGTAACTTGACAAAATCGGGTCAGCTTTTTCAAGAGGCAGAAGCATATATCCCGGGTGGGGTAAATAGCCCTGTGCGGGCGTTTCGTGCTGTTGGAGGCAAGCCGCTATTTATTTGCTCGGGGAAGGGCTCGAAAATTATTGATGCTGATGGAAATGAGTACATTGACTATGTCTGCTCGTGGGGCCCGCTAATTCTAGGACACGCCCATCCGAATGTGGTTCGTGCTATAACCGAAGCCGCAAAACAAGGAACCTCCTTTGGTGCCCCGACGGAGCATGAAACAGAGCTGGCGTGCCTGATCTGTGAAGCAATTGATTCAGTTGAACAGGTGCGCCTGGTGAACTCTGGCACGGAAGCTACGATGTCGGCCATCCGGCTGGCACGAGGCGTAACTGGACGCGATAAGATCATAAAGTTTAACGGCTGCTATCACGGGCATGTGGACAGTCTGCTGGTAAAGGCCGGGTCAGGCGCTACTACGTTGGGAATTCCCGATAGCCCCGGAGTCACACGTGGAACTTCCAGCGATACCGTTGGTCTGGAATATAATAATCTGGATGCTGTGGAGCATGTCTTTCGTCGTGAAGGCGACCGGATTGCTGCGGTAATTGTCGAGCCAGTGGCTGGGAACATGGGTGTAGTTCCTCCTCGTCCGGGATTCCTGGAAGGGCTGCGCGAGCTCACGAGAAAATCCGGCGCATTATTGATCTTCGATGAAGTCATCACGGGTTTTCGGCTAGCGTATGGTGGTGCTCAGGCGCGTTACGGAATCCAACCTGATCTCACAACTCTGGGAAAGATCATCGGAGGCGGCCTGCCGGTGGGTGCGTATGGGGGAGCGCGACAAATTATGCAGGCAATCGCGCCAACAGGTAAAGTTTATCAGGCAGGCACGCTTTCCGGCAATCCACTGGCAGTAAGCGCTGGGTTGGCCACCTTGCGTATTATGAAGGAACATGGGGTGTATGAGAGACTTGAGCAGATGGGGGCGGTTCTTGAGGATGGATTGCGTGATGCAGCTAGGGAGGCGGGCGTTAATGCTTATTGCACGAGAGTGGGTTCAATGCTTTGTACGTTTTTCACAGATCAGCCCGTGCTGGACTACCGTACTGCCCTCACAGCGAGTGTAGAAAAGTACCGCCAGTTTTTCCACGGAATGCTTCAGCGCGGTGTGTATCTCGCACCCTCACAGTTCGAAACCTGCTTTATTTCCCTGGCCCATACGGACGAAGATATTGCTAAGACGCTATCCGCTGTCCGCGAGACTTTAAAGACACTGCCCGGTTAGCGGCAAAGGAAAGAATTTTTTGCTATTGGTTTAGAATCAGGGCATATTAAATGCGCTTTTTGCAGAAAACAAGCGAGATGTTTGAGCACACTCACAGGCGATTTCTTATAGGACTGGCTGCAGGTATTATGCTCGTGCAGGCCACTCTGGTGCCAGCTGGGGAATTTGTATCCAACGATTCTCCCGCCTCTCAGTTACAGCTGGTTGGCCCTGTACTACTCGAGTGCGCTTTTGACGAACAGGGGCGCGATATTTCAGGTTATGGACAAACAGGCCTCGTGAACTCCCGCCTGAATGAATATTTAATAATCCGGACAGTTGATCCACAGGGCGCTCCAGTTGAAAGAATACAGATTTTATATAAAATCCTCAGCCAGCCTGCACAGGTACAAGAAAGCCTTTCCTTGCACCCGATGGGAAAAGGGATCACCGATAGGGAAGGGCTCTATCGCGCTGCGTGTGTGCTGGGCGATCAACCTGGAGAGTACGAAATTTTGTTTTATGTGCCATCGGACTCCGGCGAAGTTCCGTTTCTCCGTTATACTGTCACTGCCCATAGGGCAAGTTGGGCAAACTGGCTTGTGCTGGGACTGATCGGAGGATTAGCAATCTTCCTGTTCGGCATGAAGGTGGGCGCCGAGGGATTACAGGCAGCCGGTGGTGTAAGGATGCGCTCAATAATTGGCGACATGACCAAGAATCGGGTGAAAGGTGTGGGATTTGGAGCTCTGAGCACATTCTTTACGCAGAGCAGCAGCGCCACAACGACAATGCTTGTTTCCCTCGTCAGTACGAAAATCATGACGGTTCGCCAGTCGCTTGGGATTATTTTCGGAGCCGCAATAGGGACAACGATCACGGTCCAGCTGATATCCTTTAACGTGGCCGAGTATTCGCTGCTGCTGATTGCAGTTGGGTTCTTGGTAACCGTGGTGATGAAGCAACGGAAGTATATCGCTCTTGGCAACATTCTCCTGGGATTTGGGTTCATCTTCTTTGGAATGAAGGTCATGTCGGATGTAACAGTACCTTTAAAAGACTTTCCGGCATTTCAGAACGCGATCCTTGTGTTGACACACTATCCGCTGTGGGCAATTGTCTTTGCGGCACTCTTTACGGCTTTGTTCCAGAGCAGTGCGGCAACGCTCGGCATTGTGCTTTCCATTTCCCGCCATGGCGTATTTGCTCTGCCGGCCACGATCCCCTTAATTTTTGGCGCGAACATAGGCACCTGTGCCACAGCCTTGCTCGCTAGCCTGAGGGCATCACGCGATGCAAAACGGGTTGCCTGGGCGCACTTTTTCTTCAAGGTGCTCGGCGTGCTCATCTTCTTGCCCTTAATGGCTTATCTGGCAATGGTCGGAGAAGGCGCCACGCATTTCATGGCGTCCCTTCCTATCCCACTCGGCAGCGATTCTATGGCCAGGCAGATTGCCAATACGCATCTCATATTCAATGTGCTGATTACGCTGCTATTTCTGCCCCTCATGGGATTATTAGAACGAATGGTGTACGGTTTTCTTCCACGGCGTCCAGATGAAACTTTAGAGGTGCGGTCGAAATACCTGGATCTACAGATTCTTGATACCCCATCCATAGCGATCGGTTCATGCATTCGGGAGATTTCACGCATGGCTCGGTTTGTGGAAGAAATGATGCGTACTATTGGCCATGCGATTTTCAATCGAGACGATCGGGAATGGGACTTCATTCACGGTCGGGATGATAAAGTTGATAAACTTCAGACGTCCATTACTCAGTACTTGACCAGTCTTACCCAAAAGAAGCTGAGCGACGAGGAATTGACAAAGAGCATCGGGCTGCTTTATATTGTAAGCGACCTTGAGAATATCGGTGATATAATTGACAAGAACCTTCTCGTCCTCACAAAGAAAATGTACCACAACAACCTGGAGTTTTCCGAGGCTGGTAAACAAGAACTGCAAGAGCTGCACCATAAAGTCTCAGAGGATCTATCAGCAACCATCGTTGCCCTGACGTCGTCATCACCCGAGATTGCCGAACGAGTCATTAGTCATAAGCCTATGCTAACTGATTACGGGCAAGAGTTGCATTTACAGCATCTTAAGCGTCTGAAGGAAGGGCTGCGAGAAACTATCGAAACCAGCTCCGTGCATCTGGACGTGATTAACTACCTCCTGCGTATTGAGTTTTATGTCTACCGCATTGCGTGCATTGTTGCAGGTAAGGGAATGAAGTACATGCAGCTATAATTCCAGCAACACGCTGCTTGCCAGGCGAAGCTGCGTGAAAGGATGGCACTCCGTGCACATTGTTAGGTTCTTATATGACTGGGTGTTATCATGGGCCGAAACCCCGTACGGAGCCCCGGCGCTCTTTACGCTTGCTTTTGCAGAATCATCCTTTTTTCCGATTCCGCCGGATGTGTTGCTGATTGCCTTATGTATGGGAGCGCCATCGCATTTTTTCGTCTTTTCCCTCATTTGCTCGTTGGGATCACTGATTGGGGGCATGTTTGGCTATCTGATTGGCTATAAATTTTACGATTTGTTTGGCGAGCGCGTATTTCGGTTCATCGCGAGACTCTGTCACAGTTCTCCGGATAGATTGTACAACGGCGCCAAGGGGTATTATGACAAGTATGGAGTCTGGGCTGTGGGCATCGCAGGGTTTACACCAATTCCCTACAAGGTATTTACCATTACAGCGGGTTTATTCCGGATGAATTTTCTGAAATTCTGCATTGCTTCAGCATTGAGTCGCTCGGCTAGATTCTTTATCGTCGGCGGAGCGATCGGATTGCTGTTTAAACACTATGGCCGTGCGATAGAGCTAGTCATTGACAAATACTTTAATATACTGACACTGGTTTTCATCATTCTCCTTGTAGGCGGTTTCTTGGTAGTTCGCTACCTTATTCCAAAACGTCGTGGAGGTAACTTTCACGCGTGATCATTGTGGCAATTTTTTGCTTTACTTTTTCTAAATCTATCGCATAGATAAACAGCACAGCTGTAAGGGAAAGGCTCGTACTATATGCCTTATTTATTCGGTAGGATGAACTCCAATGATTAAAATCAAGCGCTATCGCCAGAAGGGTAACTACATGGAAGTCTTTCTCGACTGCGACTGTGGAGACCCAAATATCATTGAGAAGTCTGAAGCAGGCGAGAAAGTCTTTGAGTGCGTGGTCTGCAGCCAACAGACAACGTTACGACAATTGCGCAACGAAGCAACACCGTTTACGCGCAGCAGCGAATGGGTGATTAATATTGACAAACGTGGCGCAAAGCGGATGTCTATCAACATTCCCGTAAGAGTTGATTACATTGCGTCAAGCGAAAATGTGCCAACATTTATCTTTCATGGCATTGCCCAGAACATCAGTGAAAAAGGCTTGCGGGTTATCGTCACAAATTTTGACGAGAGATTTAAGGAAGTTATTGAGGAATACCAGCCGGAGGTAACTGTAAGTTTCGGTATTCGCTACCAGCATTTTCTGCCTCGTAGTTTGAAAGCCAAGGTTTCATATATTGACTATCGAGAGATTGAGCTCCCCTCCTGTCGGCTTGGCCTGAAGTTTCTTACAATGAGCAGCGAAGAAGAAGAGAAGCTAAAAAAGTATATCACCCTGCTTATACAGGAGAACGACCGCGACTGAGCTGGGTGACTGGTTTAAGCCGTGTTGCCTGATCGTGCCGGCTTTTCGGGCAGCTTCGGACGATCCCATCGGCTTTCGCTTTTTCTCCTTACCTTAATCCGTCCCCTTATGTCAGCGTGAGTGCCTGAAGCGCTGCAAATCCGTGACGTATCACCGAATGGCAAACGCAACGTCCCCTGCCCGAATTAATTTGCCCTGGTCTCCAAGTCCGATCAGCAAATATTGAAGCAGGGCAAAGGCAAAATCTAGCAATAGATAAGAAGTATTCGCCAAGTGGGATAGCTGCGTGGTCAGCTACTCATCAGGGGTGGGCAACCAGCGAAGAATTGGATTACGTGCAGCGCTGTATTCGTCCAGACGCGTGACAGGTGTTCTAAGTGGTGCATCGAGAATTGCCTGTGGGTTTTTATCAGCCATCTCAACAATTCGTTCAAGCGCTTGGGTAAATTGATCAAGAGTCTCTTTGCTTTCCGACTCAGTGGGCTCAATCATGAGTGCCTCTGGCACGATTAAAGGGAAATAGATCGTCGGCGGATGAAAGCCGTAATCGAGGAGTTTCTTGGCGATATCCAGTGCACGAATTCCTTTCTGTTTCTGGTTCTGTGCCGAGACGACAAATTCGTGCATACAATGATCGTTATAGGGAACGTCGAAAATCCCTCGAAGCCGCGCTAGCAAATAGTTGGCATTCAGCACAGCATGCTCACTGATGGACTTCAGTCCTTCGGCGCCCAGCATCCGAATGTAACAGTAGGCCTTGATTACCACGGCCATGTTGCCAAGGAAGCTTTTGACCCTGCCAATGGAATGCCCGCGATCATACCGGGGAACGATCTGTCCTTGCTGTCTCTCAAGAACCGGAACAGGAAGAAAAGGAGAGAGAAAATCGCGAACCACAATTGGGCCAGCGCCTGGCCCACCGCCTCCGTGCGGCGTAGAAAAAGTCTTATGGAGGTTGATGTGCATCAGGTCAGCGCCAAAATCCGCCGGCTTTACAATCCCGAGAATGGCATTGAAATTGGCACCGTCGAGGTAAACAAGACCGCCCTTTTCGTGCACCGCGTCGCAAATCTCACCGATTTGCTCTTCAAACAGACCGAGCGTATTGGGATTGGTCACCATGAGTGCAGCAACCTGGTCATTTAACACAGGCTTCAAGGCAGCCAGGTCAATTCGGCCTCGTTTATCTGACGCAATTTGCTGTACCTGAAACCCACAGCGACTGGATGACGCGGGATTTGTCCCATGCGCAGTGTCGGGAATGAGAATCTTGGTTCGTCTTTCGCCCTTCTGTTGAAAGTATGCCTTAATGATCATCAAGCTGGTTAGTTCCCCGTGTGCTCCAGCCGAGGGCTGCAGGGAGATGCCATGGAGTCCGGTAATCTCCTTGAGCATCTCGCCCAGTTCATAGGCAATTGTAAGGATACCTTGCAGCATATCCGGTGGCTGGTAGGGATGGGTATGGGTAAATGCCTCCAGTGAGGCAAGCGTTTCGTTAATTTTGGGATTATATTTCATGGTGCATGAGCCGAGAGGATAGAAGTGCGTATCCACGCTAAAGTTTTTCCTTGAGAGATTGGTATAGTGTCGCACCAAAATTCCCTCGCTTACTTCAGGCAGGGGCGGAGGAGAAGTGCTCAGCAAATCGCAAGGTACAAGCGACGCAATATCGCACTCCGGGACATCGTCAGGAGGAAGCGAAACCCCCTGGCGCCCGGCAACGCTCCGTTCGAATATTAATGTTTCATCCATGACTCGTTGCTTTCAGCAGATTGACAAAGCGGTCGAGCTCTGCACGCGTTTTTGTTTCAGTCACACAGACCAAAAGGCACTTTTCAAGTTCAGGGTAGTATTGCCCGAGAGGAATACCGGGCAGCACACCTTTTTCGCGCAATGAGGCAACGATCCTGTCTGCTGGCTCAGGGGTTTGAATGACAAACTCCTTAAAATGCGGCTGAGAGAATGGGTATGAGAACCCGGGTAGCACGGCGATCTGGCGGCGCAAATAGGCGGCCTTCTTGGCGCAGAGTGTGGCGATGTGGCGAAGGCCATGTGGCCCAACAGAGCCGAGGTATATGGCCGCTTTTAGCGCATTCAATGCGTGATTTGTACAGATATTCGACGTCGCTTTCTCTCGCCGAATGTGCTG